>JBEVLE010000171.1:0-2649 GCA_040509335.1 Longimicrobiaceae bacterium | reverse complement strand
GCAGCCGCCGGGGTCCCCCTGGTACCGACGGAGGTCCGCCGCTCAGTGCGCTCCCGTCACGATAGCTTCCGTCTGTTCGCGCGTAAAGCGCCGGAACAGGCCGGTAACGCGGCCCAGGACCGTGAAGTCGTTGTGCTCGTGCACCAGGATGGGGGCGTAGTTGGTGTTGGCGGGCTCCAGCACCACCTGGCCGCCGTTGGCGAAGTAGCGCTTCACCGTGGCGCCGCCGTCCACCCGCGCGGCCACGATCTCGCCGTTCTGGAGGTCGCCCTCCTCCGCGGGCTCCACCAGCGCCAGGTCGCCGGGGAGGATCCCCATCCCCTGCATGCTGTCACCGTGCACCTCCAGGAAGAACGAGTCCGCCGAGCCGGCGAGCTTGCGGTCCAGCTGGTACTCCTCCGCCACGTTCTCGCGCAGGAGCGCCGGGCGTCCCGCCGCGATCCGGCCGTAGTTGGGGATGCTCACCATGTCCGGGGCCAGGTTCATCCCCAGGATCTTCACGCCGCGCGAGCGCGACGCGTCCCGCTCTATGTATCCCTTGTCCGCGAGCGCCTGGAGGTGCTCCGAGACCGTCTTGGTGGACTTGATCCCGAAGCGCTTCCCGATCTCGCGTATGCTGGGCTGGTAGGTGTGCTGCCGGAGGTAGTCCACCAGGTAGTTCAGGATCCGCTTCTCGATCTTGCTCAGTGGTTCAGGCATGGCTGCCTCCCCTTGTTCGTGGCCGGCTCCGTGTCGGATCCCGAGTCGGACGTTTCAGCGGCGCAGGGCGACCTGCCCGGCGCATTCCATCCCCGCTGCTACGTACAGATGGAGCAGAATGCGCATTCCGTTCCTTCTGTAAACCCTCTCCAGCCGCAACTTAGGAGTGGTCCCCCCCCGTGTCAACGCTCTTGTTGGGGGCCCGCCGAGCGGATCCGTGTAACAGCTGCATCCAACCTTTGGGCGACCAGATTTCCCCCCATCGCCGCGACCACCACGTCGATTCCCGGGCTCGCCGAGGAGCCCGTCAGCGCCAGGCGCAGCGGGTGCACCACCTTGCCGAACGCCACCCCCTCCCGCTCCGCCACCCCGCGCAGCGCCTCCTCCAGCGCCGCGGGCTCCCAGGGCTCCGCCGCCAGCAGCGCGTCGCGGGCGGCCTCCAGGCGCGCGGCCACCGCGTCCGCGTCCTTCCAGTGCTTCGCGGCCGCCGCCGCCTCGTACTCGATCTCCGGCGCCAGGTACGTGCGCAGCTGCTCCGCCAGCTCGCCCGTGGTGCGCACCCGCGTCTTCAGCAGGTCCACCAGGCCGCACAGCCAGTCGTGCCGCTCCTCCACCTCCTGCTCCGCGAGCAGCCCCTCCTCCACCAGCGCCGGCGCGACCAGCGGGAGCAGCTCGCCCGCGGGGCTGAGCGACAGGTGCCGCCCGTTCATCCACAGCAGCTTGTCCGTGTCGAACACCGCGCTCTTGCGGTTGATGCGCTCCAGCGAGAAGCGCCCCACCAGGTCCGCCGGGAGCATCACCTCCTCGTCGTCGCCGGGGTTCCACCCCAGCAGCGCCAGGAAGTTGACCATGGCCGTGGGGAGGATCCCCTGCCCCGCGTACTCGCCCACCGCCGTGGCCCCGTGGCGCTTGGACAGGCGCTTGCCGTCCGGCCCCAGGATCATGGGGACGTGCGCGAACGCCGGCACCGCCGCCCCCAGCGCCCGGTACAGCAGGATCTGCTTGGGGGTGTTGGAGATGTGGTCGTCGCCGCGGATCACGTGGGTGATGCGCATCTCGATGTCGTCCGACACCACCGCCAGGTTGTAGATGGGGGTGCCGTCCGATCGCAGCACGATGAAGTCCTCGATGTCCTCGTTGCGGAAGCGCGTGGCGCCGTGCACCACGTCGTCCCACTCCGTGACCCCCTCCGGCACCCGGAAGCGCAGCGTGAACGCCTCCCCCGCCGCCGCGCGCCGCTCCGACTCGGCGGGGTCCAGGCGCAGGCAGCTGCGGTCGTAGCGGAACTCCTCCTGGCGCCCCTCCGCGGCCTCGCGCCGCGCCCGGAGCTCCTCCGCCGTGCAGAAGCAGCGGTACGCCTTTCCCTCGCCCAGCAGGCGCAGGCAGTCGGCGCGGTGCCGGTCGAAGCCGTCCGCCTGGTGGAAGGGGCCCTCGTCCCAGTCCAGCCCCAGCCACCCCATGCCGTCCAGGATGGCCTGCGTCATCTCGTCGCTGGAGCGCTCGCGGTCGGTGTCCTCGATGCGCAGCACGAACACGCCGCCGGTGCCGCGGGCGAAGAGCCAGTTGAAGAGCGCGGTGCGGGCGCCGCCCACGTGCAGGTAGCCGGTGGGGCTGGGGGCGAAGCGGACGCGGGGTGCATCGGGCATGGTTGCATCTCCTGGTACAAATAGCCACACCGGCGGGAATGGCTCCGGCCGGTGGCGGGGTTCGGAAATCCGGGCGTTTCTGCCTTTTCCTAGTCTAGCCGGTGGCGGTTTCGTCCGCCAGTGATTCCGGGACACCGTACACTTCGAACTTCGGGTCCGGGCGTGCCCCCGGCTGCGCCGGGGTCGGGCTTCGGCTCCGTAGCAGACGAAACGACCGTCTGCAACGGAGTCGAGCCCCGGCAAACTGCCGCCGGGTCTCGCCCCTTCGGGCCGAAATCCCTCACGCGGGGTTCGCGCTGGCGTC
>JBEVLE010000170.1:0-10678 GCA_040509335.1 Longimicrobiaceae bacterium | reverse complement strand
CGGCGCGCCGCGCGAAACGGAGCCGGCCGCCGCGCCCACCGCGGCGGTCGCCTGCGAGGTGCCCGGGCCCGCGGAGGGCTCCACCGTCTGCCCCGCGCTGGAGCGCGAGGTGGGCGCGCTGCTCGCCCGCTACCCGCGCGGGTCGGCGGCCGTGGTCCAGGAGGTGACGTCGGGGGCCGTGCTCGCGTACTCGGCGGTGGGCGACGGCGCGGGCGGGCTCACGGAACCCGTCCTCCCCGGCTCGGTGTGGAAGCTGGTGCTCGCCACCCTGTGGTGGGAGCGCGGCCTGGGCGACGGGCCGCTGGAGTGCCCCGCCCGCCTGGACGTGGACGGCGGGACCGTGACCGCGCCCGCGGGGATGCCGGCGGTTCTCGCCGGACCCCACGACATGCTGGTGCACTCGTGCAGCACCGCCGCCGCGGCGATGGCGCTGCGCCTGCGCGGCGCGGCGGGGGCGGACGCGGTGCTCGCCGGCGTCCGCCGCCTCGGCTTCGGCGTGGCGCCGGCCGGCGCGGGCCCGGACGGCCGCGACACCACCTTCTGGGCGACGCGCTCCCCGGGGTTCCGGGCGCGCATGAGCCCCGCCCCGGTGCGGGTCGCGGCGGCGGAGGGCGGGGGGCGCGGCGCCTGGGCCGGCTTCGCCACCGGCGCGGCGGACGTGCGGGTCACCCCGCTGCACGTCGCGCGCTTCGTCCAGGCCATCGGCAACGACGGGGTGGGGGTCGCCCCCACGGTGGACGGCGCGCTGGCGCGGGCCCCCTCGGGAACGCGCCTGTTCGCCCGGGAAACCGCGTGGCGCCTGCAGGGCGCCATGCTGGACGCCGTGCGCCGGGGCACCGCCCGCGGCGCCGCGGAGGAGATGGCGGGCTCGCCGTGGCAGCTCGGCGGCAAGACGGGGACGGTCGCCTCGGACGGCGCCGCCGACGACGGGTGGTTCGCCGGACTGGCCTTCGACCGCGCCGAGCGGGCGCGCTACGTGGTGGTGGTGCGCATCCCCGGCGGCGGGCCGGGCGGCGGGGAGCCGGCCCGGCTGGCGGCGCGCATCGCCCGCCTGCTCCCCCCGCCGGAAGCGCCGGTCGCGGTGCGGCCCGCCCTCGCCCGGCTGGACGAGGCCCGGCTGCGCGCGCTCGCCCACCAGGACGCCGAGCGCCCCCGCGGACGTCCCTCCGACGCGCCGGAGTGACCGCGGCGGGGAGATCGCGGGACAGGGGTGGGACTCCGCCGACCCGGTCCGCTGTCCCACGTGCGTCCCACACGGCCCCCACCCGTCCTCCGGCCGGCTCGCCCGAATTCCGAAGAAGCCCTTGCGGCACAACGGTTCCGGACGGATCGGCCGCGCGTCCTGAACCGGGGGCGCGATCGATGCGGCCTGCGCGCCGGTTCCCACGCTCCTCACACCGCCGAGGGAGAACGCCATGCGCGCCACGGACGACAGAAGGACGAGCCCCGCACGCCGCTTGCGCGGGATGCTGCTCGCCGCGGCGCTGGCCGCGGTCCCGGCGGCGGCCGGCCACGCGGCGGCGCAGTGCGCGAGCATGGCGCGGGACGGGACCTTCGAGTCGCAGACGCGGGCGCGGGTGAGCTCCCCCTGGATGCAGGAGGGGAGCGCGGAGATCGAGCGGGGGGTGGGGAACGGGCACGCCGGCGACAACAACGCCCTGCTGCGCAACACCACGGGGTGGAACGCGATCCGCCAGCGCGTCCAGCTCACGGCCGGGCGCCTGTACACCCTGCGGGCGTTCGTGAAGACGACCGGCAACGTGCGCGACGGCTACTTCGGCTTCCGCGACGCCGCCCAGCGTCCCGTGCGGGAGATCAAGTACGGACCCGTCCACGGCTACCGCGAGCTGCGCGTCGCCTTCCGACCCACCGCGACCGGCACCTACAATGTCTTCGGCGGCTTCTGGGCGCCCGGCCAGGACGCGTGGGTGCGGCTGGACGACGTGCGCCTGGACGGCCCGTGCGAGGACGTGGCCCACAACCCGGTCGACGGCTAGCGAAAGGCTTTGGACGGCGGGGTTCGGGCTTCGCGCTGGCGTCCGCGGGAGGCCCCCACCCGGCTCGCTTGGGCTCGCAACCCTCCCCAATCCTGGGGGAGGGCTTCCTGTCCTTGCAGTTCTGTCGTACCCCCCTGCATCTGTTCGGAGGGAGACAGCCGGGCAGTTTCGGCTGGCTCACTCCGGCGGAGGGAAACCCGCCGGCTGTTTGGCGGGGTTCCCGGAGCCCGCGTAGGAAACAGGCCGGCTGTTTGGCCTGGTTCCGGAGCGGCCCGGCCCACGACGCCCCCTCACCTTGACCTACAAACATCAACCCCCGCACCTTGTCCGAGCACCCCGCCGGAACACCGCCTCCCGTCCGCACGCCGGAAGCCCCCAGATGAAGAAGCTCGGCTACCTCCTGCTCGGCCTGTTCGCGCTCGCCGCCGCCGCGGCCGGGGGCGCCTACCTGTACCTGCGCTCCGCCGCCGCGGACCCCGGCGAGGACGCCCGGCTCGCGGGCCTGGCCGCGCCGGTGGAGGTGTGGCGCGACTCGCTGGGCGTGCCGCACGTGTGGGCCGCCGGCGAGGCCGACCTGTTCCGCGCCATGGGCTACGTGCACGCCCAGGACCGGCTCTGGCAGATGGAACTGTTCCGCCGCGTCGCCGACGGGCGCATGGCCGAGGTGCTGGGGCCCGACCTGGTCGCCACCGACCGCTTCCTGCGCACCGTGGGGATGGGGCGCGCCGCCGCCGACAACGAGCGCATGCTGGGCCCCGCCGAGCGCGCGCTGATGCAGGCCTACGCCGACGGCGTCAACGCCTGGATCCGCGGCCACTCCGGCGCCCTCCCCCCCGAGTTCGTGGTGCTGCGCTTCCGCCCGGAGCCGTGGACCGTCCGCAACTCCCTGGCGATCGCCAAGATCATGGCGTGGGACCTGGCCGACTGGGACGTGGGCCTCAACCTCCAGGCCGCGGCGGACGCGGTGGGGCCGGAATTGGCGCGCGAGCTCAACCCGGCCTATCCCGAGTGGGGCGCGCGCATCACCGGTGCGGACGCCGCGTGGCGCGGCAGGGCGGCCGACGCCTCGGCGCCCGGCCCGCTCCCCGCCGCCGACACCGCGCGCGTCCTCCGCCCCGTCGCCGGCGTCGCCGTGCCGCGGATCCCGGCGCGCGCCCGCGTGCTGCTGGAGGGCGTGTCCATCGCCCGCGCCTCCAACTCGTGGGTGGTCGGCGGCTCGCGGACCGAGTCCGGCAGGCCCATCCTCGCCAACGACATGCACCTGGCGCTGCGGGCTCCCTCGCTGTGGTACCTGGCCGGCATCCACGGCGGCGGCATCGAGGCGGCGGGGATGACGCTCCCCGGCGTGCCGGTGGTGGTCGCGGGGCACACGCGGCGGGTGGCGTGGGGGTTCACCAACGCCATGGTGGACGACGTGGACTTCTACGTGGAGCAGACCGACCCGCGCGACTCCACGCGCTACCGCACCCCCGCCGGGTGGGAGCGCTTCGCCGTGCGCGAGGAGACCATCCGCGTCAAGGGCGCGGATCCCGTGGTGCAGCGCGTCCGCGCGAGCCGCCACGGGCCCGTGCTCTCGGACGTGGAGCCGCGCGCGGGCGGGCGCGTGCTGGCCATGCGCTGGACGGCGCACGACCCCTCGCCCGAGTTCCGCGCGCTGATGGGGATGAACCGCGCCCGCAGCGCGGGCGAGTTCCTGGCCGCGCTGCGCGACTTCCGCAGCCCGCACCAGAACGTGGTCTTCGCGGACGCGGACGGCGCCTTCGGCTACTGGATGGGCGGGCGCGTCCCCGTGCGCCGCTCCGGCGACGGCGTGCTCCCCGTCCCCGGCTGGACCGGCGAGGGGGACTGGACGCGCTACCTGGAGTGGGACGAGCACCCGCACGTGCTCGATCCCGCCGAGGGCTTCGTCGTCACCGCCAACAACCGCCAGGCCGGCGCCGACTACCCGCACCGCGTGGCCTCGCAGTGGGCGGAGCCGTACCGGGCCATGCGCATCCGCGAGATGGTGGAGCGCGCCCACGGCCTCACCGCGGCGGACGTGGCGCGCCAGCAGGTGGACGTGGTGGACGCCCACGCGCGCCGCCACCTCCCGCGCGCCGTGGCGGCCGCGCGCGCCGCCGGCGACACCGCGGCGGAGCGCGAGCTGCGCGCCTGGAACGGCGAGGCCCGGGTGGACTCGCGCGCCGCGGCGCTCTTCTACGCCTGGTACGAGGCGCTGCGGCGGCGCGTGGGCAGCGACGAGTTCCGGGGGAGCAAGGTGTACTTTCCGCGGAGCGCGCTGAATGCCGTGCTGGACGCGGGCGGGAGCCGCTGGGTGGACGACGTGTCCACGCCGCGGACCGAGACGCTGGACGGCCTGGCCGCCGAGGCGATGCGCGAGGCCGCACGCGAGGTGGGGACCCGGACCTGGGGCGACCTGCACGTGACCCGCATCGAGCACCCGCTGGGGGTGGTGGGCGCGCTGGACCGGGCGCTGGGGCTCAACATCGGCCCGTTCCCCAACCGCGGCTCGCCGTACACGGTCAACGTGGCGGGGTACGGCGGGCAGCGGCCGCCGTTCGTCAACGGCTACGGGCCCAGCCAGCGCCACGTGGTGGACATGGGCGACGTGGACGGCGCCGGCGGGTTCGTGATCCCCACCGGGCAGTCCGGCCTCCCCTTCTCGCCGCACTACCGCGACCAGACGGAGATGTGGCGCGAGGGGCGCCTGTGGCCGATTCCGCTGGACCGGGCGAAGGCGGAGGCGCGTGCCGTGCACCGGATGACGCTGCGTCCGGAGCGGGGCTGAACGGCAACTGCTGGGTTGGGCGTGCCCCCGGCTGGCGCCGGGGTCGGGCTTCGGCTCCGTAGGGCTGCAAACAACGCAGCCCAACGGAGTCGAGACCCGGCAAACAGCCGCCGGGTCTCGCCCCTTCGGGCCGAAATCCCTCACGCACCCGGTCTCCTCCCGGCCAGCGGAAGAGGGGCAGCACTGCATGGGTCCGCTGTAGTACATCACGGAAGCGCCGGATCCATTCCAACACTTCCGCCAAGCGCGAGTAATCCATGGAAACTCAGATTTATCGTCCCGCTCCAGAAGACGTGCCCGGGAGATCCCGCTCGCCGTGCTACTCGGGAGCGTTGGCTTCGTCGTCACGCTCTCCGTACTAGTATTCATTGCGCCGGAAAATGCCAATCCGAGCCTCGCGACCATACGTCAGCCACCAGAGCGGGCGATCTGGTGCTCTCTCGTTGCTGCGCAGGTCGCCCTCTGGACGATCATGTTGCCGTCTCTCCTGGCGATGCTCAAGGAGTACCGGGAGATGCTACGGGAGCACCGTTCGGGAGCGGCAATTCTCCTGACTGGGTTGCTGTTGCTCTTTGGGGCTTTCCTGGCTGGCCATGGCGGCTTGAGCGACAAGCTCAGATTCCCTGTCGAATGGCAGGAACCCAAGATCAAAGCGATCTCTTATATCGGTCTCGTTCCGATGCTACTCTCCCTGCTTGGCATCTACGCCGTCTCTGCGGCGGCAGAGGCGGCCATGTTGCAGATCGACGATGTCCGAAGTCACATCTTCTCATTCCTGAAGATGCGGCGGGACATGCGTACATTCCTGACCATGGCCGGCCTAATCATCGGCACCGCCACCCTGTGCACTGGAGCGCTGCATCGCGCTCTCGTGGTGCTCAACGAAGGTTTCGTTTACAACCGGACACTTGTACTGCTCTATGGTGCGTTTGGCTCTGGCGTGATAGCCCTAGTGTACGTGCCCGCTCGCCTGCTGATGAATCGCATTGGCCACGGAATTGTGAGCCGTTTGCTGGTTCAGCCCCTGCCAGACTTGGACTCCCTGGTGAAATGGCGTGCTGATATGGATGCGTTGGAGGATGTTCTTGATTTAAAGACCAGCATATGGGAGGATCTCAAGGACAGTCTGTCGCTTCTGTATCCATTGGCCGGAAGCGCTATCTCAGTCTTGCTCGGTGTGGGCAAGTGATCCGGCATCAGGCGGCGTGATGTTGGGTTAAGCTTCTCGGGCAAGGAGAGAACGTTCAATATCACGAATCGCTCCATCAGCATCCTTTTCTCGGTTTCGCCACTGAGGAGAAACCGAACAGCAGTGAACAAGCGGTGGAGCGGGGTGGCCAGACTTGACGATTGAGGTGGTATCCGAATAGCGAACGAGCCAAGGTCGAGTCGCCGCTTTCGGTGGGGCGCTCGGATCCGTGAGTCAGAGGCCCGGCCTTCCGGCGGGCCCCGCTCGTACTTCGGCCGCGGATCCCTATCGTGGACAGCCGTGCCGCCCGCGTGTCCACCACGCCGCCGGGGCGAGCAGACTGCTAGGCGCATCCGCGGCACATGCTGCCAGAGCGTCTATGTGCATGGCGAGCCGCACCTCAGCCGACGATGCGCCCCACGAGCTTCGCGAAGCGCTTCACCCGCTCGGTGTAGGGCGGGTGAAGCAGCGCCGCGGGGCTGAAGCGGCCGCGCACCAGCACGGCCCGCTCGTGCGAAAAGGTGCGGAAGCCGAAGCGGCCGTGGTAGCTCCCCTGCCCGCTCTCCCCCACCCCGCCGAAGGGCAGGTCCGGGTTCGCCAGGTGGATCACCACGTCGTTGACCACCGTCCCCCCCGCCGTGGTGCGCCGCAGCACCCGCTCCTCCACGGCGCCGTCCCGCGCGAACAGGTACAGCGCCAGCGGCTTCGGCCGCTCCGCGACGCGCTCCAGCGCGTCGTCCAGCGAGCGGAAGGCGAGCACCGGGAGCACCGGCCCGAAGATCTCCTCCCGCATCACCGCCGTCTCCCAGCCCACGCCGGAAAGCACCGTGGGCGCCACGTAGCGCTCCGCCGCGTCCGTCTCGCCGCCGGTCTCCACGCGCGCCCCCGCCGCCACCGCGTCCTCCAGCAGCCCCGCCACGCGCGCGAACGCCCGGTCGTCGATCATGCGGCTGAAGCTGTCGCTCGCGCGCCGCTCCTCCGCGGTGCCGCCGTAGAACGCCGCCACGCTCCGCCGCAGCCCGTCCAGCAGCTCCGCCTCGCGCGACTCGTGCACCAGCACGTAGTCCGGCGCCACGCACGTCTGGCCGCCGTTGATGAACTTGCCCCAGGCGATGCGCTCCGCCGCGCGCCCCACGTCCGCGGACGCGTCCACGATGGCGGGCGACTTTCCTCCCAGCTCCAGCGTGACGCTCGCCAGGTGCTCCGCCGCGGCGTGCATCACCCTGCGCCCCACCGCCGAGCTGCCGGTGAAGAAGAAGTGGTCGAAGGGGAGGGCGAGGAGCGCGTCGGCCACCTCCACCCCGCCCCCCACCAGCGCCACGTCGTCCTCCGCGAACGCGTCCGCGGCGATGCGCCCCAGCACCTCCGCCGTGGCCGGCGTCTTTTCCGACGGACGCACGACGGCGGTGTTGCCGGCGGCGACCGCCGCCACCAGCGGCGCCAGCGTGAGGAGCACCGGGTAGTTCCACGCCCCCAGGATCAGCACGGTGCCCCGGGGCTCCCAGCGGATCTCGCTGCGCGTCCCCGCCAGCAGCGCCGGCGTCCCCACCCGCCGCGGCTTCATCCAGCCCTTGAGGTGGCGGATGGCGTGCCCCGCCTCCGCCAGCACCTGCTGCACCTCCGTAAGCTCCGTCTCGACCGGGTGCTTGCCGAAGTCGGCGCGCATCGCCGCGCCCAGCGCCTCCCGGTGCGCCGCCACCGCCGCGCGGAAGCGCTCCAGCCGCGCGATCCGCTCCTCCGCCGACGGCGGGTCCGCCCACCTCCGCCGCGCCCGCTGCGCCCCGAACACGCGCCGCGCCCGCGCGATCACCTCCGCGTCCCCCCCGGACGCGCCGAGCGCCCCTGGCGCCTCCGTGCGCGCGGAGGAAGCCGCGGGCGTCACGACACGGCCGGGGAAAGGTGGAGAGCGCGGCGCAGCGCCGCCGACGCGCCGGAGCCCGCGTGAGGGATTTCGGCCCGAAGGGTCGAGACCGCGCGGCTGTTTGCGCGGGCTCGACTCCGTTGGGCTGCGTTGTTTGCAGCCCTACGGAGCCGAAGCCCGACCCCGGCGCCAGCCGGGGGCACGCCCAAACCCGCCGTGCCCGCAGTAGAAATCATCAGTCGAACATGTCCCACGCCCGCTCCAGGTCCTGCTTGGAATACACCCGGAACGCCGTCAGCGTGTTGGTGCGCTCGATCCCGTTGACCTGCGCGATCTCCTCGGTGACGATGGTGGCGATGCGCTCGTACTCCGGCACCCGCAGGATCGCGATCAGGTCGTACTCGCCGGACACGGAATACACCTCGGCCACCCCGTCGATGCCGGCGATGCGGCGGGCGAGCGCGGGGACGTCGCCCGGGACGGAGCGGATCAGCACCACGGCAGCGACCATGTTCGGGATCTCCTGGTTGAGTCGGGCGGACCGGCGCGGGCAGCCCAATCATCCGCCGCCGGCCCGCCGCCGTCAAGAGCCGCGCGGATGCACGAAGGGAGCCCATACGGCGGGCTCCCTTCGTGTACGACTACGGACCGGCGGCGGGGTCAGGGCCGCTTGGCCTGCGCCAGCGCCTGGATCTCGGCCGGGAGCGCGAAGACGGACGCGTCCACCGGGGCGTGGCTCACGGACTTGACCGTCATCGTCATGTCCTGGCCCATCATCTTGCTGGTGGAGCGGGTCGCCATCCGGATGCCGTCGAACTCCTTGTAGTCGGAAAGCAGCGAGGTCACCTCCATGCTCCCCATCTGCGACTCCTGCTTGCCGCCGCTGGCCACCATCAGCCCCGTCTCGGTGTCGAAGCACTGCCACGACTCGCGCCCCGTGGCGGTGGTCAGCTTGACCCTGTAGCACGGCCGGCCGTTCAGCTCGGTGCGCTCCGTGGTTTCCATGCTGCGGTACAGCTTGTCGTAGTTGAGCAGGCTGAAGAAGTCGGCCGTCTGCGCGACCTGCTCCAGCTCCGCCCCCGACATGAGCGACGGCCCGGTCATGGGGTTCACCTGCCACCCCACGCTCCCGTCGTACCCGGAGCGCAGCGTCCCGGCGCCCGGCATCTCCGCCGTGGTGACGATCCGGTTGGGCGCGGCCATCACCATCTTCATCGGCATGGTCATTCCCATTGCCGGCATGGACATCTCCGTTTCCATGGTGCGGAACCGGTGCCGCGCGATGGCCTCGCGCCCGCCGACCGCCTCCACGTAGCGGTCGATGACCTGTTTGGCGGGCGGGAGCTGCTGCGCCGCCGCCGTGAGCGGAAGGGCGAGCGCCAGGCAGAGGGCGATGCCGGCGCGCCGGGCGGCGCCGGCCAGGGAAAGCGTGCTGTGCTGCATGGTGGTTCTCCTGTTCGTGATTTCCGGTTGCCGGCCGATGTCCCGGCCGGGGAGCGGCGGACGGGGTCCGCCGCGATGCCGTCAGCGGCTCGCGCCGCGCCTGCGTGTCTCCGAGATCCAGCGCTTCGCGGCCTCCAGCGCCGGGTCGCGTCCGGCCAGCAGCTCCGCCCGGGAGGGGGGCGCCGCCACGTCGGGAACCACGCCCTTGCCCTCCACCGGCGCGCCGTCCGGCATGGCGAACGAGGCGAAGGCGTGCACCAGCACGTCGCCGCTGGGGAGCGGGCGCGGGTACGAGGGGAGCGCCTGCCCCGCCGTGGTCGCGCCGAAGACGCGCGCCCGCCCCGCCTGCTGCATCCCCCCGGCGAAGATCTCCGTGGTGCTCATGGAGAGCGCGTCGGTGAGGATCGCCACCGGGCCGGCGTACGGCGCCACCGTCCGCCCGTGCGTGTCCACGCGCCGCGGGTTCACCACGAAGCGCAGCTCCGTGTCGCGGGTGCGCATGGCCCCCAGGGAGCGCGCCTCGTCCATGAAGTGCCCCGCGATCCCCATCGCCATGGCGCCCACCCCGCCCGGGTTGCCGCGCAGGTCCAGCACGATCCCGTCCGCGTCGCGCAGCTCGTCCACCGCCGCGTCGAAGTCGCGGGAGATCGCCGGCATCCACAGGTCGAAGCGGATCACCCCCACGGTGGTCCCGTCCGGCATGCGCAGCCGCTCGCGCTCCAGCGTCACCGGCATCTCGGGAAGCCCGCCGAACTTGGTCCTCAGCGCCGTGGACGCGCGGCGCACCACGTCGCGCGACACCGGCCGGCCGGCGCCGTCCAGGAAGCGGACCCGAACCGGCTCGCCCGCCGGGCCGTTCAGCGCCGCGGTCATGCGCCCGTAGCCGGTCAGCTCCACGGCGCGCGGGTCCGCCGTGCCCTCCAGCGCGCGGAGCGCCTCCAGCACCTGCTTCGCCTCGCGGTCGCCCACCGCTTCCACCGTCCACCCCGTCCGCACCCCCGCGGCCTCCGCCGCCCCGCCGGGCGCCACCCGCGTCACCAGGAAGCGGCCGTCCACCAGGCGCAGCTCCATCCCCGCGTCGCCCGGCGCGCCCCCCGCCTTCGGCGCGGCGTCCTCGGCCTCCAGCCCCGACTTCACGTCCGCCGGGATCACGTAGAAGTGCGACTGGCGGAGCCGGCCCACCATCTCCTGGAGCACGCCGCGCAGCTCCGCCGGCGTCCTCGCCGCCTCCGCCCGGGGGCGCAGCTCCGTCCTCACCGCGCTCCAGTCCACCCCGTTGAAGGTGGAGTCGAAGTGGGTGCGGTGGATCACGCCCCACGCCGAGTCGAAGGTGGCCAGCGCCAGCCCCGGGGCGAGCGGGTCCTGCGCCGCCACCGGGGCGGGCGCCAGCCCCAGCGCCG
>JBEVLE010000169.1:0-19564 GCA_040509335.1 Longimicrobiaceae bacterium | reverse complement strand
CGGCCGCACGGCCGGGGCGGCTCCATTCTTCCGGCCACACTCTCCCGCCGAATTCCGGCGCGCAGGAAATCGTCCGATGGTGAATGATTGGCGACCGCCGCACAATCGACAAGTAAGCCACACGGGCGGCACTTCCCCAAAAACAGGGACAAACTGCATGCCATGTTGTCGTTGCAGTCTTAGGCCTCGGTCCATATTATCCCCAGAAGATAGCCAACCTTCTGCCCCGGGCTAGCTGCCTCGCGGAACACGAATAATCGCAACGCTCAATTTGCGAGTAGCCGGCCGATTCGGGTGGCACACAATGAGACAACTGCCATGATGATTCAAAATGGAATTCGGGTGACAAAGCCAATCGCGGTTTGGAACAGGTCACTCCAGGTGAACTTTCGCGACCTCTTTCTTGCCTTGAGCAAGGCAACAATCAGTGGGACAGTAGGGAAATGGGATGACGCTGCCAAGCAGGCCATTGATGTTGTAAAATCAGTTGGAGTTGAGATGCCCGTCGAAGAACGAGCATGGCTTCTGATCCGGAGAGCAGTCAATCGAGCGGTTTTTGAACTCGTCGGAGAATATGCTGATTTGCTTACTGCTGAACCTGCGGATTATCGGACGCTCGTCGGCTCCCTCGATCTGGCCCTAGAAGACCTCGACTTTTCGGTTGATGATCAGTTTTTTGAACGGCCTTCATCATTATCCATTATCAATGGTCTTCGTGCGCCCCTTGCGCAATGGTTAATCGGCTTTGGTTTGGAGGCCTCGCAGGCCTCCGCAGTCGCAGCACGCTTAGGAACCTATTTTGCGTATGGACTGAGCTCAGAATGGCGATCTCGGCCTAAAGACTATATCGCGATCACAGAGGCTATTAATACACCCTTCAAAGAAGCGAGTGAGCGAGAAGCCGCTTGGTACAACTACAATGCTTGGCTACAGCGGCAAGTCGATGAGAGAATGTTCGATGAAACTTTTAGTCTCAGACAGGTCTATGTACCCGTTAGAGCATATTACGAGCGTAGGCGTACTAACGACGAAAAAGAATTTGGCCTTTCCCTCCGCGTACACACACAGGAAATCCGCGTTCTAGTTGATTTGCACGCGGAGATGATGAATTGGGTGACAAAGGGGGATCATAGAGACGCGCTACGTGTGATTAGTGGCGGCCCCGGTTCTGGAAAATCATCCTTCGCGAAGATGTTTGCAGCAGCCTGCGCAGGTACCTTGAGCTTTCCAGTTCTGTTCGTGCCTCTCCATCGACTTGAACTCACGAACGATCTAATCGACGCCATTGGCAATTTTGTCGTATTTGATCACTTCCTTACACATAACCCGGTGGATCCAAAGACAGGCGAGCCTAGGCTACTCTTAATTCTTGACGGACTGGACGAGCTTGCAATGCAGGGAAAGATGGGAGCAGAGGTGGCACAGAAGTTCGTACGTGAAGTGGAGAAAAAGGTTGAGCTTTTCAACGGACCCAACGTTCTTCGTCTGCAAGCATTGATCATTGGTCGCGAGTTGACGGTTCAAGCTAACGCGAGTGAATTCCGCCGACATGGCCAAATTCTTCATGTGCTCGGCTATAAGGTACACGAGTCGGCTGAATGGGACGATCCCGAGAATCTCCGTTCTGTAGATCAGCGGGACCACTGGTGGAGACAGTATGGTCAGATCACAGGAAGAAAATACAAGGGCCTCCCAGATGCACTTTCGCGGATTGACTTAGAGGAGGTTACAGCACAACCGCTTCTAAACTATTTGGTAGCTCTGGGGTATTCACGCGGGAAAATTGATTTCACCAAAGAGTTCAATCTAAACTCTATGTACTATGACCTACTCACAGCTGTATACGAGCGTGGGTGGGCTGGCCACCAACATCCAGCGATCCGAGGTGTGCAGCAGGAAGAGTTTGTCCGGGTCTTAGAAGAAGTAGCTCTCGCAGCTTGGCATGGGGATGGACGCACCACAAGTGCAAAGGAGATTGAACAGCGCTGCACGGCTGCTGGACTCGGGCGCCTACTTAGTGCCTTTGAGGAGGGAGCAAAAGCAGGAGTAACTCGACTGCTTACCGCTTTTTATTTCCGCCAGCGTGAGCAACAGCCAAGCGGTGACCGAACTTTTGAATTTACCCACAAGAGTTTTGGGGAATACCTGGCAGCACGCCGTCTCCTACGCGCCGCCGAAAAAATAGTTGTGCAACTCGACCGTCGCAGAAATGACCCTGATGATGGGTGGGATGAGCGTGAAGCTCTCTTTCATTGGGTGCAGATTGCGGGAGCTGCGGAGGTAGATGTGTACCTCCTCAATTTCGTACGGAACGAGTTACAACTGAGGCCTCGAAGTGATGTCGAGCAGCTACAAGGCGATTTTTCGTCCTTAGTTCGCTCCACGATCAAGTATGGGATGCCGATGGAGCGCGCGCCAATTCGCCCAGCCTTTTCTGATGAGGTCCGAAGAGCCCGTAATGCCAGTGAAGCATTGATCGGCGTGCTCGCTTCGTGCTCTGCAGTGACAGAGCAAATTGCGGATGTGACGACGCAAGACAGGGAAGCGCTCGGGCGATGGCTGAAAATGATGCAAGGCCAGAGAACTGGCCCCCCAAATCGAGTCGCACTACAGTCGCTGCACCACCTCGACTTGAGGGGATACACTCT
Organism: Longimicrobiaceae bacterium; assembly: GCA_040509335.1. Taxonomy (GTDB): domain Bacteria; phylum Gemmatimonadota; class Gemmatimonadetes; order Longimicrobiales; family Longimicrobiaceae; genus JAFAYN01. The sequence continues at coordinate 16,916 of JBEVLE010000169.1, read as the reverse complement.
TGATATTCATGACCTGTATGGAGCAGTGCTCACTCACTCATGCCTTGCAGGAGTTGCATTGCACTTCGCGAACCTCACGCATGCTGAAATGGCAAGAGCAGACCTTACGGGAGCGCTACTCTACAATGCCAACCTATCGGGAGCGAATCTAACCGGTGCCAATTTATCTGGGGCGCTCTGCCAAGAGGCCAATTTGAATGATGCCGTACTCAGCGGTGCTTGTTTGCGAAAGGCAGATCTTAGCGATGCTGACCTGCGACGGGCTGATCTCAGCAGCGCGGACCTACGAGGCGCTAAGATGACCGGTGTGCGCCTCGCAGGGGCAAAGCTCGTTGATGCTGACCTTCGTGGCGCAGTGATAACTCCACAGCATTATCAGCTTGCGCGCAGACAGGGAGCCCACGTAGATGCTGAGCCTCATCTTACCACCAGTCAGTAGGCTGTGCGGAACTGAAGGCGACAGCTACCCCGCGACCGACATGGCAGCCGCGGCGGACTGAGCCGGCCTAACTTCACCACGAGACGATCAACGAGGATAGCCGCCCCGGCCGATGGCCGGGGCGGCTCGCGTTCGTCGGGGCCTGGCTGCCGCATCCGCTTCCGGGTCGTGGTGCTGTCCCCTCACTCTGTTGCGCGTCCGCCACACTTTCGGGCGGCCCCGTGCGGGCTCCGCCCCACACCTCCCCGGCCTCCGCACTCTCTCCGCCCCTCCTTCCTGCAACGTTTCGTTGCATCCACCGCTGCAAAGTTTCGTTGCAGATCCGGCGAAGCTGAAAAGCCGTGTTGCAGCGACCCACCCCGTTTTCAGCGATTCCGAATCTCGGCGAATGAATTGTTTTCATCTCGCAAAAAGTGCTTGTGGCACCTGGAAACCGCGAAATCCGGCCGTCCGACAATTTAAAAACCCGGGTACACGCGTTGCCATGATGTCCGGCATGGCGGACCCGTTCCCATTCCATCAAATCCCCCGAGGAGACGGACGATGAAAGGCAAGTTCATTCGGATGTGCAGCATCCTGGCGGCTACGGCGGCCCTGGCGTACGGGTGCGGCGAGGTCGCGGCACCCGTGGAGCCGGAGCAGCCGGCGCACGGGCTGATCGGCGACCTCACCGGAATGGTCATCTCGACGACCGGCGTCGTGCTGGAAACCGTGATGCCCGTCAACGTGCTGCAGCGCACCTCCCCGCTGTCGCAGGACATCTCCGTGTCTGCGGAGATCGGCAAGAGCGGCGGGACCATCGAGATCCGCGAGGCCGGGCTGAAGTTCGTGGTCCCCTCCAACGCGCTCGTGCCGCCCAGCAGCAAGAAGACCGTGACCATCACCGTCACCGCCCTCAAGGGCGACGAGGTGGCCTACACCTTCGAGCCGCACGGGCTGCGCTTCCGCGAGCCGGTCAGGATCGAGCAGGAGTTCAAGGGCACCACCGCCGATGGCAACCGCAGCCTGCTGGGCGGCGTCGAGGGCGCGTACTTCCCCTCCGTGGACGACCTGGACCCGGTCCGCGGCCTCGCCTCCGTGCTGGAGTTCCGGCCCACCAGCGTGGACGTGACGGGGAGCAAGATCAAGTTCACCGTGGACCACTTCTCCGGCTACCTCATCGCGAGCGGACGCAACCGGAACTGACCGGCCCTGCTCACCACGACCAGGAAGCGAGAAGAACGATGACCCTACGATTCATGCGGCGGACGGGCCGTGCCACCCTCGCCGCGGCCGCCCTGGCCCTGGCGGGGTGCAGCGCGGACCCGCCGCTCTCGCCCGCCGCCCCGCCGGCCGCCCGCATGTCCACGGGCACCGACGACGCGTGGCAGGCCGCAGGAAGCGAGGCCCGCGCCTCCATCTACGTGATCGGCAGCGGGCGGAGCGAGCAGGGAGAGGAGTAGCTGCACCGGGCCGACGCGCACCTCCGCGCGCGGCCCACGCCCCACCAGGACCCGGCCCACACCGGAAGGATCGCCCAGATGAGCCTCGTCAGCGCGGAAGCAGGCGCGACCGACACGGTCAGCGTGGAGCCGGGGTTCGACCTCCGCGGCCTCGCGCGGGACCCGCTCACCGACGCCCTCCCCCGCGCGGCGTTCGAGGAGCAGCTGGAGCTTCACCTGGAGCAGGCGCGCCTGCGCGGCGCGGCGCTGTCGCTCCTGGTGGTGGACCTGGACCACTTCAAGAGCATCAACGACGCCTTCGGGCACAGCCGCGGCGACGCCGTGCTGCGCGAGTTCGCCGAGCGCGTGCAGGGGATCATCCGGGGCTCCGACCTGCTCTTCCGCTACGGCGGCGACGAGTTCCTCCTGCTCCTCCCGGAAACCTCGCGCGAGCAGGCCGCGGTGCTGGCGCACCGGCTCCTCACCCGCATCGGGGCCACGCCGTTCCCCGGCAACCCCGCCGTTTCCGTGTCGCTGAGCATCGGGGTGGCCAGCTTCCCCGAGGAGGCGCCCGGCGGGTCCGAGCTGTTCGAGCGCGCCGACCGCAGGGTGTACGAGGCCAAGCGCCGCGGCCGCTCGCGGGTGGTGAGCGACGACCAGGTGCGCCAGGAAACGGGGACGCTGGACCCGCCGGCCCGCCTGGTGGACCGGGAAGAGCCCATGCAGGCGCTGCACGGCTTCCTCGCCGGGCTGCGGGAAGGGGGGCGCGGCGTGCTGGCGGTGCTGGGGACGCGCGGCGCGGGGCGCACCCGCTTCCTGGCCGAGGCGCGCACCGCCGCCCTGCTGCAGGGCTACGAGGCCGTGGCGCTGCGTGGCACCCCGGCGCTCCGGGCCCGCGCCTTCGGGGCGCTGCGCGAGTCGCGGCGCGAGTTCCGCGAGGCGCTCCCGCACTCCCCGCGCGAGCTGGCGGCGCTGCTGGGCGAGATCCAGCGGGTGCGCGCGCGCTCCGGCGTGGTCCTGCTGCTGGACGACGTGCACGACGTGGACGAGGAAACGCTGGAGCTGCTGCGCGGGATCTTCGAGGGGTGCGACCTCCCGGTGGTGGGGGTGGTGTTCGCCGCCGCCGAGGCGCAGGCCGACGACCCGCACGCCTGGGAGGGCGAGGTGCGCGCCACCATCGCCCTGCCGGCGCTGGGGTGGGAGGGGGTGCGCACCTGGGCGCGCACCGTGCTGCGCTGGGAGCCGCCCGAGGAATTGCTCGGCTGGCTGCACCGCGAGACCGGCGGGCTCCCCGGCCGCATGCAGGCGGCGCTGGAGCTGCTGGTCGAGGAGCGGGCGCTGCAGCGCGCCGCGGACGGGTGGTCGCTGCGCGAGGGGTACCAGGGGGTGCAGGTGCCGGCGGCCCGCGGCCGGGGGATCCACGGTGCGATCCCGGCGGTGTCCACCAGCATCCTGGGGCGCGACGTGGAGATCGGCGAGGTCAAGCAGCTCCTGCGCGACGGGCGGCTGGTGACCCTCACCGGGCCCGGCGGCATCGGCAAGACGCGGCTGGCGATCCAGGTGGCCGCGGAGCTGGCGGAGTCGGCGCCCGGCGGCGTGCACTTCGTGGAGCTGGCGCCGCTGAGCTCCCCGGAGTTCCTGGTGCCGGCCATCGCCGAGGCGGCGGGGCTCCAGTTCAGCGGCGGGAGCGCGCCCCGGCAGCAGCTCCTGGACTTCCTCCGCGACCGGCAGCTCCTCCTGGTGCTCGACAACTTCGAGCACCTGGTCGCCGGCGAGGAGCTGGTGGGCGACCTGCTCCGCGCCGCGCCGCGCGTCCGCGTGCTCGCCACCTCGCGCGAGCGGCTCAGCCTGCGCGAGGAGGCGGTCTACCCGCTGCGGGGGATGCCCATCCCCCGCGAGGGCGCCGACGCCTCGCCCGCGCACTCCATCGCCCTGCGGCTCTTCGCCAACCGCGCGCGCCGCCACCACGCCGCCTTCGTGATGGAGCCGGAGGACGTGGGCCACGTGGTGGACATCTGCCGGATGCTGGGCGGGCTCCCGCTGGGGATCGAGCTGGCGGCGTCGCTGGTGCGCGTCCTTTCCTGCCGCGAGATCGCCGAGGAGGTGGCCCACAGCTTCGACGCGCTGAGCACGCCGCTGCGCGACTCGCCGTCGCAGCACCGCAGCCTGCGCGCCGTCTTCGACTCGTCGTGGAACCTGCTGGACGCCCGCGAGCGCGACGCGCTGCGCCGCCTGGCGGTGTTCCGCGGCGGCTTCCGCAAGGAGGCGGCGCAGCGCGTGGCCGGCGCCGGCGTGGGGACGCTGGCCGCGCTGGTGGACAAGTCGCTGCTCACCCGCACGCCGGCGGGGCGCTACCAGCTCCACGAGGTGTTCCGCGCCTACGGCGAGGAAAAGCTGCGCGAGGACGCGGACGCCCGGCGCGAGGCGGGGAGCCGCTGCTGCGCCTTCTACGCCGCCTTTTTGGCCGGGCGCGCGGGCGAGCTGGTGGGCCCGCGCCAGGCCGAGGCCCGCGCGGAGATCGGCGAGGAGGTGGAGAACGTGCGCGCCGGGTGGCAGTGGGCGGTGGAAAGCGCCGACGCGGAAGCGCTGGAAGCGTACGTGGAGCCGCTCTTCCGCTTCTACGCGGTGCGCAGCTGGTACCACGAGGGGGAGGGCCTCTTCGCCGCGGCGGCGGCGCGCGTGGAGCGGGGGACGCCGCTGTTCGCGCGGCTGATCGCCCGGCAGGCGTTCTTCCACTCGCGGCTGGGCCGCTACGAGGAGGCGCGCGCGCTCCACCGCGAGAGCCTGGCGATCCTGCGCGCCGGCGGGGGCGCGGACGCGGCGCTGTCGCACTGGAGCCTGGGGAGCATCGCCCTCAAGCAGGGGCTGCGCCGGAGCGCGGTGCAGTCGTTCCGCCGGGGGCTGCGCCTGTACCGCGAGGCCGGCGACCGCGACGGGGTGGCGACCTGCCTCAACGAGATGGGGGCGGCGGCGCTGGCGGAGGGGCGCTGGGACGACGCCGAGCGCCTGTTCGCCCGCAGCCGCGGGCTGCGCGAGCGCCTCGGCGACCGCTCGGGGCTGGCCCACTGCGTCAACAACCTGGCGCTGGTGGCGGACGCGCTGGGGCGGCGCGAGGAGGCGCTGGAGCTGTTCCGCGAGAGCCTGCGCATCGCCCGCGAGGTGGGCGACCGGCGCAGCGGCGCCAACGCGCTCCACAACCTGGGCGTGTTCATGCGCCGCGACGCGGACGCGGCCTCGCCCGCGGCGTTCCGCGAGGCGAAGGCGCTGATCTCGGAGGCGCTGGAGGCGTACCGCGCCATCGGGGCGCAGGAGCAGGTGGCGCTGGCGCTCTACAACCTGGCGGACGCGGCCTGCGCGCTGGGCCAGTTCGAGGAGGCAATGGAGCGCCACCGCGAGGCGCTGCGCATCGCGGTGCGCATGGAGGCCACGCCGCTGGTGCTGGGGATCCTGGCCGGCGTCGCCACCCTCCTGTCCGGCAACGGCGAGCGCGACTTCCCGCTGGAGCTGCTCGCGCTGGTGTCCCGCCACCCCGCCGCCGACCGCGGCGTGCGCGAGCGCGCCGAGCGCTCGCTGGAAGCGCTGCGCCCCACGGTGGCCCCCGAGCGCTTCACGGAGCTCTGCCGCCGCGCCGAGGGCCGCCCCGTGCGCGAGCTGCTCCCCGAGCTGCTCGGCGCGGCCGCCTGAACCCGCCGACCTCGCCCCCGCGCCGGACCCGCGTGAGGGATTTCGGCCCGAAGGGGCGAGACCCGGCGGCAGTTTGCCGGGGCTCGACTCCGTTGCAAACGGTTGTATCGTTTGCTACGGAGCCGAAGCCCGACCCCGGCGCCAGCCGGGGGCACGCCCAAACCTGCAGTTCAATGCCGCACCGGGCGCACATCGTGCGTTCTCCCGTTCCAGACCCCACCCCGTAGAATCCATCCCCGACGTCCTTCCCGGTGCACGTCCCCCGAACCACGATCCCCATGCAGGGCTTGCTCTTGCCGCAGCTCGGCACCCCCTCCGCGCCCGCCCCCGGCGAGCCGTCCGCCTTCGGCTTCGGCGCCATCGTCGGCCGCAGCCGCGTGTTGCGCGACGCCGTGAAGCTTGCAAAACGCATGGCGGCGAGCCGCACCACCGTGCTGCTGGTGGGCGCCACCGGGAGCGGCAAGGAACTGTTCGCCCGCGGCATCCACTACGAGGGCGTCACCGCGCACGACCCGTTCGTGGCGGTGAACTGCTCCGCCATCCCCGAGATGCTGCTGGAATCCGAGCTGTTCGGCGAGGAGGGCCACCGCTCCGGGCTGGTGGAGCTGGCCGGGCGCGGCACGCTCTTCCTGGACGAGGTCTCGGCCACGCCGCTGACGCTGCAGCCCAAGCTGCTGCGCCTGCTGGAGGGGGGCCGCTTCCGGCGGCTGGGCGGCGCGGAGGAGGTGGAGGTGGGGTGCCGCATCGTCGCGGCGAGCAACGTGTCGCTGGAGGAGGCGGTGGCGCGCGGCGAGTTCCGCGAGGACCTGTTCTACCGCCTCAACGTGTTCCGCCTGAACCTCCCGCGCCTGCGGGAGCGCGACGAGGACATCGAGATCCTGGCGCGGCACTTTCTCCAGCGCCTGGCGGACGAGCAGGGGACGGAGCCGCTGCGGCTCTCGACCGACGCGACCGCCGCGCTGCACGTGCACGCCTGGCCGGGGAACGTGCGCGAGCTCAAGAACGTGGTGGAGCGCGCGGCCATGCTGTGCGAGGGGCGCACCATCGCGGCCGAGCACCTGATGATCCAGCGCCGCACCTCGCTCCCCGCGGGCGCGGGCGGCGCCGCCTACGGCGCGGAGATCCGCATTCCGCCGGAGGGGAAGCCGCTGGCGGAGATCGAGCGGGAGGCGGTGCTGCTGACCATGCGGCTGATGAAGGGGAACCAGAGCGCCGCGGCGCGCGTGCTGGGGATCTCGCGGCCCACGCTGGCCCGCAAGCTCCGCCAGGAGGACGCGGCCCCGGGCGCGGATGGCGGCGCATGATCGCGTTCGAGAGCGGCGGCGCCGACCTGCACCCGGAGGTGCTGGAGCGGATCGAGGCGGGGCGCACGGCGGAGATGGGGGGACGCCGCGACGAGGCGCGCGACCACTACGAGGCCGCGCTGCACGCGCTGCGCACCCCGGTGCAGGCCCGCCTGGCGGCCACCATCATCCGCTGGATCGGCCGCACGCACCGCGCGGACGGGACCTACGACGCGGTGGAGGACTGCGCCGAGGCGGCGCTGGCGATCTCCACCGCCTGCGACGACGCGGCGGGGACGGCGCACGCGCTCAACCTGCTGGGCGGGGCCAGCCAGCAGCGCGGCGAGCTGGAGGAGGCGGCGGAACTGTTCCGCAGCGCCTACCAGCACGCGCAGGGGGTGGGCGACTACGAGCTGATCGCCATGACGCAGCTCAACCTGGGGGTGGTGGCCAACATCCAGGGGAACCTGCACGCGGCGCGGGAGCGCTACGCGGCGGCGCTGGACGGCTTCCGCGCCATCGGCAACGAGTCCAACGTCCCCTTCGTCCTCAACAACCTGGGGATGCTGTACACGGACCTTGGCCAGTGGGACGCGGCGGAAAAGCACTACGCGGACGCCATGGAGGTGTGCGCGCGCACCGGCAACGTCAGCGCGCGCATCAGCATCGAGGTGAACCGGGCGGAGCTGTCGCTGGCCCGCGACGACTTCGAGGGAGCGCGCGCGTCGTGCGACGCGGCCTTCGAGCTGATCCAGCGCACCGGCGAGACCCGCGCGCTCGGCGACCTGCACAAGCACTACGGCATCCTCCACCGCGACACCGGCGAGCTGTGGCGCGCCGAGAACCACCTGGGGCGCGCGGCGGCCATCGCGGACGAGAGGCAGGACCTGCTCCTGGCCGCGGAAACGGCGCGCGAGCAGGCGGAGCTGTTCTGGCGGCAGCAGCGCAACCAGGACACGCTGCGGGCGCTGAACCGGGCCTACCGCTGGTTCACGCAGCTGCGGGCGCGCCGCGAGCTGGCGGACATCGACGGGCGCATGGCGACGCTGGAGGCCATGTTCCTGGAGATCGTGCACCGCTGGGGCGAGTCCATCGAATCGGCGGACGCGTACACGCAGGGGCACTGCATGCGCGTGGCGGACTACGCCTGCGCGCTCGCCGAGGAGGTCCTGCACCGCCGCGCCGACCACCCGGACCACGCCGGCGCCGAGGGGCTCAACGAGCAGACGCTGCTCTGGTTCCGCATGGGCGCGCTGCTGCACGACGTGGGGAAGCTGGACGTGCCGGTGGCGGTGCTCAACAAGGCGGGGGCGCTGACGCCGGCGGAGCGCATCATCATGGAGCGCCACCCGGACGCGGGGGTGGAGCTGCTGGCGGACATCGAGTTCCCCTGGGACATCCGCCCCATGGTGCGCCACCACCACGAGCGCTGGTCGGGCGGCGGGTATCCCACCGGCGTGGCGGGCGAGGCGATCCCGCTCTCGGCGCGCATCCTGTGCATCGCGGACGTGTTCGACGCGCTCACCACCGACCGCCCCTACCGGCGCGGCTACTCCCCGGCGCAGGCGCTGGAGATCATGGGCGGGACCATGCGCGAGCACTTCGACCCGGAGCTGCTGGCGACGTGGACGGAGATCTGCGCGCGGCTGTTCCCGGCGCCCGCGCCGGTAGCGGTGGCGGTGGGAGTGCCGGTGCCCGTCAACGCAGCGGCCAGGCCGGTCCCGGTCTGATCGGGCCGGAGCCATGTAGACCTCCCGGATTCAACCATTTTTCCAGCGTCCACCATTCCGGTCCATGCACCTGCAACTCACGAAGGCCTGCCCCTTCTGCGCTGAACAGATTCAGCCCGCCGCCGTCGTCTGCCGCCACTGTGGGAACGACCTCGTCGCCGCAGCGCGCCGCACGCTGCCGCCGCCGCGCCCCAACCGGCAGGAGGAGTCGTCCTTGGTCAACGTGCTGGTGGGAGTGGCGGCGGTTGCCGTGTTCGCCGCCGCCGGCCTGTTCATGTGGAGGCAAGCCGAACCGGTTTCCCCCGTCGCCGCCGAGCCCCTCCCCGCACCGGCTCCCGTGCCGCTGCCGCCACCGCCGCTCGTCGTACCGGTGCTCGACGAGCCCGCCATGCAGGTTCCCGCGGGTACCGCCTACCACGTTTCCTTCGCGTTGGACGACCCCAGGACGTGCATCCTGACCGGACACGTCCTCGGGCTGACGGGTGGAAAGCGCGACGTCGAGGTGTTCGTGCTGGACCAGGACGGCTTCGTCAACTGGAGCAACGGCACGTCCGGCGAGGCGATCTTCCACGGCGGTCGCAGCTCGGCGTCCTCGCTGAACGTCCTCCTGCCGGGGCCCGGCGAATACCACCTGCTCGTATCGAACCGGTTCTCGGTCGTTTCGGACAAGACCGTCCAGGTGGAAGACGCGCTCGTGACCTGCAGCTGACGAGCCGTCGTCCGATCAGGAAAAGAGCCGCCCCGACCATCCGGCCGGGGCGGCTCTCCGCGTTCGGGGGTCCGCGGCGGACCGCCGCCGATCGGAGCTTACGCGAGCACCGGCTCCCGCGCGGCCCGCGCCTCGGCTTCCAGCTCGGGGCGGAGCAGGCGCGCGTCGAGCACGAAGGGCCCGAGCGGGACGACGGACGCGGCGAGCGCCAGGGCGACCCGGCTGAGCGGCCAGCGCCGCTCCAGCGCCACCTGCAGGGCGGCGGCGACGAAGAGGAGGAACAGGACGCCGTGCGCCATGCCCACCACGCGCACCATCTCCGGCATCCCGGCGAGGTACTTGAGCGGCATCGCGACGCCGAGGAGGAGGACGAAGGAAAGGCCTTCCAGCAGCCCGATCGCGCGGAGGCGGGCCAGGGGAGTTCGGAACACGGTACCGGTCCTGGTGGAGTTCGACGACGGCGCCCCATGCGGCGCGGGAACAAGACTACCGCGGGGCGGCCGGATCGTGCAACCGCCCGCGGGTACGCCGTCCGCCGGCGCTGGGACGCGCGCGCCACAACGGTGTCCCCGCCGCGCCCCGATCCGCCCTGATCCAGCGGCAGCACGCCTCCCGCCACACCCCGCTAAGTAGAAACTGGACATGCCCCTGCGGTAACACCTCACACCGTGCTGCGACACGGTCCGGGGGGTGCGTTCGCGCTGCCTCCATCGGGAACGGCCGGCATCGACTGCAACCCCGGACGGAGGGTGCGCGCGTGCGAAAGTGGCTGAAGCGGATCGGGATCGGGCTGGGCGGGCTGGTGGCGCTGCTCGCCCTCGCGGCGGGCGTGATGTACGCCATGGGAAAGTCCAGGCTGGGCCGCACCTACCAGGCGCCCGCGGCCACGCTGGCGAGCGTCGCCACGGACCCGGCCGCGGTGGAGCGCGGGCGGCACGTGATGCAGGTGCACGGGTGCCAGGAGTGCCACGGGCCGGACCTTTCCGGGAAGGTGTTCCTGGACATCCCGCCCGGGCTGATCGTGGCGCCCAACCTGACGCGCGGCCGCGGCGGCGTGGGAGCGCGCTACACCGACGCCGACTGGGACCGCGCCATCCGCCACGGGCTGCGGCGCGACGGCAGGTCGCTCCTCCCCTTCATGCCCTTCCGCCTCTACAACCGGCTGGGCGACCAGGACGCCGCGGCGCTGATCGCCTACCTCAAGACGCTGCCGCCCGTGGACCACGAGGTCCCCGCGACCGAGGTCCGCCTCCCCGGCTACGCCATGGTGACGATGATGGGCGAGGAGGGGATGCGCGGCGGCATCGACGGCGCGCCGCCGCGGAAGGCGCCTCCCCCGCCCGGCCCCACCGCGGCGTACGGCGCGTACCTGGCCTCCACGGTGTGCGTGGAGTGCCACGGCGAGCGGCTGGAGGGCGGCAAGCACCCCGCCCCCGAGGCGCCCCCCGGGCCCGAGCTGTCGCACGCGGGCGGCTGGCCGTTCGCCGACTTCGCGCGGACGGTGCGCACCGGCGTGGCCCCCGGCGGACGGCGGCTCAGCGAGTGGATGCCCTCGCGCTTCTTCCGCGAGATGAGCGACACCGAGCTCCAGGCCATCCACGCGTACCTCCGGACGCTCCCCGCCGCCCCTCCCCCGGAGCGCTGAGCGCCCCTGCATCGCACGATCCTTGCACCGGCTGCACGCCCCCGGCCCGCGCGCTGCCCGGGCCGGCGCAACCGACTGAAACGCAAGGAGGTACGAGAGATGTCGAGCGTGAACCTGACCGGGCTCCGCGTGGCTGTGCTGGCCGCCGACGGCGTGGAGCAGATCGAGCTGACCAGTCCCCGCGACAAGCTGCTGGAGCACGGCGCGGAGGTGGAGGTGATCTCCCTGCGCCCCGGCTCCATCCAGGCCATGAACGCCATGGCCGCGGGAAAGAAGATCGACGTGGACCGCACCCTTTCCGGCGCCAAGCCCGACGACTACGACGCCCTGCTCCTCCCGGGCGGCCACTTCAGCCCCGACTTCCTGCGGCAGAGCGAGCGCGCGCTGGACTTCGTGCGCAGGATGGACCGCGACCGCAAGCCCATCGCCGTGATCTGCCACGGGCCGTGGGTGCTCATCTCCGCCGGGCTGGTGCGCGGGCGGCACCTCACCTCCTGGCCCGGCATCCGCGACGACGTCCGCAACGCCGGCGGCGGCTGGACCGACGAGGCGCTGGTGCGCGACCGCAACTGGGTGTCCAGCCGCAGCCCGCAGGACCTGCGCAGGTTCAACAAGGGAATGCTGGAGCTGTTCGCCGAGCACGGCCCGCACGCCGAGGAGGACAGCGCGCCCGGCATGGCAATGGGGCGGCTGGTGGCGAGCGGGCTCGCGCTGGCGGCCATCGGCTACGGCCTGCGCCAGTGGCAGGGCGGCGAGTCCGGCGGCGACGCGGCCGGCGCGCTGCCGGGCGGCGGCTACCGCGACGCGTACCGCGGCGTCTCCGGCGCCGGCTCCCGCCACGTGGAGGCCGACATAGCGCTCTGACCCGCGCGCCCGCAGGGATCCCGCCGCCTCCGCCCCACCGGGCGGGGGCGGCTTCGTCGTTGCCGCGGGCCCCGCTTGTCCGCGGACCCGGCCCGCATTAATCTGCCCCCGCTCCAGAAGTCGCTTTCCATTCGCCGCTCCCCGCCCCCGCGCGCGGGCGGGGCAGGCGCGCACGCTCCACCACCCGCCAGGGAGCCCGCAGCATGGAAACCGTCGCGCTCGACCGTCTCACCGGCCTCATCGACAAGCGGTACCGCACCTTCTTTCCGCCCGGACGGGAGATCCCCTTCGAGGTCCGCGGCAACGGCGCGCCCCCCAGGCGGTTCGGCAGCGGCGACCCGGAGTTCGCCATCGTCGTCAACGACCGCAGCGGGCTGGCGGCGCTCGCGTCCCTGGACAAGACGGCGCTCGCCGAGGCGTACATGCGCGGCAACATCGACGTGGAGGGCGACCTCACGCGGGTGCTCGCCATGCGCAGCATGTTCAACGACCGGCACCCGCTGCGCTTCGTGTGGCGCTTCGCGCAGCCGTTCATCTTCGGGCAGGTGGCGCGCGACAAGAAGTGGATCGCCGCGCACTACGACTACGAGCAGGACTTCTACCTGCTGTGGCTGGACGCGCGGCACCGCTGCTACTCGCAGGGGATCTTCGAGCACGACGACGAGCCCATCGAGGACGCGATGACGCGCAAGCTGGACTTCGCCATCGACGCCGTGGGGGCGAAGCCGGGCGACCGCGTGCTGGACATCGGCGGGGGGTGGGGGGCGTTCACCCGGCACGCCGGGCGGCGGGGGATCCGCGTCACCTCGCTGACCATCTCCGCCGAGTCCGAGAAGTTCCTCCAGGACCTCATCGCCCGCGAGAAGCTTCCCTGCACCGTGCTGCTGGAGCACCTGTTCGAGCACCGCCCCGCGGAAAAGTACGACGCCATCGTCAACCTGGGCGTGACCGAGCACCTCCCCGACTACCGCCGCACGCTGGCGGTGTACCAGGGGCTGCTGAAGCCGGGCGGCAGGATCTACCTGGACGCCAGCGCCCACCGCGAAAAGCACTCCGAGTCCACCTTCCTGGAGCGCTACATCTACCCCGGCAACGGCTCGCTGCTGTGCCTGCACGAGTACCTGGCCGAGGTGGCGAAGTCGCCGTTCCAGGTGCGCGCCATCTACGACGACCGCCACAACTACGAGCTCACCTCGCTGCACTGGGCGCGGGCGCTGGACCGCCACAGGGACGAGATCGAGCGGCGCTGGGGGGGCGAGCTGTACCGCAAGTTCCGCCTGTACCTGTGGGGGTGCGTGGACGGGTTCGGGCGCGACATGATCCAGGCGTACAGGTGGATCATGGAGCTTCCCGCGGGGGTCTGAACGGCTTTCACGGCGGGTTTGGGCGTGCCCCCGGCTGGCGCCGGGGTCGGGCTTCGGCTCCGTAACGCAGCAAACAACGCTGCCCAACGGAGTCGAGCCCCGGCAAACGGCGCCGGGTCTCGCCCCTTCGGGCCGTAATCCCCCACGCAACCGCCTGCCCGTACTCCAAACCCGCCCCTCGAATCCGTCGAAGCCGTTGCCGGGCAAGCGCTTTCGCTCGCTGGCCGGGTTCGTGCGCAGCGTACGCCTTTCGCGGCAGCCCGACACCCGAGAGCAAGAAGACCCCCGTGTCGTCCAGATCCCCCGTCCACGGCCATCCGCACCAGCTCGCCGAGGTCGTGGAGCGCAACATCCGGCAGCTGCTGGAGCGCAGGCGGCTCCAGGAGCGCACGAGCCCCCTCCAGGACCGCATCGCGGCGGCGGTGTCCCGCTTCACGGGGAGCATGACGTTCGTCTACATCCACCTGCTCCTGTACGGCGCGTGGATCGCGGTGAACCTGGGGTGGATCCCCGGGATCGAGCCCTTCGACCCCACCTTCGTGGTGCTCGCGATGGAAGCGTCGGTGGAGGCCATCTTCCTGTCCACCTTCGTCCTGATCACCCAGAACCGCATGGCCGCGGCCGCCGACGAGCGCGCCGACCTGGACCTGCACGTGAGCCTGCTGGCCGAGCACGAGGTGACGCGGCTGGTGTCGCTGGTCACGCAGATCGCGCAGCGGATGGGGATCGAGGACGCGCGCGACCCGGAGCTGGACGAGCTGGCGAAGGACGTGGCGCCCGAGAAGGTGATGGACCGCATGGAGGAGCACGAGCGGTCGCTGGGCGTGGAGGGCGGCGCGGGCTGAGGGCCGGGATCAGGCGTTGAGCGCGCGCTGGCCGCAGGCGAGGCAGGCGCCCACGTTCACCAGCCCGACCGCCTGGTTCTGGTCGGCGGCGGCGTTCCATCCCAGGGCCACGTGCCCCATGAGGTGCGCGACGTTGGCGTCGCCCTGGCGCCCGCCGTGGTTCGCGACGAGCGAGGTGTTGCGGCGCATGGTCCAGCCCCGCGCTTCGTACTCGGCCACGGACAGGGGGTGCGGGTGGCCCAGGTTGCCCAGCGTCTCGGCGGGGTAGCAGTGGTCGTTCCCCGTGAGCACTCCGTACGAGTAGGCGATGCGGCCGGGGGAGGGGCCGCCCGCGACGGCGGCGGCGGCGGCGGCCGGGGCGGTGGTCTGCTGCTCCACCGCCCGCAGGGCGGCGTCGATCGCCTTGCCGGACACGCCGGCTTGCCGCTGCGCCTCGCCGATCATGGCGTTGATGGCGGCCTCCCGCGCCGCCGCCTGGATGGTCACCGGGGCGGGCCAGGCCGCGCCCAGGGCGGTCGCCATCACCGCGGCGACGTCGCCCCGCAGCGTGGCCACGTCGCCGAGCGGCGGCGCCAGGCCCAGCCCCACCAGCGCCGCGTCCATCTCCTGGTTCGCCACGGGTGGGAGGGCGGGGTTGACCGCGACGGCGGCGGCCGCGGCGGCGGCGCGCGCGAGCCGCGACACCACCAGGACGTACGCCGCGGGAAGCGGCGGGTTGTCGAAGGCGGGAACCGTGAAGCGGGCCGCCTGCACGACGGCGACCTCCACGTTGGCGGGGGTGAGCGCGGCGGCTCCCACGCCGGCGAAGGCGACCATGGGGTGCGACACGCCCAGGGTGGCGAGGGAGGGATGGACGGCCTCGACGGCCGTCTCGATCTCCCCGCAGCGCGCCGCGCTGAACGCCATGGCGGCGTACTGCGCCCGCTGGCGGACGGCCTCCATGGTGTGCGCGCTCCCGCGCTTGACCGTCGCGAGGGCGCTCTCGGCCGTCGCCAGCGGCGCACCGCCGGCGAGGGCCACGCCGAGCACGCCGGCGTTCACCCCCAGGTTGGCCGGACCGGCGGCGGGTCCGCCCCCCCCGTTGACGATCAGCGCGACCGCCGCCGGCTTCAGGTCGTCGCGCAGGGCGTCGAGGCCCAGCGGTGCCTGCCGCAGCGCGGCGATCACCGCGCGCACGGCCGCCAGCGCGGCGTCGGCGGCGGTCGGGGCGGGCACGGAGGCCGCGAGGGCCGCGGCGACGGGCCTGGCGTACAAGGCCGTGAAGGCGGGGGCCAGGGGGTCCACCGCCGCGTCGACCTGGCCCACGGCCGCCACGGCCCGCCCCACCGCCACCGCGCCCGTCCTCACCACGGCGAGCGCGGCCCGGGCCGTGGACTCGGCCCGGTTGGCGGTGAGCGGGGTGACGAGCGGCGCGATGGCGACGCCGCCCAACGCGCCGGCGCCGTTGATGTCGGCGGCCACGTTCGGCGCGCCGGCCATGGCGGACATCACAGCCCGCACGGCGGCGCGCGCCACGTTGGCGGCGGTGGCGGGAACGAGCGCGGCGACCCCCAGGCGAATCGCCAGGTCGGCGGCTACGGGGCGGGCGAACAGGAGAGTGTTGGCCGCGGCGCCACCCGGGACCATCCCGGCCACCAGGCCCACCGCCGTGGCCGCGCCGAACTCCAGCGTCTTCACCACGGCTTCCACCATCAGCGCGTCCACGGCCTCGAAGGCGAGCGCCGCGCCGCGCAGCCGCACCCGGGCGGCGGCGGCGGCTTCGGCGTAGTCCTGCGCGGAGCCGGTGCCGATGCGGGTGCGGGTGCCCAGGATGGCGGCGACGGCCACCTCGGCGGCTTCCGCCGCGGGGGCGAGGGTGGACTGCACGGCCGCGGCGGTCCCGGCGGCCAGGTTGTTGTAGTCGTTGCCCACGAGGCGCGCCACCTCGGCGGCGTTGACGGCCTGGACCTGCTCGTAGCTCGCCGCGAGCACGGCGGCGGCGGCGGAGGCCCCCGCGTGGGCCACGTGCGTGAGCAGGCCGGCGACCGGGGCTCCCGCCAGGTGGTTCGCCACCGCCGTCACGGCGCTGGCCGTGCTCCCCGCGCCCACCGCGTCCGCGACCGCGGGAGCGCCGGCCGCCGCGCTCCCCGGCGCCCACGGGATGTGGTTGACGGCCAGGAACTCGCCGTTGTTCTCCATGTAGGAGCCGTGGTGCATGGCCGTCATCCCCACCACGACGGGGAGCACCGGCGGGGCTCCGTGCGGCTGCAGGGAGCGGACGTAGTCGTAGTTGGCGTCCCCGTTCAGCAGGACGAAGCGCTCCCCGGGGGCGAAGGGCGGGCGGCCCTGGACCAGCCCGAAGTGCGCCGGCTCCAGGGCGGTCTGCACCACGCCGGCGGCCGCGGCCCCTGCCTGGCCGGCGAACGCGGCCGCGGCGGCGGCGGCGCGCGCGGTGCGGCCGGCCAGGGCGGCGGCGTTCCCGGCGGCGACGGTGCCGAGCGCGGCGTTCGCGGTGGCGGTCGCCATCCAGGCCGCAAGGATGCCGCCGGGGACGGGGCCGAGCCCCAGCAGTGCCCCCGGCCCGTTGATCACGGCCACCACGGCGGGCGCGGCGGCGGCGCCCTGCTGCACGGCCACGACGGCGCGCAGCGCGGCGTGCGCCGCTTCATCGGCCGTCACCCAGCCGGCGGGCGCGCCCAGCGCCGCCGCAACCGACCTGGCGTACAGCACGGCGTGCGCGGGAAGCACGTGGGCGCCCGCCACCACGTTGACCCGCGCCGCGGCGGCGGCGGCCCGCCTCGTTTCGGCGGACATCGCCACCGTGAGGGGGTGGAGCGCCGCCGGATCCACGGGGTGGGCCACCCGATCCACTACTTCCGGGGAAAAGTAGGCGAACGCGCCGGCCGCGGCGGCGGCGCGCGCCGCGTTCCCGGCGGCGCCCGCGGCGTGTCCC
>JBEVLE010000168.1:0-18357 GCA_040509335.1 Longimicrobiaceae bacterium | reverse complement strand
GGCCGGGCCGCTTGTACTCGCGGGGCAGGTGGATCGATCCACCTGCCCCGCGCTGTTTCGGCGAGGGCTCGTCCTCGACGACGTCCCACACGCATCGCCCGCGTCAGCCTTCCGCCCGCAGCGCCTCCGTGGGATCGATCCTGAGCGCGCGCCGGAGCGGCACCGCGCACGCCACCAGCCCCGCCGCCAGCATGACGCCGTCCGCGGCGAGGAGCAGCAGCACGTCGCGCGTGGATCCCAGGCCCAGCAGCGCGGCCAGCCCGCTGCCGGCGAGGACCCCCGCGCCGATCTGCAGGAGCGCGCGCGAGAAGATGCCGGCCACGATGCGCCCCGGGCTCGCGCCGAGCGCGGCGCGGATGCCGATCTCCCGGGTCCGCCGCGCGACGGTGAACGACATCAGCGAGTGGATGCCGGTCGCCGACAGCAGCAGGACGATGAACGAGATCAGCCAGGCGACCGAGGTCAGCGCCCAGTTCATCTGCGCCTCCCCGCCCCCCACCCGGGCGAGCGGCTGCACGTCGGTGAGGCGGATCGTGGGATCGACGTCGGCGGCGAGCGTGCGCAGGCGCGTGGCGAACGCGTCCGGGTCGCCCACGCGCACGGCGAGGCTGACCGCCGTGCCCGGCGCGGGGAGGCGCGGGCGGTAGATCGCCGACTGCTCCTCCGGCCGGTCCAGCTGCCAGCCGAAGTCCCGGACCATGCCGACGACCTCGTACCACGCCTCGCCGGCGACGCGGTCGTCCTCCCCCTCCACGATGCGGATGCGCTGGCCGATGGGGTTGCGCCCGCCGAACACGTGGCGCGCGAACGACTGGTTCACGATCAGCACGCGGCCGCCCTCGAAGTCCAGCGGCTGGAAGTCGCGGCCGGCGACCACCGCGGTGCCGAAGGCGGCGAAGAAGCCGCGCGAAACCTGCACCAGCGTGCTCCTGCGCAGCCCGGTCGCGGGAGCGCCGGCCGTGGTGTCGACGTCGATGTCGTACTTGAACTGGTCCGCGACCGGGAGCCGGTCGGCGAACGCCACCTGCTCGACGCCGGGCTCCGCGCGGAGCCGCCGCTCCAGCTCGTCGAAGCTGAGGCGCGCGCGCCCGGCGAACGCGGCCGGGTCGGACCCGTGGTCCTCGCGGTCGATGTCCACGCTCGCGGTCAGGTACCGCTCCGCGCCGATCCCCTCCGCCCTTTGCCGGAACCGGTTGGACTCGAACACGCCCCCGGCGGCCAGCGGGAGGAACGCGACGGTGATCGCGACCTGCACGACGATCACCGCGGTCCAGAAGCCGCCGAAGCGGAGCCCGGAGCGCGCCGCGCCCTCGCTGCGGAGCGCGTCGTGCACGTTGAGCCTGGTGACCCGCAGCGCGGGCAGGATCCCGACGATCGCGGCGCCGAAGAGCGTGAGCAGCGCCGTGTACGCCACCGTCTTCCACGACAGGCTGTCGTCGATCCAGAAGGGCAGGGCGCCGCTCCCGGCGGCCAGGCCGAGCCCGAAGCGCAGCGACAGCCTGGCGAGCACCAGCCCCAGGACCGCCGCGAGGCCGGCCAGCACCAGCGCCTCGATGAACAACTGCGCGACGATGCGGCCGCGGCTGGCCCCCAGCGCGCCCCGGACCGTGATCTCCCAGCCGCGGGTGGCGGTGCGGGCGAACACCAGCGTGGCCACGTTGGCGCAGATGACGGCCAGCAGCATCAGGAAGATGCCGTTGACCACGAGCAGGATGTTCCGGACCATCATCGCCGGGCCGCCCTCGGCGAGCGGCTTTGCGTACGTCGTGACCCGCGGCCTCAGGTTCCGGTGCGTTTCCGGGCTCATGGCGGCGGCGCGCGCGCCGATGGCGCCCAGCTCGGCCCGCGCGTCGTCGATCGACGCCCCCGGGGCGAGGCGGCCGAAGATGGACACGTCCGGGCCCGTGCGCGGCGCCAGCGTGGATCCGTCCACGCGCAGCGGCGCCCAGATGCGCTGGCTCACGGGGAAGCCGAAGCCTTCCGGCATCACCCCCACGACCGTCGCGGTGGCGGTGCCCAGCTCGACCGTGCGGCCCACCACCCCCGGGTCGCTCCCGAAGCGCGTCTTCCACAGCGAGTGGCCGATGACGACCACGGGCGGCTCCCCCGGCCGCTCGTCCCGCTCCGTCAGCGCGCGGCCCATCAGCGGCGGCGTCGCCATCAGCGAGAACGCGTTGGCCGTGACCTCCGCTCCCCCCACCGGCTCCACCCGCCCGTCCTCGGTGGCCAGGTTCCGGACGAACACGATCGCCGCGCCCAGGGGGTCCACCGTCCTCACCTGCCCGCGCCAGGCCGCGAAGTCGTTCAGCGACTTACCTTCGGGCACCATCGCGCTCGCGTCCCAGTTGCGGATGGAGACCACGCGGTCGCCGTCCGGGATGGGCAGCCGCGGGTTCCGCCACTTGTCGACCGCTTCGAAGTAGAGCGTGCCCAGCGCGATCGCGACCGCGATCGCCACCGTGCCCACCAGGGTGAGCCCCGGGTACCGCGCCAGCATGCGGAACCCGACCTTGAAGTCCAGCCAGGAAAAGGGGAGCCGGTCCATGCGGTCGGATCGGACGCGGGCGAAAAGGCGGTTCATCGGGTCGTCCTCGGGTGCCTCGGGAGGGTCATGGGGCAGCGCCGCGGCGGGCGCGGCTTCGGCGGGTCCGCCGGGGGGTGGTCCAGGGCCCGGATGGCGGCGAGATGCGCCGACGGCATCAGCAGCCGCTGCACGATTCCGCGGAATCCGGCGCGGACCAGCACGGGATACAGCCGGAGCAGGGGGCGCAGCCACTCCGCCCGCTCCAGCCGCAGCAGGCCCCGCACGTGCCCGGGAGCCAGGAGCGCCTGGACCCGCAGCAGGAGAGGGTACCGCCAGGGGCCCAGGGCGTCCCGGTAGCGGGCGTACAGCGCTTCCGTGCCCCGGCTGCGCAGCAGGTCGCGGCGCAGGTGGCGCTCGCGGTCCGCCCTCCAGCCGGCGTACGTGTCCGGGAGGCCGGGGATCCCCAGCCCGGTGCCCACCCGGCGGAACACGTCGTACAGCTCGCGCCGCTCGTCCGCGTCCAGGGGCCGCGCGAGCATCTCGTGCGCCCGCTCGGAGTAGTCGATGAGCATGTAAAGGACGTCGCGGTGGGCCCAGTCGGGGATGCGCCGGCCCCGCTCCCGCTCCACGGCCTGGTGGACCCTCCGGATTCGCTCCAGCGTGCGCGATGCGGTCGCCGCGTCGGCGAAGACGATCTGCTGGGCGTGGCCCGCCGTGGAAAAGAGCCTGCCGATGGGATCGCCCGGCAGCTTCCCGGTGAAGAACAGCCAGTCCACCGCGCGGTTGAGCGCGAACTCGGCGGCCGAGCCGGCGAAGACCAGGAGCACCATGTCCCCGTCGCCCCAGATCCTCCGCGCCACGGAGCCCGGGGCGACGAAGTCGGCCCCCGGGTCCTGGTGGGCGCCCGCGGCCGGCGCGACGGCGGTCGGCTCCACGGCGGGCATGGCCTAGCGCCTCCGCCCCACGCCGACCACCGCGCGGACGTAGGGGCCCGCGATGGTCCCGGACGGGCCGCCTCTCGCCGTGTACTCGTACAGCTGCCAGTCCGAGTCGGAGCCGAAGAGCGCCGCCAGGTAGCCCACGCGCAGCCCGATCAGCGGGCCGAGGCCCCGTCCGCCGGGGAGGAGCTCCGCGCCGGCCCCCAGGTCAAGCACCACCCCGTCGTGGCTCAGCACCGGCATGCGGCCGGGGAGGGGCCTGGGGTCCGCCAGCACCTCGTCGAAGCCCACCGTGTCGGCTTCGCTCTCGAACCACAGCGCCAGCCCGCCCGGGCCGAGCCCCAGCCGCGGGTACACCCGCACCCGCGGCGAAAGGTCCACCGCGTAGCCCACGCCCACGGTGGCGTAGCCGCCGCTGAGCCCCACCGTGCGCCCCTGGTGCGGCTCGTCGCCGATGGCGAGGCCGTTCCACTCGCCGCCGAGCATCAGCCCGCCCGGCAGGCTCCAGTACCCGCCGATGCCGACGGCCCTGGCCGTGGTGCCGAAGGTGGGGTAGCCGCGCGCGGCCAGCCGGTCGTCCAGCTCCCCGGTCGCGATGCGCGACACCCCCGCCGAGATGAAGCCGGCGTCCGGGGCCCGGAGCCATCCGCCCTGCGCCGCCGCGGCCTCCGTCCCACCGGCCGCGAGCGCCAGCCCGAGCAGCCCCGTCCTCGTGATCCGCCGTGCGATCCGTGCCATTCGTCCTTTTCGTGTGGATGTGTGAAGCCCTTCGTGCGTCCTCAGCTGCCGGTGTCCACCGGCTCGATGTCGTCGCCCTCCTCCCAGTCGAGCAGGCTGTACGGGTCGATGCCAGCCCGGGCCGGCCTCCCGGGCACCGTCAGCGTGATCGTCTGCGTCCCGGAGCGGACGCGGTGCCTGCGCAGGTACAGCGGTCTGCCCAGGAGCTCGCCGGGCGCGGCGGGGGCGAAGACGCCGATCTCCACCGGCTCGCCCATCGGCAGCTCGGTCTCGGCGCCGGCGCTGTCGGCGACGACCTTGCGCGCCTCCACCTCCAGCGTCACCCGCCAGGCGCCCGCCGGGGTCCGCACCGCGGTGACCCGCTTCGTGTCGAACGTCCAGAAGGTGTTCACCTCGAACAGGTCGTGAAGCAGCGGCCGGAGCGAGTCCGGCGCGGCGGCCTGCAATTCCCGGTACAGGTCGAGCGTGGTCGCCAGGGAGCCGGCCCTGCTCCGCAGCAGGCGGGCGAGGGCGCCGTTCACACGCTCCTCGCCCATGTACTCGCTGAGCGCGTACATCGCGAACGCTCCCTTGCGGTAGCCGGCGTACGGGTCCATGGCGCGGAGCAGCGGGAGCCCGGTGCGGATGGGCGGCCACGGGTCGGGCTCGCGCATGATCCGCATGAACTGCCGGAGCTGCTCGCGGCCCCGGGTCTCCTCCACCACCCGCATGGCCGAGTACCAGGCGAGGCTTTCCGAAAGGACGATGGCTCCCTCGGCGGAGGCGTGCCTGAGCTGGCCGCCCCACCACAGGTGGGCCACCTCGTGCGCCACCACCTCGAACACGACGTCCAGGCCCTCGTCCGGCGGGTCCAGGAGGAAGAACCCCTCCCCCCCGGTGACGACGCCGCTCCCGTCCACGCCCATCCCCATGAAGTTGCCCGGCTGCTCGATGAAGTGCAGGAACCGGTGCGGGTAGGGGCCGAACCGCGTGGTGTAGTAGTCCAGCGAGGCGCGGGCGCTCCGCAGGACGCGGCCCAGGTTGGCGGTGTGCGACGGGTGCAGGAAGACCGTGATCTCCACGCCCCCGTACCGCTCCCGGTGCACCGCGTAGTCGGCGGAAAAGAAGACCATCTGCCCGCCGATGGGGACGTCGCTGGCGTAGTGGAAGTAGCGGCGCCCGCCCTCGGTCCAGCTGCGGCGCAGCGTGCCCGGCGCGACGGCCACCTGGTCCGCGTCGGTCCCCACCACCGCGTCGAACACGGCGCCCGCCCCCGCGGCGAGGTCCGGGTCCACGTCGTCGGGGGTGGGGAAGGTCACCTGCCGCGGGAGCCCCTGCGCGCGCCGGTCGTCGGCGCCCGTGAGCTCGCGGCCGGGCTGGTAGCCGATGCGGGGGAGCAGCCCGTTCGTGAAGAAGCTGCCGTTGGGGACGACGGCGTCGTCCGCGCCGCCGCTGCGGAAGCCGCGCGGCTCGTAGCGCACCTCGAAGCCGAGCGTCAGCGAGTCGCCGGGCTGCAGCGGCTCCGCCAGGGCGTAGATGGAGTGGCGCAGCTCGTCGTCCGCCAGCACGCGGGTGGCGGGGCGGTCGAGCGTGACGCGGGTCACGACGCCGTCGGCCGGCGCCAGGTGCACGGAGCGGATCGGCACCGCGTGGCGGTTCACCAGGCGGTACGTGCCGCTGGCCGTCGCCGCCCCGCGGTGGGGGTGGATCTCCACGCGCAGGCGGGTGGCGGCGAGGTCCGGCTGGGGGATTCCCTCGTACCGCCCGTAGCGCCGCTCGTACTCGGCCTGCCGCTCCACCGCTTCCGAGGCGGAGCGGTAATCGTTGAGCACGTTGGTGCTGCGGAACACGAATCCCCCCAGGGCGAGGACCAGTCCCGCCGCCACCGCGGCGACCCGGACCGTCGTGCCGGCGAAGCGGCGCCGCGCCGTCTCCAGCCGTGCGCCGAAGCCCGGCTCCCGTCCCCGCACCCAGGACAGCCGGGCCGCCGCCGCCAGGAGCAGCGCCCACGCCGCCCAGTACAGCTTGAGCCACAGCCACGGCCCCAGCGACCGGCCGAAGCCGCGCATGTCCGTGTGGGTCCACGCCGGACCGGAGCCGTAGACGAGCAGGTCGTGCTCGATGCCGAGCCTGGGGGCGAACAGGATGCAGAAGTACGCGACGAGCGCCGCCAGCAGCCCCACGTGCTTGTGGTTCACCACCGCGTGCACCAGGAAGGCGAGCACGGCGAAGAGCAGGTACTCCGGGAGCTGGAGCCCGAACAGGACCCGCAGGTACAGGCCCGGCTGGAAGTCGTGGTAGCCCAGGATCGCCTGGGCGAGCATCCCGGCCGCGGCCACGGCGGCCATCAGCGCGGCGAGCACCAGGCCGAGGCCCAGCAGCTTGCCCAGGAACAGGACCCATTCCGGCACCGAGGTGGCGTCCACGCTCTCGGCGAGCCCCGCGTCCCGCTCCCGCCACACCAGCTCGCCGGCGAAGTACGGGATGAGGAGCGGCACGATCATCCGGTAGTCGGAGGCGAAGCCGAGGGGGGCGGTGAGGTGCTTTGCCAGCAGGTAGCCGGTCCGCGGCAGCAGCGGAACGCCCCAGTGCTTCGACTCCACCACCAGCACCAGGACCAGCATCGCGGGGTACGCCGCCAGGAGGAAGAGCCCGGCCGGGCTCCCGGCGATCACCCGGAACGACGACCCGGCGATCGCGAGCGTCTGGCGCGCTTGGGCCGCGAAGCCGAACGACTTTCGCACCCGCGGGACGACGACCGCCGCCGGGGCATCCCCCGCGGCGTCCGGCACCGGGGTCCCGGCGGAGAACCGCCGCGCGATCCGGCTCCACGGGTCCGCGGCGGCGCGGTGGGCGAAGCGGAAGCGCCGGTGCACGTACGCCAGCGCCGCCGAAGCGACGCCCAGCCACAGGAGCCGGTTCCCCAGCACCGCCCCCTCCAGCCTGAACATGCGGACGTTCTTTTCGACGATCGTCCACTCGAGCATCATCGAGTTCATGATGCCCATGATGCCGATGGGGTCCACCATCTTCCCCAGCGCCGGCTCCCCCAGCGCGAAGGTCACGACCAGGCTGACGGGGACCGCGAGGAACAGGAGCAGCACGCTGGCGAAGTAGCTCGCCATGGCCCGGCCGCTGAGCAGCGCGAACGCGAACTGGATCGCCGCGACGATGAACGCGTTGGGGAGCGCGATGAAGCCGTAGGCGGCCAGGTACGCGGCCGGCCGGAACGGCCCGACGATCGCGGGGTCGATCCCCGGCGCGTAGACGGCCAGAAGGCTCCCCACCTGCACGCCGAGCAGGACCAGCGCGTTGAGGACGAAGGCGGCGAGGAAGCGCCCGCCCAGGTACTCGGTCCGGCTGACGGGGCTCGTGTACGTGAGGGGGTGCATGCCGGTGTGCACGTCCCGCGCGGCCGCCTCGCCGGCCATGGCGGAGGCCACCAGAAGCCAGATCAGGCAGCTGAACACCGACACCGCCGCGATGATGAACGGCGAGTTGAGGACGAAGTCCTGGGGAAGCGTGACGGGGACGATGCCCACCCGCGTGTTCTGGAACGCGAACACGGCCAGCACCGCGAAGGCCAGCCACGGCCAGGGACGGCGCGCCTGGTAGACCAGCTCGAAGCGGAAGATCTCCCGGAGCTTCATGCCGCCGCCTCCCTCGCGCTCAGCCGGGGGTGGACGCCGATCTCCTGCGGCAGGCAGCCGGGCGTCCGCCGGACCGCGTTCCTGTCCCGCACGACGTCGGCGCAGCTCTCGGAGACGCCCTCGATCTTGAGTTGCATGGCCGCGTGCGTGGAGGACGGATCGAAGGTTGTGATTTCAAACTTCTTTGTATCGTAAAGCGAACTCGCGCGCGGCGCAAGCGGTCCGGCGCCGGCCCGCCGCTACTGGACGACTCCCCTGCGGAACCGCGCCTCGGCCGTGTCCACGTAGGCGCGGTAGCCCTCGGGGTCGATGAACGGGTCCACCGGGCTCCCGGCCGTGTCGCGCGCGACGAACTTGCGGTACCTGCCCCACAGCCTCGCGTGCGAGCTCACCCAGATGTCGGCGGGGAGGCCGCGCAGCACGCGGAAGCTGCGCTCCAGGTCGGCGCCCTGTTCCGGGTACCGCATCCCCGCAAGCACGATCAGGCTGCAGGCGCTCACCACGTGGAGCACGCGCTCGCCGTCGCGGACGGGAAACGACCACGAGGTGCAGCCGCGCGTGTGGCCGCCCGTTACGTGCGCGGTGAGCGCGACCGGCCCGACCCGGATGGTGTCGCCGTCGCGGAACCGGTGGTCCACGCGCGCGGCCGGGTAGCCGAGTAGCCCGATCCGGATGAGGGCCCGCAGCGGCAGGACGATGTCGGGGTCGTCGCCGCCGGACGCGATGGCGTCCGCGCTCGCTTCGCTGGCCCACAGCTCTGCGCCGGACGCCCGCTGGAGCTCCGCCAGCCCGCCCGCGTGGTCCTGGTGCGGCTCGGAGTTGATCAGCACCCGGACGTCCCGGATGTCGAAGCCGAGCTTGGCGATGCTCGCCATGATCATCGGCGCGGTGCCGGGATAGCCGCCGTCGAGCACGACGTGCCCCTGGGGCCCGGTGACCAGGAAGGCCGCTACGTCGTTCGCGCCGACGTAGTACAGGTTGCCGGCGATGCGGAACGGCTCGGCGGGCTTCTGTCCGCCGCGGTCGGAACTGGCCTTCCACTTCCCGCCGAGGAACACGGCGAGGGCGGCGGCGAGCACGAGCACGGCCGCCAGCAGGGGACGCCTGGCGAGGGATCGCGGCATTCGTTGTTCCGGTGGTGGGCTCGCGCTCGGCGCTGCCGCGGCTCGGCGGCTGGCGGGAATCTGCCGGCGGCGAGTGTTTCTGCCAAGGACTTTGTATTGTAAAGGGAGCGCGTGCGGAGCGCAAGCGTGCGGACGGGCGTGAAGGCCCGAAGGGCCCTCACCCGGCGGCCTTAGAGCCGCCACCCTCTCCCAATTCTGGGAGAGGGGGCAACTGCGGGATCTTGAGGCTACGTCTGCGTTTGCGTGAGGGATTACGGCCCGGAGGGGCGAGACCCGGCGGCTGTTTGCCGGGGCTCGACTCCGTTACGCACGGTTGTTTCGTGCGTTACGGAGCCGAAGCCCGACCCCGGCGCCAGCCGGGGGCACGCCCGAACCCGCCGTAAAAGCCGTCAGAAGTACGACTCGAGACCGCCTGTCCGCCGCACGTCCAGCGTGGCGCAGTGGAACGAGCCGCCCAGGGCGTTGAAGCTCCGGAAGGGGCAGGGAACGGGCTCGATCCCCCAGCCCCGGAGCATCTCCGCCAGCTCGGTCTCGTTTTCCTCCACCAGCACCGTCCGCTCGTCCAGGCTCAGGAGGTTCATGGAGACCCAGGCGCTGCTCATGTACAGCCGGCGGTCGCCGTGGGGGTTGGGCTGCGGGGCGAAGCGCACGTCCCAGTCGCGGAACTGCGGCGGGATCTGGGGGAGGCGCTCCGGGTTGAGGAGCAGCTTCCCCGGCGCCAGGGGGAGCATGGTGGCGTCGATGTGCATGGGGTGCGGGTCGTCCGGCTCCAGCACGTGCACGGTGTACGACGCGCCCAGGTGCCGGCGCAGCCACTCGATGCCCAGGTCGTTGGTGACGTGGCTGCGCTGGGCGAAGATGTCCCGCCCGAAGCGCATGAAGTCGGCGGCGTCGAAGGTGGGCTCGTATTCCGTGACCATGTACGGCGGCGCCGCCGCCAGGCCGCCCGCCTCCTCCTCCGGCAGGAACTGCTCGTCGCGCAGCGTGGGGCGCGGCGCGGCGGTCCAGCGCGCGCCGGCCCGGAAGTACTCGGTGAGGAGGGGGCGGAACGCGTGCACCTCGAAGTACCTGCACCGCCACGCCATGGGCGCCTCGATGATCTCGTCGCCCACCACCAGCAGGACGTCGCGGGGCATGGCGGCGTACAGCCCGCTGCTGCTTTCCCAGTCCGGGGTGGTGAAGGGGCGGGAGTACTCGTCGGCCCGGGGGACGCGCACCACCACGCCCTCGCGGTGGAGCCGCTCCGCCAGCGCGTCCAGGTCGCGCCTGGCGGCGTCGACCACCTCCGCCGGGAAGGGGCGTCCGCCGTGCTGCTGGAAGAAGCCGCACTGGTCCTCGGGGGTGGTGGCCGCGATCATGGCGCTCCAGGCGGGCACGTGCGCCCCTTCCGCGACGCCCACAACGACCTCCTCCAGCGGGTCCCACTCGTTGTGCGAGTTCACGACCGGCGCCGGGGTGCGCGCGTCGGGGCGCGCGGTCGCGGGCGGCCGTGCGGTCGCGGCGGTCGGCACGGGGGGGGCTGCTGCGGCTGGAGATTCCATGGATCACCTTGTGGGGTGGCGGCCGGGGCGCCGGGAAGGCGGCGGACGGCGGTTGTGGGTTTCCCTCGGGTCGCTCGTCGGGAGATCGACCGTGCAGCGCGCAAGGATGCTGGAGATCCGTTCTCGGCTCGCTCCTACGTCGCGTACTTTTCCCGCCACGAACAAGATAAGGGGAGGGGCGGAGATCGTTCAAGCTCTGGGGGGTTCCACGCGTGGAACGGCGTAAAAAGGCGGGCCGTGCGAAGCGTCGCCCGGGTGGGACACGCGGGTGAGGCATGCATGTCCCCATAGGATCGTGGGAGGGGAGGGAGAAGCCTCGACATGTTCCCCTAAAATGCTGCTCCCTTTCGATATAGGGGGAGACTTCCGACGAGGACCCCTGCTTGCACTCGCCGAGCGGGGCCGGCTGCCGGGCGATGCAGCTCCGGACCGCCGGTGCCGGCCGAGGCAGGCGCACGACGCGGACCTCCGTGGTCGGATGGGCAGAAGACCCGGAGCGCACGGCCGAACCACCCACCGGAGGTGACGGATGAGCAAGCTGATCGTGGATCGGGTCGAGTGCATCGCCAGCACCGACCACACCGGAGACGACCTGTACTTCCTGGTCCTGCGGATGGACGCCGGCTGCGACGTCCGCCGCGTGGGCCCCAACGCGGCGTGGCACGACATGGAGGCGGGCGACGTACGCCACACCGACGTCGTCCTCGTGGACGACAACTTCGCCGGGACGCACATCGTGGCGGTGATCGACGAGGACGATTCCTTCGACTTCGATGCGGGGCTGCGGGGCGAGCTGTCGAGCGGAATGCGTCTCGTCTTCAACATGTTCTCGCCCCTTCAGGATCACGGACGGCTCACCGGGACGATGATGACCGCGTTCGCGAACATCATCGGCAAGAAAAGGACGAACGACGACCTGCTAGCGGTGCAGACGCTGGGCGCGGGAGTGATGCAGGTGGTGGGGCAGGGGGCCCGCTACAAGATCAACATCAAGGCGGCGTAGCCGTTCGAGGGAAGCAGGCAGGGGCCACGGTCAGACGCGTCGCCCGGGGCCCTTGTTTTCCGCGACCGTTCCCATCCCCGACGCAGTCGTCAGCCCGGCGCGAGGAGCGCCTCGGCGAGCCGGGGGAGCACCTGCCCGAGCGCTCCCTCCACCTTCGCGGCGGCCACCTCGTCCGCGCGGGTGGGGCCCAGGTTGACGACGGCGATGGGCATGCCCTCCTGCTGCGCCCGGTAGACGAAGCGCCGGCCGGAGTACACGGTGAGCGACGAGCCGGCCACCAGCAGCACGTCCGCCCCGGCGAACAGCTCCCACGCCTCGTCCACCGTGCGCGCCGGCACGTTCTCACCGAAGAAGACCACGTCCGGCTTGATCACGCCGCCGCACCGGAGACAGCCGGGCACCCGGAAGGTGTCCGGCGCCCACCCCGTCAGCTCCGCGTCCCCGTCCGGCGCGGCCTCGGCTTCGGCCTCCGCCGTTCCCCGCGCCAGCCGCTCCGCCCACTCCGCGTTGGCCGCCAGCAGCCGTTCCTGGAAGGCGGCGCGCGGCTCCGCCCGGCCGCACGACAGGCAGCGGACCGCGGCGAGCGAGCCGTGCAGCTCCACCACGCGCCGGCTCCCCGCGGCGTGGTGCAGGCCGTCCACGTTCTGGGTGATGATGCCGCGGACGGCGCCTCCCTCCTCCAGCCGGGCAAGGGCGCGGTGCGCGGCGTTGGGCCGCGCGGCGGCGACGCGAGTCCACCCCACCGAGCTGCGCGCCCAGTAGCGGGCGCGCCCGGCTTCGCTGCGCACGAACTCCTGGTACTGCATGGGCTTCCGGGCTCGCATGCTCCCCTCGGGGCCGCGGTAGTCGGGGATCCCGGACTCGGTGCTGCACCCGGCGCCGGCGAGCACCACGGCGCGCCGGCCGCGGAGCAGGCCGAGCAGGGCGTCCAGGTCGGGGAGGTGGGACACGACGGTCATGGCGCTCGCGTTCTCCGGCGGGGAAGGGTGGATCGGCCCGGGGCACCGCCCAGTACCCGCCGCCGGAGCGGGCGTTCGCGCGCGTGGCGCCCGTCTTGCGCGCGGCCCGGGGAGCGCGGGTCATCGTGGACACGACCGGGAAGGAGTGAGCCGATGAGCGAGACGGCGGGGACGATGCGCGCCGTGCGGGTGCACGAGCCGGGGGGCGCCGGGGCGATGCGGGTGGAGGACGTGCCCGTGCCGCGGCCCGGGGCCGGGGAGGCGCTGGTGCGGCTGGAGGCCGCGGGAGTCAACTTCATCGACGTGTACAAGCGGACCGGCCTGTACACGATCCCGCTCCCGGCGACGCTGGGCGAGGAGGGGGCCGGGACGGTGGCGGCCGTGGGCGCAGGCGTGGCGGAGGTGCGGGAGGGCGACCGCGTGGCGTGGGCCGGCGTGCTGGGCGCGTACGCGGAGTACGCCGTGGTCCCCGCCGCGAAGCTGGTGCCGCTCCCGGACGGGGTGGGCGCGGCGCAGGGCGCGGCCGTGATGCTCCAGGGGCTGACGGCGCACTACCTCGCCACCTCCACCTACCCGCTGCGCGAGGGCGACCGCTGCCTGGTGCACGCGGCGGCCGGCGGGGTGGGGCTGCTGCTGGTGCAGATCGCCAGGCGGCGCGGCGCGTTCGTGATCGGCACGGCGGGGAGCGACGACAAGGCGGAGCTGGCCCGCGCGGCCGGCGCGGACGAGGTGATCGTCTACACGCGCGACGACTTCGTGGCCGAGACGCGGCGGCTCACGGGGGGCCGCGGGCTCCAGGTGGTCTACGACTCCGTGGGCCGCACCACCTTTCTCCCGGGGCTGGAGCTGCTGGCGCCGCGCGGGACGATGGTGCTCTTCGGGCAGTCCAGCGGGCCGGTGGCGCCGGTGGATCCGCAGCTCCTCAACCAGAAGGGCTCGCTGTTCCTCACCCGGCCCACGCTGGCCCACTACGTGGCGACGCGGGAGGAACTGCTCGGGCGCGCGGGCGAGCTGTTCGCGTGGATCGCGGCGGGGGAGCTGTCTGTGCGGGTGGGCGCGGAGTACCCGCTGGAGGACGCGGCGGAGGCGCACCGGGCGCTGGAGGGGCGGCGCACGACGGGCAAGGTGCTGCTGCGCGTCGATCCCGCTGCCCGACTCTTGCGGTGAGGGCCGCCCGACCCGCTGGGCCGCGCCCGCACCCACCCCACGAGGAAGCCATGCCGGAAAACAGCACCTGGATCGTCGCCGCCACCCAGGAGCGGCCGCTCGACGACGTCGCCAAGGACCTCGCCGGGATCGGCTTCGAGGTGCAGGACGTCCTCCGCGAGGTGGGATGCATCGTGGGAACCGCCAGCGACGAGGTGGCGAAGGCGGCGGAGCAGGTGCCCGGCGTCGCGGGGATCTCCCAGGACCGCCCCATCCACTTCGGAGACTAGGGATCCCCCGGCGCCGCGTTTTCCCGCCGCGTCCGCGCCCGCCGTTGACCCGCCGGCCTCGCCGGCCCATCCTTCCCGCGCACCGACTCCCCGAACCACCGAAGCGCGGACGCGATGGGATACAAGAGCCTGGAAGCCTGCGTGCTGGACCTGGAGCGCCACGGCCACCTCGTGCGCGTCCGCGAGGAGGTGGACCCGTACCTGGAGATGGCGGCGATCCACCTGCGCGTGTTCGAGCACGGCGGGCCCGCCGTCTTCTACGAGCGGGTCCGGGGCTCGCGCTTTCCGGCGGTGTCCAACCTGTTCGGCACGCTGGAGCGGTCGCGCTTCATCTTCCGCGACACGCTGGAGCGGGTCAAGGCGCTGGTGGACCTCAAGTACGACCCGGTGCGCGCGCTGCGCAGCCCGCTCCGCTACCTGCCGGCGGCGCGCGTCGCCACCTCCGCGCTGCCGCTGCGGCGGCGCCGCGGAGCCCCGGTCCGCTTCGGCACGGCTCGCGTGGGCGAGCTGCCGCAGGTGGTCAACTGGCCCATGGACGGCGGACCCTTCATCACCCTGCCGCAGGTGTACTCCGAGGACCCGGACCGGCCGGGGGTGATGGGCGCCAACCTGGGGATGTACCGCGTGCAGCTCGCCGGCAACGAGTACGTGCCGGACCGGGAGGTGGGGCTCCACTACCAGATCCACCGCGGCATCGGCGTGCACCAGGCCAGGGCGAACGCGGCGGGGGAGCCGCTGCGGGTGAGCATCTTCGTGGGGGGGCCGCCCGCGCACACCCTGGCCGCGGTGATGCCGCTCCCCGAGGGGCTCCCGGAGGTGGTGTTCGCGGGGACGCTGGGGAACCGCGCCTTCCGCTACTTCCACGACGAGTCGGGGCACTGCGTGTCGGCGGACGCGGACTTCGTCGTCACCGGCACCATCCACCCGCACGAGACCCGGCCGGAGGGGCCCTTCGGCGACCACCTGGGCTACTACAGCCTGGTGCACCCCTTCCCGGTGATGCGGGTGGAGCGGGTGTACCACCGGCGGAACGCCATCTGGCCGTTCACGGTGGTGGGGCGGCCGCCGCAGGAGGACACCAGCTTCGGCGCGCTGATCCACGAGATCACCGGGAGCGCCATCCCGCAGGAGATCCCCGGGCTGCACGCGGTGCACGCGGTGGACGCGGCGGGGGTGCACCCGCTCCTGTTCGCCATCGGGAGCGAGCGCTACACGCCCTACCTCAGGGAGCGCCGCCCGCAGGAGATCCTGACGCTCGCCAACCACATCCTGGGCAAGAACCAGCTCAGCCTTGCAAAGTACCTGTGGATCTGCGCCCGGGAGGACGACCCGTCGCTGGACATCCACGACGTGGGCGCCTTTCTCCGCCACGCGCTGGAGCGGGTTGACCTGGCGCGCGACCTCCACTTCTACACCAACACCACCATCGACACGCTGGACTACAGCGGCACGGGGCTCAACGCCGGCTCCAAGCTGGCGGTGGCGGTGGCGGGGGAGCGGCGGCGCGAGCTGTGGCGCGAGCTCCCCGCGGAGGTGCGGCTGCCGCCCCCCTTCGGGCGGCACGCGCAGGTGATGCCCGGGGTGCTGGCGGTGGAGGCGCCGCCCTTCACGAGCCACGAGGAGGCGGAGCGGGAGGTGGGGGCGCTGGACGAGGCGCTGCGCGGGCGCGACCTGGCGGGGATGCCGCTGCTGGTGCTCTGCGACGACGCGGCGTTCACCGCCGCGAGCATGGACAACTTCGTGTGGGTGGCCTTCACGCGCAGCAACCCGTCGCACGACGTGCACGGCGTGGGCAGCTTCACCGAGCACAAGCACTGGGGGTGCCGCGGCCCGCTGGTGGTGGACGCGCGCATCAAGCCGCACCACGCGCCCCCGCTGGAGCGCGACCCGGCCGTGGAGCGCCGGGTGGACCGGCTGGGGGAGCGGGGCGGTCCGCTCCACGGCATCATCTAGGACGCCGGCAGCCGATGTTGACGGATTCTATCCTGTCCGCCAGATTTTCCATCCCGTCTCCCGCCTCGCCGTCCAGCCGTGTCCGTGCGTGCGGCGCCCACCCGCGGGGGACCCTTCCTTGACCGCGCTGGGACTCGCGCTGGCCGCGCTGGTGGGGCTGACGCTGGGGCTGCTGGGCGGCGGCGGCTCGGTGCTGACCGTGCCCATCCTGGTGTACGTGCTCGGCTTCGGGGCGAAGCAGGCGATCGCAATGAGCCTGGGCGTGGTGGGTACGGCGAGCCTGTTCGGCTCTCTCGCCCACTGGCGGAGCGGGAACGTGGACCTGCGCACGGCGTTTTCCTTCGGGGCGTTCGCCATGTGCGGGGCGTTCCTGGGGGCGCGCCTCGCGGCCTTCGTCAGCGGCCCGGCGCAGCTCGTGGCGTTCGCGGTGGTGATGGTCCTGGCGGCGCTCTCCATGCTGCGCGGCGGCGGGGGGATGGGGGAGGCGGACGCGGGGCCGCGCACCCCGCCGCTCCTGACGCTGGCGATCGTGGGCGCGGGCGTGGGGGCGCTCACCGGGCTGGTGGGCGTGGGCGGCGGGTTCCTGATCGTACCGGCGCTGGTGCTGCTGGCCCGGGTCCCCATGCGGCAGGCGGTGGGCACCAGCCTCCTGGTGATCGCCATGAACTCGGCGGCGGGACTCAGCGGCTACCTGGGGAAGGTGGAGGTGCCGTGGGGGTTCATGGCGGCCTTCACGGCGGTGGCGGTGGGGGGGATCGTGGTGGGCGCCCGCCTGGTGCGGCACGTGCCGCAGGCGGCGCTGAAGCGCGGCTTCGCGGTGTTCCTGCTGGTGATGGGCGGCCTCATCCTCTTCCAGAACCGCGAAGCGATCCTCCCCGGCGGGCCGCCGGAGGCCGGGACGCCCGCGGGGCCCTGACGCAACGACGGAGAGCGAGATGATCCTGAAGCGGTTCTACGACGACAAGCTGGCGCAGGCGAGCTACCTGGTGGGATGCGCCGCCACCGGCGAGGCGCTGGTGGTGGATCCCAACCGCGACGTGGAGCCGTACATCCGCGCCGCCCGGGCGGAAGGGGTGCGGATCACCCACGTGACGGAGACGCACATCCACGCGGACTTCGTTTCCGGCGCCCGCGAGCTGGCGGCGCGCACCGGGGCCAGGCTCCTCCTTTCGGACGAGGGCGGCGAGGGCTGGAGGTACGCCTACGCCGCGGCGGACGGGGCGACGCTGCTCCGGGGCGGCGACACCTTTCGCGTGGGCAACGTCCGCATCGACGTGCTCCACACGCCGGGGCACACCCCGGAGCACCTGAGCTTCCTGGTGACGGACACGGCGGGCGCGACGCTCCCCATCGGGATGCTGACCGGCGACTTCGTGTTCGTGGGCGACGTGGGCCGCCCCGACCTGCTGGAAAAGGCCGCGAAGGTGGCGGGGACCATGGAGGCGGGGGCGCGCACCCTGTTCCGCAGCCTGCAGGAGTTCAAGCGGCAGCCGGACTACCTGCAGGTGTGGCCGGGGCACGGCGCGGGCTCGGCGTGCGGCAAGGGGCTGAGCGCGATCCCGCACAGCACGGTGGGCTACGAGCGGATGTTCAACCGGGCGCTCGCCGCGCGGGACGAGGACGAGTTCGTGCGGGAGGTGCTCGCGGGCCAGCCGGAGCCGCCCCGCTACTTCGCGGAGATGAAGCGCATCAACCGCGACGGCCCGCGGGTGCTGGGCGGGCTCCCCCGCCCGCAGCGCCTGGCCGACGAGCGGCTCGCCGGGCTGCTGGAGGAGGGCGCGCTGGTGGTGGACGCCCGGAGCGCGGCGGAGTTCGCGGCCGGGCACGTGCCCGGGACGATCAGCGTGCCGCTGAACCGCTCCTTCACCACCTGGGCGGGGTGGCTCGTCCCCTACGACCGCGACTTCTACCTGCTGCTGGACGACGCCCGGCCGCAGGCGGTGGACGAGGCGGTGCGCGACCTGGCGACGATCGGGCTGGACCGGGTGGCCGGCTTTTTCGGCGCCGGGGCGGTGGGCGCCTGGGCGGCGGAGGGGCGCGAGCTGCAGACGGTGCCGCAGATCACCAGCGCCGAGCTGGCGGAGCGCATGCGCGACGGGAGCGTGGCGGTGCTGGACGTGCGCGGGGCGGCGGAGTGGGAGGCGGGGCACCTGCCGGGGGTGGAGAACATCCCCGTGGGGTACCTGGCCGACCGGCTGGACGAGGTCCCGCGCGACCGGCCGCTGGTGCTCCAGTGCCAGGCCGGGGCGCGCTCCGCCATCGCGGCCGGCGTGCTCCAGGCGAAGGGCTTCCGCGACGTCGTCAACCTGGTGGGCGGCTACGCCGACTGGGAGGCGGGCGGGCACCTGGTGGAGCGCGGGGCGGCCGAGGCGGTGCCGGCGGGTGCCTGAGCTCGCCCGCCCCGGCGGGCGCGACTCTGCTGAGCGCCTCGGCGGCCGGGATCCGGGAGGACCTGGGCTGCTGACCCGCGGCCTTCCGGCGGTGCCGGGTGCGGGCGTCCACGCGAGTGGGC
>JBEVLE010000167.1:0-4202 GCA_040509335.1 Longimicrobiaceae bacterium | reverse complement strand
GGTGCGCTCGCCGCGGGCGAAGAGCAGCTCCAGGTCGCCGGCGC
This sequence comes from Longimicrobiaceae bacterium, assembly GCA_040509335.1. Lineage (GTDB taxonomy): Bacteria > Gemmatimonadota > Gemmatimonadetes > Longimicrobiales > Longimicrobiaceae > JAFAYN01. The sequence continues at coordinate 4,158 of JBEVLE010000167.1, read as the reverse complement.
CCATGCCGTGCAGCCCGCCCAGCAGGAGCACGTCGCGGAGGGTGTCCGCGTGGGGGAGGCGGTGGGCGCGGCGCACCGCGGCCAGGTCGGCGGCGAGCAGGTCCAGCCCCGCGGCCAGTGAGTCCACCACCTCGCCCAGGCGCTTGCCCCCGCGCCCGGCCTCCATGTGGGCGGGAAAGCGCCCCAGAACGCTCCGCGCGCGTCCGCTCACCGGGCTCATGGCGCGGCGGGGGGCTCGGGGAGGAGCTTGACCGTGCGGATCCAGGGGCGCTCCAGCTCGCTGAGCGGGATGGACGGGTCGGCGGCGTTGATGCGCACGCCGGACTCCAGGTACTCCACCCGGTAGCCGAGCGACCTGACCGTGTACGATTCGGTGGGCTCGGCCAGCCCCAGCAGGGCGGCGGGAGTGACGGGCGGGGACAGCGCGCCGATGCGGTCCTGCAGCCGCGCCGACACCTCCAGCCGCGCCGCCTCGCGCGTGGCGGTGACGTCGCCCAGCCTGCCCACGTCGGTGAGCTCCACGCCCACGGTGACGTCGAAGGCCACGATCTCGCCGGCCACGTCCACGTCCAGGTCGGCGTCGTCCAGGCGGGGGCGCAGCGCCTCGCCGGGGAACAGGTTCTTGCGGCGGGCGCCGGGGGCGCCGGTGGTGCGCGGGTACAGCTCCACCGCCACGTCCACGACGTCCAGCCGCATCAGCGCGGACACCAGCCGGTTGTAGACCAGCGTTTCCCCGATCCCCGCTTCCGCGACGAAGGCCCGCACGACCTCGCGCCCCTGGTTGCGGAGCGCGGCGCGCTCGGCGGGGGTGAGGGTGGGGGAGGCGGGGAGGAGGAGGGCGCGCACCGCGACCGGCAGGTACAGCCCCTCGGGCTCCATCTCGCCCGCCTCCGGCTCGCTGGCGTCGTCCGTCACGTTGGGCGGGAGCGAGGCGGCGAGCACGCCGTGCGGCGCGTCCAGGTTGTGGAGCACGCGCACCCCCACGGGCCGAGACGCCTCGATCAGCGCCACGGCGCGCTCGGCGTCGTCGGCGTCCAGCTCGGCGGCCACGCTCACGGTGATGACGCCGGGGCGGGCCAGCGGGTCCTCGTGGATGCGGATGTCCTTTTCGCGCAGCCCCGGCAGGGTGGTGAGCGCGGCGAGCATCGCCCCGCGGGTGGCGCGCCCGTACCCCTCCAGGGCGCGGCGGGCGCGCTCGCGCAGCGCCTCGTCGCTCTCGTCGGCGCCGGCGAGCGCGGTGGCCTGCGGGTTTGCGACCGTCTCGATCCCCAGGATGGGGCGGTGGATGACCGTGAGCGCGCGCGCCGGCACCACCCCGGTGCCGCCCGTGGCGACCGCCTGCACGGGCACCTCCACGGAAAGCTCGCCGCGGTGCAGCGTGCGGTCCTCCGTGGTCTCGAAGACCACGGCGGGGGGCTCGGCGGTGGAGAGCCGCGTCCCCTGCGGCACGAACACGTCGGCGGGCGACGGGGTGGAGCGGGCGAAGACGGCGGTCCCCACGGCGTGGGTGCGCCCCCGCCGCTCCACGCCCACCAGCGCCACCAGCGCGTCCAGGTCGCGCCCGGAGGCGGTGTCCAGGAAGCCGGCGCGGTACACCGCCTCCATCTGCCGGGAAAGCACGGCGTACTCGCGGGCCATGCTCTCGGCGAGCACGCGGGTGACGCTCCCCGGGTTGCGGTCGGTGAGCGGGGGCGGGTTGGCGACCTGCCCGGCGTGGTCGTAGTTGACGTAGAAGGGGGTCCCCTCGTCGGGCCACACGGCGTCGGGCGCGGGGGTGCCGTCGGCGCGGGCCCGCCAGACGATGGAGCCGTCGGCGGCGAGCGACCAGTCGCGGTCGCGCCGGAAGACGGCGAAGGCGCCCGCCGCCTGTCCGAAGACGGCGATGCTCCCGGGGAGCACGGGCCCCGGCGGGGCCAGGCGGAACGGCTCTTCCTCGGGGAGGAAGGTGAACCGCTCGCGCGATACGCCCCCGGTGAGCGAGCGCAGCAGGTCGTCGACGAACTGCGCGTAGGGCTCGGCCGCGTAGCTCAACGGGCCACCTCCAGCGAGAAGGGGACGACCAGGTTCAGGGGGTGGGGCTCGCCGCGCACGCGCACGTCCAGCTCGATGCGGACGCTGTCGCGCGGCGGGTCGTGCTCGGCGCGGACGTCGGCGCGCAGCACCTTTTCGATGCGCGGCTCGTCGCGGAGCGCCTGCAGCACGTACAGCTTCACCAGGTTGCGGGTGCGCTCCACGTTGGGCTCGCCCACCAGCTCGTGGTGCCGCGAGCCGTAGTCGGGGTGCCCCAGCGGCGCCAGCTCCCCCCGGCGGGTCTTGAGACGGTTGGCGAGGGCCTGCGTCAGGTTGTCCACCCCCGCCGCGACGCCCAGGTCGCGCCCCGGCCGCCGGCGCGCGGGCCCGCGCGCCTCGGCCAGGTCGGCGTCCTCGAAGAAGCCGCCCTGGAGGGCGTACTCCAGCGCCAGGTCGGTCCCCAGGAAGGGGCGGACGATTTCCTCGCGGGATTGCTTGGGCATGTGGACGAAGTGCGAAAGTGCGAAAGTGCGAAAGTGAACGGCCCCCACCCGGCAGGCCCTCACCCGGCTCGCTTTAGGCTCGCCACCCTCTCCCAATTCTGGGAGAGGGGGCAACTGCTGGACTCCGTGTCGTGCTCCCCCGCGGACGCCAGCTCGAAACCCGCGTGAGGGATTTCGGCCCGAAGGGGCGAGACCCGGCGGGGCTGTTTCCGCCGGGGCTCGACTCCGTTAGCGAGCGTTGTTTGCTGCCTTACGGAGCCGAAACCCGACCCCCGCGCCCCGCGGGGGGCACGCCCGAACATGCTGTCAAAAGCCGTTGCCGTTCACGGAGCCCCCGTGTCGCTCACGAACGGCGCGGCGGGCGGGCCCAGGATCATCAGCATGCCCGGGCCGGAGGGGATCTGGTCCCCCAGGCGCACCAGGGCCTGCCCGTTGACCTGCACCCCGCCGGAGCCGCCCTGCCCGATGGGGAGGACGTACGGGGCCCCGGACACGGAGTTCACCATCTGGCACAGGCTCCCCGTGGTGGCCAGCGGCATCCCGCCGGCGGTGGCGATGGCCTGGGTGACCACGGAGATCACCCCGGAGTCCGGGGGGCCGGCCATGCCGGGGGTGAGCACCACGGCGCAGCCGATGGAAACGGGCGGTCCGGGCATGGCGCTCCTCCCCTCAGGACGCGGCGAAGCTGGTCATGCCGGCGAGCGACACCTGGGCGCCCTTGAGCTTGGCGGCGCTCTGCCCCTCGACGGTGGCGGACATCCCCTTTGCGGTCAGGTCGCCGGTGGCGGTCAGCTTGATGGCGCCCTGCGCCTCCATCTCGATGTCGGCCTGCGACTCCAGGCGGATCTTGCCCTTTGCCCTGATGATGACGTCGCCGTCGCGGGTCACCTCGATGGCGGTGTCGCCCAGCGTGACCTTGAGCGATTCGTCGTCCACGGTGACGGTGCTGCCGTTCCTGAGCTCCAGGTGGAAGCGGCGCGTCCCGGACTCCTCGTCGTCGGGCGGCTGGTAGACCACCTCGTGCGGCTGGGCGACGGGGGGGTGGGCCTCGTCGTCGTACAGGCACCCCACGGCCACGGGGGCGTTGAGGTCGCCGCCCACGAAGCTCACCAGCACCAGGTCGCCCTCGTTGGGGAGCGCGGAGATCCCCAGCCGGGACACGGCCACCGGGACCCTCTGCAATTCCACCCCGCTCTCGCGCAGCTTCAGGTTGACCTGGTGGTTGGACTTGCTGCCGTCGGCGTCGCGCGGGAAGGCCTGGGTGACCACGGCCAGCTCGGGGGCGCGCACGCGGGCCAGCTCGTCGCGGACGATGGCGCGCAGGGTGCCGATGAGGTCGCTCATCAGAGCAGCCCGCCCGGGAGCCCGCCGCCGCCGCCGGCTCCCTCCACGTCCAGCGTGGTGGTGAAGCCGCTGCGCCCGTCCAGCACGTGCTCCACCCGCAGCACCCGCAGCGTCCCCGGGTCGCCGGTGGGGAGGTCGGCGGCTTCCACCAGGTCGCCGGGGCGCACCTGCGGCATCCCCCAGAGCCGCAGCACCCCCCGCACGGCGGCGCGCTCGGCCCGCGCGGCGAGCGCCTGCGCCACGGCCTCGGCGGCGTCGCGGGTGCGCACGGCGGCGGGGACGCGCAGCGCGCCGCCGGAGC
>JBEVLE010000166.1:0-10001 GCA_040509335.1 Longimicrobiaceae bacterium | reverse complement strand
CCCGCCCCCCCCCCCGCCGGGTGTTTGTGGTTTTCGGGGCGGGGGCCGGACACCCCCCCCCCCCCGCCCCGCCGCGGGCCCCCGCCCCCGCGGCGGGTCAGCCGGCGCCTACGACACGATCCCCCCGTCGATGATCATCGCCTCCAGCTCCCGCACGTCCCGCGCGGAGAGCCGCGGCCGGGGAGCCGGCTCGTCCGCGGCGCCGCCGGATCCCGCCGCCCCCGACTGCGGTGCGGCCGCCTGCGCGACCGGCTGGACCGACGGATCGGACTGCGCGGGGCCCAGGCACCGGAGCTTGGCGACCATCACCGCCTTGTGGGCGTCCACCAGCCCGTTCCCGGTGGCCGTGTCCGGGCCCGCGACGGCCGCGTTCCCCCCGGTGCTGGGGCTGCAGGTGCCCGCCGTCACGTCGCGCGCCGTGCTCATCAGGATGGTGCGGACCTGCGCGGGCGTCAGGGCGGGGCAGGCCTGCTTGAGCAGCGCCGCCGCGCCGGCGAGCTGCGGGGCCGCGGCCGAGGTGCCGCTGAAGCACGCCCAGCCGTCGCCGGCGGCGGTCTCGTCCCCGTCGGGGTGCGCGCCGCCGGCGGTGCCCACGTCCATCTGGTCGCCGGGCTCCAGGGGGAGCATGATGTAGGCGGCCCGGGGGAGCATCCCCACCAGGCCGCACAGGTCCGGCACCCGCCGCTCCGGGTAGATGGTGCTCATGAAGCCGCTCGCGTAGTCCGACGCCCGCAGCGACTCGTCCGGCGCCATGAACACGCCGCCCGCCGAGATCACGTCGGGGTGCTGCCCCGGGAAGCTCCAGTGCCCGTTGCCCGCGGAAAAGACCACGACGATCCCGGCCGCCACCGCGGCGGCGATGGCCGCGGCGAGCGCCTGGTCCGCGGCGGTCAGCGGGCCCTTGCGCTTGTCGCCGCCCCAGCTGCAGGTGATGACGTGCGGGGCGAGCGCGACGGCGGCGTTGAAGGCGCCGATGGTGTTCACGAAGCTCATCTTCACCGGGAGGAACTCCACGTCCGGGGCGACCGCGAACAGGTTGGCGGACTCTCCCGTGCCGTGCCCGATCTCGTCCGCCAGGGGGTTGGCGGCCCCGGGGCCCAGCACCACCGGCGCCGCGTGGTACCCGCGCCCCACGAAGTACGGGTGCCTGAACCACCCGGTGTCCACCATCGCCACCCGCACCCCGCTCCCCGTGACGCCCACCCGGTGCGCCCGGTCCGCGTTGCACCCCAGCGACACGTCGCCGGGAACCCGCATGTGCCAGTACGACCGGGGCGGGGCGAACATGGAGGTGGCCATGAAGTAGCGCGGCTCCTCGATGGCGATCCCCTCCAGCACGTCGGCGAACGGCGTCCCCCGGGGGGAGATCAGCCCCGGCATCTCCGTGTCCGACGAGTCGATGAACTCGCCCACCGTTTCCTCCCCGAACTCCTTGATCACCGGGCGCTGCTCCACGTACAGCCGCGTGTTGAACGCCTGCTGGTACAGCTCGCGCGGCCCTGCGATGTTGATGGATGTGGGGCTCAGCTGCAGCACGTCGAAGCCCGCCTCGCGGAGCATGGACGCCGCCCGGAGGAGGAGGTCCCCCTCCGAAAAGAAGCTCGCGGCGGACGACGAGTCGATCCGGTCCTGCGCGTCGAACATGGACACGCCGCCGATGGAGTGCGGCGACGCCTGGGCGTAGATCCGCTCGGGAACGGGGAGGCCCGTGTCCCCGGCCGCGCTTCGGGTGGTCGTTTTCCGGATGGGCATGGGAAAGCTCCTGGAAGAGGAGAATCATTCAGGGGAAGCGCCGGGAGAGCGCGCCCGGTGCGCGGCCTGCCTTCGGCGCCTGTACGGAATATAGCACACAATCAGTCAGAAGTGTTATAAACGTGAAACACACTGTGTAGATTGTAGGTGCGGGGCACACACCGTGAGATCCCGGAAAAAGCGGGCGATCCCCCACGGCAAGTGGGGAAAAACCTTACGGTTGGGCCCCCGCGCGGGCCTTTCTCCGTGCGGCGCCCGGGCTTATATTGCTCCCCGTGTCCACACCCTTCTCGCGGAGACGACTCGCCTTGAAGAGACAGCACAGGTTCGTGGCGGCCGCGCTCGTCCTGGTCGGCATCGTGGGGTACCTGTTCATCACCGGGATGAAGGACTCCATGATCTACTACTACACGCCGGACGAGCTCCTCGCGAAGACCGCCGCCGACGCGTCGGTGCACGACGTGGGCGTCAAGGTGGGCGGGCGCGTGGTGCCCGGCACGGTCAGGTTCGACCAGCGGACGCTGGACCTGCGCTTCGACGTGGTGGACATCGCCAGCGGCAAGGGACGCTTCCCGGTCCATTACCAGGGTCCGCTCCCCGACACCTTCGAGGAGGGGCGCGACGTGGTGGTGGAGGGCCGCTACACGCAGGCCGGCGCCTTCGAGGCGACCACGGTGCTGACCAAGTGCGGCTCCCGCTACGAAGCGGTCGAAGAGGACTACCGGGCGTGACGCAGATCGGCGAGGTCGCGCTCTGGGTCGCCCTCCTCCTGGCGCTCTGGGGGACGGCGACCGCTTTCGTGGGCGGCAGGGCGGGGCGCGGCGACCTGGTGCTTTCCGCCGAGCGCTCCGTGTACGGCGTGCTCGGCCTGCTCCTGGTGGCCTCCGGGGCCATCATCGCGGCGTTCCTGGGGAACGAGTACCGCTACCAGTACGTGGCCGGCTACTCCAACCGCGAGCTTTCCGTCTTCTACAAGATCACCGGGCTGTGGGCCGGGCAGACCGGCTCGCTGGTGTTCTGGGCGCTGCTGCTGGCGCTGTTCTCGTCGCTCGCCGTGTTCCAGAACCGGGAGCGCAACCGCGAGTTCATGCCGTACGTCACCGGGACGCTGCTGGTCATCCTGGCCTTCTTCCTGGTGGTGGTGCTGTCGGCGTCCAACCCGTTCAAGCTGCTGGAGTTCACCCCCGCCGACGGGCGCGGCCTGAACCCGCAGCTCCAGAACTACTGGATGACCATCCACCCCCCCACGCTGTACCTGGGGTTCACCGCCTTCACCGTCCCCTTCGCCTTCGCCGTTTCCGCGCTGCTCAGCGGCCGGCTGGACACCCGCTGGATCACCACGACGCGGCGCTGGACGCTGCTCGCGTGGTTCTTCCTGACCAACGGGATCATCTTCGGGATGATGTGGGCGTACGTGGAGCTGGGGTGGGGCGGCTGGTGGTTCTGGGACCCGGTCGAGAACGCCTCTCTCCTCCCCTGGCTCACGGGGACGGCGTACCTGCACTCGGTGATGATCCAGGAAAAGCGGGGGATGCTCAAGGTCTGGAACGTGTTCCTGATCATGGCCACCTTCCTCCTCAGCATCCTGGCGACCTTTCTGACGCGCTCGGGGCTGATCGAGTCGGTGCACTCGTTCGCCCAGAACCTGACCATCGCCTACATCTTCCTGGGCTTCCTCGCCACGCTGATCGTGGTGAGCGCGGGGCTGGTGTGGTGGCGCCGCGACCGCCTGGCCTCCGACGCGCAGGTGGAGTCGTTCCTGTCGCGCGAGGCGGCGTTCCTCACCAACAACCTGGTGTTCGTGGCGGCGATGTTCGCCGTGCTCTGGGGGACGCTGTTCCCGCTGATCTCGGAGGGGTTCACCGGGCAGAAGATCGCCACCGGGCCGCCCTTCTTCGACCGGGTCAACATCCCGCTGGGGCTGCTGCTGCTGGCGCTGATGGGGATCGGGCCGGTGATCGCGTGGCGCAGGGCGAGCCCGCGCAACCTCCGCCGCAACTTCGTGGGGCCGCTGCTCGCCGGGACGGCGGTGGGGCTGGGGATGCTGGTGGGAGGGGTGCGCCACACCTACGCGATCCTCACCTTCGCGCTGGGCGCCTTCACGCTGGCGACGGTGGCGATCGAGTTCTGGAAGGGGACCCGCGCCCGCGCCCGCATCGAGGGCGAGGGCGCGCTCGCCGCGCTCGTGCACCTGGTGGGGCGCAACCGGCGCCGCTACGGCGGCTACATCGTGCACGTGGGGCTGGTGATCGGCTTCATGGGGATCGCCGGCAAGGCGTTCTACGCGGAGGAAACGCTGGCGCTGCGCCCCGGGGAGAGCATGACCATCGCCTCGCCCTTCGGGCACACGTACCGGCTGACGTACCAGGACATGTCGTGGTACACCGCCACCAACATGACCAAGCTGGTGGCCTCGGTGGCGGTGGAAAAGGACGGCCGGCGCGCCGGGATGCTGACCGCGGAAAAGCGCACCTACCGGCAGCGCGAGGAGGTCGCGAGCGAGGTGGGGATCCGCCGCGCCTGGAACGAGGACCTGTACCTGATTCTCGCCGGGATCGACGACCCCAACGGCGTGGTGCAGGGCACCAACCCGCGCCCCGTCGCCACCTTCCGGGTGCTGGTGAACGCGCTGGTGCCGTGGATCTGGACCGGCGGCTTCATCATGGCCGTGGGGACGCTGATCGCGCTCTGGCCGGGCCGCGGCGAGGAGCCGCGCCCCTCGCCGGCCAGAACCGGGCGCCCCGCCGCCGCCGACCGGCCGCGCGAGCGCGAGCCCGAGCTGGTGGAGGCGTGACGATGCGCCCCCTGCTGACGGCCGCCGCGCTCCTGGCGCTCGCGACGGGGCTGCGCGCGCAGGACGCCGCCCCGGAGGCGCACGCGACCGAGGCCCAGGCCACGGAGGCCGTGGCGCACGACGCCATGACGCAGCTGCGCTCGCCGGTGACGCCCTTCCACACGCTGGACATGTGCCCCGACGCGGCGGCCGCGGCGCTCCGCGACACCGTCCGCGCCGAGGCGGCCGCCGGCAAGACCGCGGAGCAGATCATCGAGAGCACCATCGCCCGCCGGGGCGAGGCGCTGCGCATCGTCCCAAAGCACTCCGGGGTGGGATTGTGGGCGTGGATCGCGCCGCCGGCGGTGCTCCTGGGCGGCGCGCTCCTGATCGGCGGGTGGCTGCGCCGCTCGCGCGCGCATGCCGCGCCGGACCCCGAGCCCGAGGCGCTCAGCGGCGCCGACCGCGACCGCCTGGCCGCCGAGCTGGCCGAGTGGGAGCGCGAGCCCGGGGAGGTCGCGTGACGCTGCTCGCCGTGTCCGTGCTGCTGGCGCTGCTCGCCGGCGCCGTGGTGGCGCACCCGCTGTGGGCGCGCCGCGCCGCGCTGATCGGCGATGTGGCCGCGGGCGACGTGCTGGACGCCGAGGCCCGCCGGCGGGTCGCGCTCGCCTCGCTCAAGGAGGTGGAGTACGACTACGCCGCCGGCAAGCTGGACGACGCCGACTACCGCGCCCTCCGCGACCGCCTGGGCGCCGAGGCCATGCGCGCCATCCGCGCCGCGGACCGCCTGCGCGGCATCGAGGCGGCGGCGCTCCCGGACGTCGCCGTCGCCCACGGCTGCGGCTTCGTGAACCCGCCCCGCAGCCGCTTCTGCGCGGGGTGCGGCGCGCGGCTGGCTTGAGCGGCGCGGCCCCGGCGCCCGCCGCCGCGCCGCCGGTGGAGGCGCGCGGGGTGGAGAAGTGGTACGGGCCGCTCCCCGCGGTGCGGGGGGTAAGCTTCGCGCTGGCGGCCGGGGAGTTCCTGGCGCTCTTCGGGCCCAACGGGGCGGGGAAGAGCACCCTGCTCCGCTGCCTGGCCGGGCTGGCGCGCCCCACCCGCGGCGAGGTGTTCATCGCCGGCGAGGCGGTGACGGGCGGCGACGGCGCCTGGCGGCGCGGCATCGGCGTGCTGTCGCACCAGACCTACCTGTACGCGGGGCTCAGCGCCGCCGAGAACCTGGAGTTCTACGGACGGTTGTACGGGCTGGACCGCCTGCGCGAGCGGGTGGGCGAGGCGCTGGAGGGGGTGGGGCTGTGGGAGCGCCGCGGCGACCGGGTGCGCGGCTTTTCGAGGGGGATGCAGCAGCGCCTCGCGCTCGCCCGCACCCTCCTGCACGACCCCCGCGTGGTGCTGCTGGACGAGCCGTACACCGGCCTGGATCCCCACGCCGCCGCCATGCTGAACGGCGTGCTGGAGCGGCTCCGCGACGGGGCGCGCACGGTGGTGCTGGTGACGCACAACCTGTCGCAGGGGCTGGAGCTGGCCAGCCGCGTCGCCATCCAGGTGGGCGGCCGCTGGATCTCGGACGAGCCCCGCGCCGCGGTGGACGCCGGCGGCTGGGAGCGCGTCTACACCGAGCGCGTGGCGGGCGCGGCGTAGGTGGGCCGCTTCCTGGGGCAGGCCCTGGCGGTCGCGCGCAAGGACCTGGTGCTGGAGCTGCGCTCGCGCGAGCGCCTGGTGGTCTCCGCCACCTTCGCCGTGCTGGTGGCGGTGGTGTTCAGCTTTTCGCTGGACCCCACCCTGCGCGCCCGCAGCTTCGCCGGCGCGATGATCTGGGTCACGGTGATCTTCGCCGGCATCCTGGGGCTGGGGCGCTCCTTCGCCATGGAGCGCGAGCAGGAGGCGCTTTCCGGCCTGCTCCTGGCGCCCGTGGACCGCGGCGCGCTCTTCCTGGGGAAGTTCGCCGCCAACCTCGCGATCCTGCTTGCCGTGGAGCTCGTCGTCTTCCCGGTGTACGCCCTGTTCTTCGGGCTGGACTTCGGCGGGGCGCTCGGCGGGATCGCGCTGATCGTGCTCCTGGCCTCCGTGGGGTTCATGCTGCTGGGGACGCTGTTCGCGGCGATTTCCGCGCACACCCGGCTGGGGGAAACGATGCTCCCGGTGCTCCTCCTCCCGCTGCTCATCCCGGTGGTGATCTTCGCCGTTTCGGGAACGCAGCGGCTGCTGGTGGGGCGCCCCCTGGAGGAGGTGGGGGGGAACCTCCGCATGCTCCTCGCCTTCGACCTGATCTACCTGTTCATATGCCCCGTGGTCTTCGGTTCGGTGGTGGAGGAGTGAGGAGGGCGCCGTGGAATCGCTGAGCGGCACCCTCCGCTGGGCCTACGCCCTCGCCGCGCTCGCCGCCGCCTCCGTGCTGGCGACGTTCTGGATGATCTTCTTCTACGCGCCCACCGAGCGCGAGATGGGGATCGTGCAGCGCATCTACTACGTGCACGTCCCCTCCGCCTGGGTCGCCTTCCTGGCCTTCGGGATCGTGGCGCTCTGCTCGGTGGGCTACCTGTGGCTGCGCGACGACAAGCTGGACGCCGTCGCCGTCGCCGCGGCCGAGCTGGGAACGGTGTTCACCACCATCGTGCTGCTCACCGGCCCGCTCTGGGGCCGGATCGCCTGGGGCACCTGGTGGGTGTGGGAGCCGCGGCTCACGCTCACGCTGCTGCTGTGGTTCATCTACGTGGGCTACTTCATGCTCCGCGGCGCCACCGAGAGCCCCGAGCGCGGAAAGCGCTTCGCCGCGGTGCTGGGGATCGTGGGCGCGGTGGACATCCCGCTGATCCACGTGAGCGTCAACTGGTTCCGCTCGCAGCACCCGCAGCCCGTGGTCCTGCGCCCCGACGGCCCCGCGGCCGCCCCGGAGATCGTGCAGACGCTGCTGATGGGCTTCCTGGCCTTCACGCTCCTGTTCTTCGCCCTCCTGCTCTTCCGCTACGGCCTGGAGCGGCTGCGCGCCCGCGCCGAGCTGGACCGCCTCCTTTCCTCCTCCCAGGGAGTGCTTCGCTGATGCGGACCGTGCGTCTTCTTGCCGTCGCCTTCGTCCTCGCCCTGCTCGCCGCGACCCCCGCCGGCCTGCTCGCGCAGGAATCCTCGTCCGCCGCTCCCGCCGCGCAGGCGCCGGGCGGCGCCGCCGCCGATCCGTCGGCATCGCTCGGGACGCGGACGGTGGACGCGTCGTCCGGGCTGCCGCAGCGCGCCGCGCCCCCGCGCACGCTCCGCGACTACACGCACGTGTTCGTGGCCTTCGCGCTGGCGTGGATCCTCCTTTTCGGCTACGTCCTTTCGCTGGGGCGGCGCTGGTCGGCGGTGGAGCGATCATTGGCCGCGCGGGAGTAGCCCCGCGGCGGCCTCCCGGTGCACGTGCTCGATTGCAAACGGGGCGCCCTGTCAGGGTGCCCCGTTTCGTTCGTTCCTCGTGAACTTCGAAGACCTGATCGGGTGCCGGGAGCTGTCATAGACCCCAGGCACCGGAGCGAAGATGATTGAAGTTGACGGCGTGCTGGCTCGTGGCCGACGCCGCAAGGTACAGGTCCAGGTCCGCCGTCAGCAGGGCGGCCCCGGTCTCCGCGACGGAATGGACTGCCGCGTCGGCAAGCCCCAGCCGGACGAACTGCCGGTGGGCGGCGAGCTCCACGCTTGCTTCGAAGCGCTCCTCCGATCGTGAGATCAGCTCGCGCAGGAAGTGGAACGCGGTGGTGCGCAGCGGCTCCTTGACATCATCGAGCAGATTGGTCGCTTCCGCCAGGATGTGAGGTGTCACGACCAGCGTGCCGAACGGAGCCATGAACCCGATCAGCAGGCGGAAGTCCTCCCCGGTATAGGCGCGTGTCCGCTTGAACGACGGCACCTGGCGCTCGTCCACGCTCCCTACGACGAGCAGGACGAGGAGGTTGGCGTCGAGGATCAACGATTCGGGATGCGCCGGCATGCGTCTCCGGGTCAGGCGGTCTCGCGGATCTTCATGCTCTGGACCTGGCCCGTGTTCGCGTCCACCAGGAACGTCTTGTACACCCGCGGCGCGGAGTCCTGGGACAACATCCCTTTCATGATCGAAGGTGGCGAGTAGTCGGGCTCAATCCATCCGAGCGTGATCTTCCAGAAAAGGTTGTTGTCCGGGCTGGCCTCCACCTCTTCCAGGCGGAGGCCCCGAAGCTCGCGATCGTCGTACATCCGCCGCGCGAATTCCATCGCGGCCGTGACGGCATCCTTGATTTCAATCATGGGTTCCTGCCGGCCCAGGTGATTGCATGCGCCCGATCGAAACAGTCTCGGCTTCACACCCGCGAAAGCTTAGATCGAGAGGATGTAATTGCAAGGGAGGCCAGGGGGTGGCGGGCGCTTTCGCCGGTACCCTGTGTCTGGGGCCGCCCGGTCGTCCGGTCATCCGTACGGCCGTCCACCTCCCGGCTGGACCCGGGCCCTGTCCGAGTGGTGGTGGCGAAACATCCGGCGCGCCGTACATTTTCCGGGCTTCCGGACGGACGCGCGGCCCGATGCTTGCTGGCCCGGGGCCGCGTGTATTCCGCCGGCGATCCGCGCGGCGGCCCGGCGTACGGCCGCCGCCGCGGCTCTTCGTGCAGTGCCGACTCCCCACCCCCTGGAGGTGCATGATGGCAGGGTTCACGCTCCCCGACCTTCCCTACGACTACGCCGCGCTGGAGCCGCACGTCGACGAGCAGACGATGCGCATCCACCACGACAAGCACCACGCCACCTACGTCACCAACCTCAACGCCGCGCTGGAGAAGCACCCCGAGTTCGACGCCGGCAGCGACATCGACGCCCTGGTGCGCCGCATCGACGAGGTCCCCGAGGACATCCGCGCCGCGGTGCGCAACAACGGCGGCGGCCACGCCAACCACACGTTCTTCTGGCAGGTCATGGGGCCGCGCGGCGGCGGCGAGCCCACCGGCGCGCTCGCCGAGGCGATCAGCTCCGCGTTCGGCGACTTCGCCACGCTCAAGACCAGGTTCAACGACGCGGGGAAGACGCGCTTCGGGAGCGGATGGGCGTGGCTGGTCGCCGGCAGCGGCGGGCTGGAGGTGACCAGCACGCCCAACCAGGATTCGCCGCTGATGGAGGGGAAGACGCCCATCCTGGGGTGCGACGTGTGGGAGCACGCCTACTACCTCAAGTACCAGAACCGCCGGCCGGACTACCTGGAGGCCTGGTGGAACACGGTGAACTGGCAGGAGGTGTCGCGGCGCTTCGAGGCGGCGCGCGGGTAGTTTTCTCGGATGCTCGTGTGATTGCGCCCCGGTCGGAGCTTGCTCCGGCCGGGGCGTCTTGTTTTACGGACCGAACGGCGGGTTCGGGCGTGCCCCCGGCTGCGCCGTAGGGTTGTTTCATTGTTGGTTATGCCAGTAAATTTCTGGCATGACACTGCTTGAAGCACTTGCTCAAGTGCCGGACTTCCGGGACCCCCGAGGGCGCCGCCACGAGTTGC
>JBEVLE010000165.1:0-8276 GCA_040509335.1 Longimicrobiaceae bacterium | reverse complement strand
GTCTTGCGTCAGCGCGACGCCGCGGTCAGAACTCGAGCGGCTGGAAGCAGCGCATGTCGGGCCCCACGCAGGTCCCGTCCGGGCACATGCTCCATCCCTTGGGGCAGGTGGGAAAGGAATCGCTCATCTCGGGCTTCGCGACGGCGGCCGTGGCTCCGAAGCCCAGGGAGCCGACGATTGCAATGCCGAAGAGTCCCCGGCGCAGGTAGGAAGGCGAACGGCTCATGGCGTCCTCCGGATGAGTGGGGGGTGTCCGCAAGGTTGCGGACACGATCTGGAGCAAGAACGGTAAGCCACATCCCGCCGGGTGGCAACGACCTGATATTCGCCTCCGCTCAGCCCTCGCCTCCGCCCGGCGCGGCGAAGGCGGCGCGCACCTCGGCGGGGACGCGCCGCGGCCGCCCCGTGGCCGTGTCCACGGGGCACCAGAGCGTGCGCGCCCGGGCCAGCGTCGTGCCGTCCTCCAGCACGATCTCGGTGTGGCGCTCGTAGCGGATGGCCTGCGCCTGGCCGAGCCAGGTGCGCGCGCGCACCGCGTCGCCGGGGCGGGCCGCGCGCAGGTAGTCGATCTCGTGGCGCAGCACCACCCACGTCATCGCCGCCCGCGCCTGGGCCGGGGCCCGCGCGAACCAGTGCGCCAGCGCGGCCTCCTGCACCCAGCGCACGTAGACGATGTTGTTGACGTGGCCCATCCCGTCCACGTCGCCGGGAAGGATCCGGACCGCGATCTCGAACGGCTCGGGCTCGGTCGCCATCGGTGCCCCTGGCTCCTGTCGGGGTGATTCCCGCTCTCCGCTCCCCTCAAAGATCGGGGGATGACGCCCGGACCGCGAGGGGCACGCGCGCGGTGCAGCACGCGACTTGCCGGGTGGGTGAATCCGCCCGCGGGCGGCCCGGCGTACACGGGGCGTCCACGCGTCCACTCCCCCGACCGGCCAGCATGATGCACTCACCCCCAGGCGGCGCGTTCCGCCTCCCCGGGTACGACCTGCAGGAGCCCTCCGAGGCGGACGCCGTCGCCGCCCTGGAGCGGGTCTTCGGCCCGGAGCGCGCCGCCGACCGGTGGTCGCGCGCCTGCCGCGACGCGGGCGTACTCGCCGGGCACCTGGCCACCGGAGCGCAGCTCGGGCGCGCGGTGGCCGCCCTCGCCGAGCAGGGCGGGACCACCGCCGTGGTCGCGCGCTCCATGGAGATCCGCATGCGCACCTTCGCCCGGCTTTCCGCCGGCGCCGCCGCGGTCGCGGCCGGGAGGCAGCCGTGAGCGCCCACGATCCCCTCCGCGACGAGGCCCGGCTCCAGGAGATCGCCGACCTGGACCTTCTCTCGCCCGACGTCGATCCCATCCTCGCGGACGTGGCGGAGCGGGCCGCCTCCCGGCTGGGACTTCCCGTGTCGCTGGTCAGCGTGGTGCTGGACGAGGCGCTGCACGTCGCCGGCTTCCACGGGCCGGACGGCCTGTGGCTGGCGGAAACGCGGGGGCACCCGGTGGAGTGGTCGTTCTGCGCCGCCTCGGTGCGCACCCGCGGCCCGCTCGTGGTGGAGGACGCCGAGATGCACCCCGAGCACCGGAGCAACCCGCTGGTGACGCAGGACGGGGTGCGCTGCTACGCCGGCGTCCCGCTGATCTCGTCGCGGGGCCACGTGCTGGGCAACCTGTGCGTGGTGGGGCTGGAGCAGCGGACCTTCGCCGAGGAGGACCTCGCCGTGCTGCGGGAATTGGCGGAGGAGGCCGTCCGCCGCATCGAGCGGCGCCGCCAGGGCTGACCGGCGCCGCGATGGAAAGGGCTGCGATGGGTCTCGTCGCCATGCTGCTCGCCGGCTGCGCGCCGGCGCGCCCGGCGCCGAGCGCTCCCGCGCCGGGCCTGGACACCGTGGCCGTGTACGCCCAGGTCGTCGCGGCGATCCGGACCGAGCTGCCGCCCGGAGCCCCCGGGGTCTACCTGTCCGACGAGCGGTTCGACGGGGCTCACGGAAAGCACTCGGCGGGGTTGCTCCGGGAGCTGGCGTCGCGCGGCGTCGTGGACGGCGTGTTCGCCCATGAGCGGCGCACCGGCACGTTTCCGTGCACGGACTGCACGCGGATCATGCTGGGCCCCGTCGTGGAGTACGAGCGTGTCCTGTACGCCGATCCGGACGACCTGTCGGAGGAGGTCGAGCCATCCAGGGGTATACCGGTGAAGCACTGGGTGAACGTCCAGGTCGCGCGGACGTGCAGCCCGGAGGCCCTGCGGAGCGGGTCCTGCACGGAGGGAAGCGTCGGGGCATCTTGCAGGGGAGGAGAGTTCCACTCCCGGCGCTACTACTTCACCCGCGAGGCGGGTGGCCGGCTGCGGCTGGTGGGATGTACCGTGACGGGCGTGGTCTGACCGGCCCGGAAGGGGACCGGCCCTGAACGCCCAGCGGGGGAGCACACGACGTGTGCCCCCCCGCTTCGCTTCCGGCCTTTCCGGCGGACCGGCGGCTACCTGACGCCCGCGAGCTCCTGCTCCAGGCTTTCCCAGTCTCCCATCAGCCGCTCCACCTTTTCCTGGAGCCGCGCGCGCTCGCCCTTGAGCGCCTTGACCCGGTCGGGCGGGGTGGTCTCGAAGAAGCGGCTCCCGGCGAAGAGCCCGTCGATCTCGGCGACGCGCGACTCGGCCGTCTCGATCTCGGCGGTGATCTCGTCGCGGCGCTTTTCCATGCGGCCTCGCCCGCCCGCGGGAGCCTTCACGGCCACGCGGGGCGCGGGCGCGGCGGTGCGGCCGCCGCCCTCCGCGCCGTCCTTTTTGCCGCCGCGGTCCTCCTTCCGCGCCTTGAGCACCACGGTGTCGGCGTCCAGGTGGTCGTCGCCGCAGGCGTGCACGTACTCCTCGTAGGTGCCCAGGTAGTCGCGGATCCCCTCGCGGCTCACCTCCAGCACCCGCGTGGCGAGCTGGCTCACGAACCAGCGGTCGTGCGACACCAGGATCAGCGTGCCCTCGTACGTCTGGAGCGCGTTGACCAGCGCCTCGATGCTTTCCAGGTCCAGGTGGTTGGTGGGCTCGTCCAGCACCAGCACGTTGGGCTGCTCCAGCGCCAGCCGGCTGAACACCAGCCGCGCCGCCTCGCCCCCCGACAGCGCGGAAAGCCGCTTCTCGCCGTCGTCGCCCGAGAACAGCATCATCCCCAGGTGCCCGCGCACGAAGCCGCGGTCCCTGCCCGGGCAGAAGTCCCACAGCCACTGCTCGGCGGTGCGGTCGTCGTCGCCCAGCTGCTCGTGGTGGTCCTGCGCGAAGTAGCCGGGGTGCGTCTCGTACCCCCACTGCACGTCGCCCTGGTCGGCCGGCAGCTCGCCCATGACGATCTTGAGCAGCGTGGACTTGCCGATCCCGTTGGGCCCCATGATGACCAGGCGGTCGCCGCGGTTCACCAGCAGGTCCACCCCCGGAAGCACCTCGCGGTCGCCGAACGACTTGCGGATCCCGCGGATGCGGAGCACCTCCTTGCCGCTCTCGCGGCGCGGCAGGAAGCGGAACTTGGGGTAGCGCCGCGAGCTGCCGGGGAGCTCCTCCAGGTCCTCCTGCTTGCGCTCGATCATGCGCAGCTTGCTCTGCGCCTGCCGCGCCTTGCTGGCCTTTGCCTTGAACTTGTCCACGAACTTCTGGTGGTGGGCGATCTCCTTCTGCCGCCCCTCGATCTCCTTTTCCCGCCGCTCGCGGTCCTCCACCTTCTGCTCCAGGAACGACGTGTAGTTGCCCCGGTACAGGGTGACCGTCTGGTAGTCCACGTCCAGGATCCCGGTGGACACGTTGTCCAGGAAGCGGTGGTCGTGCGAGATCACCGCCACCGGCCCCTCGAAGTCGTGGAGGAACTTCTCCAGCCAGCGGATGGAAAGGATGTCCAGGTGGTTGGTGGGCTCGTCCAGCAGCAGCACGTCCGGCGCGCCGGCCAGCACCTGCGCCAGGAGCACCCGCAGCTTGAAGCCGCCCGACAGCGTGGAGAGCGGCCGGTGGTGCGTCTCCGCGGGGAGGCCGAGCCCCTCCAGGATGGTGGCGGCGCGGGCCTCGGCGGTGTAGCCGTCGTGGCGCTGCACCGTCTCCTCCAGCTCGGAGAAGCGGTCGGCGTCGAAGTGCTCGTGGGCCCGGGCGAGGAGCTTTTCCTTCTCCACCATGGCCGCCCACAGCTCCGGGTTCCCCATCAGCGTGACGCTCAGCACCTCCTCGTCCTCGTAGAGGAACTGGTCCTGGCGCAGCACGCCCAGCCGCAGCGACCGGGGGATGGAGACCGTGCCGCCGCTGGCGGGGGAGTCGCCGCTCAGGATGCTGAGCAGCGTGGTCTTGCCGGACCCGTTGGCGCCCACGATGCCGTAGCGCTCGCCCGGGTTCAGCTGGAAGGATGCATCGGCGAACAGGACGCGGTCGCCGAACTCCTTGGAAAGGTTGGATACGGAGATCATCCCAGGAATATAATCAACATCTTCCGTTTCTTCCTCCCCCCGCCGGGTCCCTATCTCCGGGAGACTTGCAGGCGGTACGCGATCTCCCACAGGGCGACCGATACCGCACAGTAGAGGGCGAAGAAGAGGATCTCCCACGTCCGCTGGCCCGCCGTGGCTCCGTTGGAGGGGTATTCCGGGAGCCCCAGGGTCGCGGCGTTCCTTGCCAGCACTCCGGCCGCGTTCCAGGCGAGGAAGGACGCGGCGACGAAGACCCCCAGCGCGACGGGCGGGCGGTATCTGGGAAGGAGCACGTACGCGAACGCCAGCTGCGCCAGGAAGATCCCCAGCGTCATCCCCATGAAGCCGCCGTCGTGTGCGCCGGCGAGCGCCGGGGTCAGCACGTGCATGGTGGTGAAGCCGATGGCGGGAAGCAGCAGGGCCAGCCCCAGGTACTTGATGGGCCGCGGGAGCCCGGCCGCGCCGGGTTCCGGGGTGGGCAAATTCGACATGGAGTTCCGGAAGGGAAGAGACGGGAGCTCGCGCGGGCGGAGCGCGCGGCAACGGCGGTTCGTGGCCGCCTCCGCAGGGCGGCGGGGCACCGGCTCCTTTCCGCAGATTGACGTGACGGTAGCTGCCAGGGTGTCGGAGCGTCAAGGTTCCACCACCGACGATGCCGCGCGCCGCCGTCGATCCGGTACCCTCCGAATCGGCGCCCCCCTCCCGCGGCGTTCTCCTTGACAGCTTAGGAGAAAGCGCCGTATCCTTCTCCTAACCAGAATAGGAGAAGCCGATGAACGACACCGCAGACCTGCTCCCCGGCACGCTCGACCTCCTCATCCTCAAGGCCGTCTCTCTCGGCAAGCTGCACGGCTACGGCGTGCTGCTGCGCATCGAGCAGATCTCGGGCGGCGCGCTCCAGGTGCAGCAGGGCGCGCTCTACCCCGCGCTGTACCGCCTGGAGCACCGCGGCCTGATCGAGAGCGAGTGGGGGATCTCCGACAACAACCGCCGCGCCAAGTTCTACCGCCTCACCGCCGCGGGGCGGCAGCGCCTGGGGGTGGAGGTGGCGAGCTGGAACCGGCTGGCGGACGCCATCGCCCTGGCGCTTCGCTCCACGCCCCAGGAGGGCTGAGATGAACGGCCTGGCCACGCGCGCGCGCTCGTTCTGGCGGGGGCTCCGGCGTCCCGACCGGCTCGCGGCCGAGATGGACGAGGAGATGCGCTTCCACCTGGAGATGGAGGCCGAGCGGCTGGCGCGCGAGCGGGGGCTCCCGCCGCAGGAGGCGCGGCGGCGGGCCGCGATCGCGTTCGGCGGGGTGGAAAAGTACAAGGAGGAGGGGCGCGACGCCCGCGGGGTGACCTGGGCGGCCGGCCTTTCGCTGGACCTCAGGCTGGGGCTGCGCATGCTCCGCAAGTACCCGGGCCTCACGCTCGTGGGGGTCCTGGGGATGGCGGTCGCCACCGCCTTCGGCGCCAGCCTGTTCAGCTTCATCGCCGCGGTGGTGGACCCGGCGCTGCCGCTGGAGGAGGGCCACCGGATCGTCGCGGTCCAGAACCTGGACGCGGCCCGGAGCGGCGAGGGCCGCGAAACGCACCTGCACGACCTCGCGGTCTGGCGCGACGACCTGCGGGCGGTGCAGGAGCTGGGCGCCTACCGGACCGTGGACCGCAACCTGGTCACCCCCGACGGCCTGGGCGAGCCGCTGCGGGTGGCGGAGATGAGCGCGGCGGGCTTCCGGGTGGCGCGCGTCCCGCCGCTGCTGGGGCGCTACCTCCTCGACGACGACGAGCGGCCCGGGGCGGCGCCGGTGGTGGTGATCGGGTACGACGTGTGGCAGCGCCGCTTCGCCGGCAGCCCGGACGTCGTGGGCCGGACGCTCCGGCTCGGCGACGCCGCGCACACGGTGGTCGGCGTGATGCCCGAGGGCTTCGCCTTTCCCGTCAACAACGGCATCTGGACGCCGCTGCGGCTGGAGCCCGCGGACTTCCGGCGGGGCGAGGCCCCCCCGATCGACGTGTTCGGCCGACTGGCCCCGGGGGCCACCCTGGAGCAGGCGCAGGCGCAGCTGGCCGGCATCGGCCGGCGGCTCGCCGCCGCCCACCCCGAAACCCACCGGCACGTCCGGCCCAGGGTGCTCCCGTACACCCGCGCCTTCGTCGACGCCCCGGAGCTGATGTGGGTGTTCTACCTGGTCCAGCTCCTCGGCAGCCTGCTGCTGGTGGTGATCGCGGTCAACGTCGCCATCCTGGTGTACGCCCGCACGGCCACGCGGGCCGGCGAGATCGCGGTGCGCCTCGCCCTGGGGGCCAGCCGCGCCCGCGTCGTCACGCAGCTTTTCGCGGAGGCGCTGGTGCTTTCGCTGGCGGCGGCGGCGGTGGGGCTCGCGGCCGCGCGGTTCTGGCTCCGGCAGGGCAACGCCTTCATGGACCGGACGGCCGGCGACCAGATCCCCTTCTGGTGGGAGATGCGTCTTTCCCCGGGCACGGTCGCCTACGTGTTCGGGCTCGCGGTCCTCGGCGCGGTGATCGTGGGCGTGGTGCCCGGGCTCAAGGCGACCGGGCGCCGGGTGCGGTCGGGCATGGGCCAGGCCGGCGGCGGCGCGGGGATGCGGATGGGCGGGACGTGGACCGCGCTGATCGTGGGCCAGGTGGCCGTGACGATCCTCCCGCTCACCGTCGCCCTGGGGTGGAACCAGTTCTTCCGCTACGGGATCACCGGCCCGGGCTTCGCGGCGGAGGAGTTCCTGGCGGTGCAGGTGGGGATGGACCGGGAGACCCCGCCGAGCGGGGCGGCCGAGGCGTACCGGCGGGAGTTCGCCGGGCGACTGGTGGATCGCCAGGTCGAGCTGGCCAGGCGCCTGCGGGCGGAGCCGGGGGTGGCCGCGGTGACCTTCGCGTCCCACGTGCCGGGGGACTGGTTTTCGTCCTCGAGCGCGCCGGGCGTGGTGGAGGTGGCGGATCCGCGGCCCTCGGCGGAGCCCGCCCGGGGGGACGTGAGGTACCTGGAGGTGGATCCGGGGCTGTTCGAGACCTTCGGCGTCCCCGTTCTCGCGGGACGAGGGTTCCAGGCGGCGGACCTGGCCGGCCCGGCGACCGCCGTGGTCGTCAACCGCAGCCTGGTGGAGGAGGTCCTGGGCGGCGGCTCCGGGCTGGGCCGGCGGTTCCGCTACACCCGCACCGGGGACGGCGTGGAGCCCGGGGGCATTGCGGCGGGCGGCTGGTACGAGGTCGTGGGGGTGGTGAACGACTTCCCGCCCAAGAAGACCGTGACCGGACGGGGCGTGCCCACGGTGTACCACCCCGTCGCGCCGGGGCGGCTCAACCCGGTGAGCCTGGTGGTGCGGGTGCGGGGCATCCCCGCGGAGGAATTCGCTCCCCGGCTCCGGGAGGTCGCCACGGCGCTGGACCCCACGCTGCGGCTGTCCCGGGTGGAGTCCCTGGCGCGGGTGCACCGGGAAAAGCTCCGCACCGAGAGCCTGCTGACGCTGGGGATCGCGGCCGTGACGCTGAGCGTGCTCCTCCTTTCGGCGGCCGGCATCCACGCGCTGATGGCGCTCACGGTGGCCCAGCGCCGCAAGGAGATCGGGATCCGCACCGCGCTGGGCGCCCGGCCCGGGCTCGTCCTGGGAAGCGTCTTCGCGCGGGCGATCCGCCAGCTCGCGCTGGGCGCGGGCGTCGGCTGCCTGCTGGGCGGGGCGCTGCTGGTGGGGCAGGGCTTCACGGCCGGGCTCGCCGCCGGGCTGCTGGCCGCCGTCGTGGCGATCGCGCTCGGCGTGGGGCTCCTGGCGGCGCTCGGGCCCGCACGGCAGGGGCTGCGCATCCAGCCCATGGAGGCGCTGCGGGCGGACTAGCCATGCAGCGAGGCGGGGCGCCGGATCCG
>JBEVLE010000164.1:0-12968 GCA_040509335.1 Longimicrobiaceae bacterium | reverse complement strand
CGCGGCCGCGGCTCCCGCTGCGGCCGCGCCCGCGCGCACCAACGGCGGCACGCCCCCGGGCGGCGGCGGCCTCCAGGACCTGCTGGCGGCCATGCGCGCGCTGGAGGCCGGCGACTTCGACGTCCGCCTGTCGCTGAACGGCGACCCGCTGATGGGCGAGATCTCGGAGGCGTTCAACCGGATCGCCAGCCTCAACCAGCAGATGACGCAGGAGGTGGTGCGCGTCAGCACCACCGTCGGCCGCGAGGGGCAGATGGCCGACCGCGCCTCGCTGGGCGACGTCACCGGCGGTTGGGACGTGACGGTGGACTCCATCAACTCGCTGATCACCGACCTGCTGGCGCCCACCACCGAGGTGGCGCGCGTGCTCAGCGCGGTGGCGCGCGGCGACCTCAGCCAGAAGATGACGCTGGAGATCGACGGCAAGTCGGTCCAGGGCGAGTTCCTGCGCATCGGCACCACCGTGAACACCATGGTGGACCAGCTGTCGGCGTTCGCGAGCGAGGTGACGCGCGTGGCGCGCGAGGTGGGCACCGAGGGACGGCTGGGCGGACAGGCGGAGGTGCCGGGGGTGGCCGGGACGTGGAAGGACCTGACGGACAGCGTGAACTTCATGGCGAGCAACCTCACCGGCCAGGTGCGCAACATCGCGCTGGTGACGACGGCGGTGGCGAACGGGGACCTGTCGCAGAAGATCACGGCGGACGTGAAGGGCGAGATGCTGGAGCTGAAGAACACCGTGAACATCATGGTGGACCAGCTTTCCGCGTTCGCGGCCGAGGTGACGCGCGTGGCCAAGGAGGTGGGCACCGAGGGCAAGCTGGGCGGGCAGGCGCGGGTGGACGGGGTGGCGGGGGTGTGGCGGGACCTGACCAACAACGTGAACCAGCTGGCCGGCAACCTGACGGTTCAGCTGCGCGACGTGTCGGCGGTGGCGACGGCGATCGCCGACGGCGACCTGACGCGCAAGATCACGGTGGAGGCGCAGGGGGAGATCCTCCAGATCAAGGACGTGATCAACTCCATGGTGGACCGCCTCTCCATCTTCGCGGACGAGGTGACGCGCGTGGCCCGGGAGGTGGGCACGGAAGGGGTGCTCGGCGGGCAGGCCGCTGTGCCCAACGTGGGCGGCACGTGGAAGGACCTGACGGACAGCGTGAACTTCATGGCCGGCAACCTGACCGGCCAGGTGCGGAACATCGCCCTGGTGACCACGGCGGTGGCGAACGGCGACCTGTCGCAGAAGATCACGGTGGACGTCAAGGGCGAGATGCTGGAGCTGAAGAACACCATCAACAGCATGGTGGACCGGCTCTCCGTCTTCGCCAGCGAGGTGACGCGCGTGGCCCGGGAGGTGGGCACCGAGGGCGTGCTGGGCGGGCAGGCGGGCGTGCCGGGGGTGGCGGGGACGTGGAAGGACCTGACGGACAGCGTGAACTTCATGGCGAGCAACCTCACCGGCCAGGTCCGCAACATCGCCGACGTGACCACGGCGGTGGCGCGCGGCGACCTGACGCAGAAGATCACGGTGGACGTCAAGGGCGAGATGCTGGAGCTGAAGCGCACCATCAACACCATGGTGGACCAGCTCTCGGCCTTCGCGAGCGAGGTGACGCGCGTGGCCCGGGAGGTGGGCACCGAGGGGCGGCTGGGCGGCCAGGCAAACGTGCCCGGCGTGGGCGGCACGTGGAAGGACCTGACGGACAGCGTGAACTTCATGGCGAGCAACCTGACCGGCCAGGTCCGCAACATCGCCGACGTGACCACCGCCGTGGCCCGGGGCGACCTGAGCCGCAAGATCACGGTGGACGTCAAGGGGGAGATGCTGGAGCTGAAGAACACCATCAACACCATGGTGGACCAGCTCTCGGCGTTCGCCAGCGAGGTGACCCGCGTGGCGCGCGAGGTGGGCACGGAGGGCGTGCTGGGCGGCCAGGCCAACGTGCCCGGCGTGGCCGGCACGTGGAAGGACCTCACCGACAACGTGAACCAGCTGGCGGGCAACCTGACGGTGCAGCTGCGCGACGTGTCCGCGGTGGCGACGGCCATCGCCAACGGCGACCTGACCCGCAAGATCACCGTGGACGTGCGCGGCGAGATCCTGCAGATCAAGGACGTCATCAACAGCATGGTGGACCGCCTCTCGGTGTTCGCGGGCGAGGTGACGCGCGTGGCGAAGGAGGTGGGCACGGAAGGGAAGCTGGGCGGCCAGGCGGAGGTGCCCAACGTGGCGGGCACCTGGAAGGACCTCACGGAAAACGTGAACGCCATGGCCAACTCGCTCACCGCGCAGGTGCGCGCCATCAAGGACGTGGCGACGGCGGTGACCGAAGGCGACCTGACCCGCATCATCACGGTGGAGGCGAAGGGCGAGCTCGACGAGCTGAAGCGCAACGTCAACCAGATGATCGCCAACCTCAAGGAAACCACCGAAAGGAACCAGGAGCAGGACTGGCTCAAGACCAACCTGGCCAAGTTCAGCCGGATGATGCAGGGCCAGAAGGACCTGGACTCGGTGGCGCGGCTGATCATGTCGGAGCTGACCCCGCTGGTGGGCGGCCACCACGCGGCGTTCTTCCTCATGGACGGCGACCAGCGCGATTCCGACACCCTGAAGCTGATCGCCTCGTACGCGTACAAGACGCGCAAGCACGTCGCCAGCCGCTTCCACATGGGCGAGGGGCTGGTGGGCCAGTCGGCGCTGGAGCGCAAGCCCATCCTGCTGACCAGCGTCCCGGACGACTACATCCAGATCAACTCCGGGCTGGGCGAGGCGCCGCCGCGCAACATCATGGTGCTCCCCATCCTCTTCGAGGGCGAGGTCAAGGCCGTGGTGGAGCTGGCGTCGTTCCTCCCCTTCAGCCAGATCCACCAGATCTTCCTGGACCAGCTCGCCGAGAGCATCGGCGTGGTGCTGAACATGATCCAGGCGAACATGCGCACCGAGGAGCTGCTGCAGCAGTCGCAGAAGCTCACCCAGGAGCTGCAGAGCCAGTCGCAGGAGCTGCAGACGCAGCAGGAGGAGCTGCGGCGCACCAACGGCGAGCTGGAGGCGCAGGCCAAGAGCCTCAAGGCGTCCGAGGAAGCGCTCAAGGAGCAGCAGGAGGAGCTGCAGCAGGTCAACGAGGAGCTGGAAGAGAAGGCGGCGCTGCTGGCCGAGCAGAACAAGAAGGTGGAGCAGAAGAACTCGGAGGTGGAGGCCGCCCGCGTCGCCCTGGAGGAAAAGGCGGAGCAGCTGGCCCTGTCCTCGCGCTACAAGAGCGAGTTCCTGGCGAACATGAGCCATGAGCTGCGCACCCCGCTCAACTCGCTGCTCATCCTGGCGCGGCTGCTGACCGAGAACAAGGACGGCAACCTCACCGAAAAGCAGGTGGAGTACGCCCAGACCATCCTGGGCGCCGGGAGCGACCTGCTGACGCTGATCAACGACGTGCTGGACCTGTCGAAGATCGAGGCCGGCAAGATGGACATCAACCCCACCGACGTCCTGCTGGCCGACGTCAAGGACTTCGTGCGGCGCAGCTTCCAGCCGCTGGCGGAGCAGAAGGGATTGACGTTCGACGTGGAGGTGGACGGCGATCTCCCGGAGTCGGTGCGCACCGACGGGCAGCGCCTGCAGCAGGTGCTCAAGAACCTGCTTTCCAACGCCTTCAAGTTCACGGAGCGGGGCCGGGTGGCGCTCACCATCCGCGAGGCGGAGCGGAGCCGGCGCTTCAACAACCCCGCGCTCGACAAGGCGGACCGGGTGATCGCGCTGGCGGTGAGCGACACCGGCATCGGCATCCCGCGCAACAAGCAGCGGCTGATCTTCGAGGCGTTCCAGCAGGCGGACGGCACCACCAGCCGCAAGTACGGCGGCACGGGGCTGGGGCTTTCCATCTCGCGCGAGATCGCCCGGCTGCTGGGCGGCGAGATCCGCGTGGAAAGCACCGAGAACGAGGGGAGCACCTTCACCCTGTTCATCCCCTCCGACTACGACTTCCCGGAGCAGCCGGGCGGCGGGAGCGAGGACGCCGTGGCCGCGACCGTCCCGGCGGACTGGCCGGCGCGCCCGGCCGGGAGCCCGGGGTCGCGCACCCGCGAGCTGCCGGAGCGCCGCATGCCGCGGCAGGAGCTGGCATCGCTGGGCGAGGCGCCGGTGCACGACGACCGCGCCGTGATCGAGGACGGCGACCGCGTGGTGCTGATCGTGGAGAACGACCTGTCCTTCGCCCGCATCCTGCTGGACATGGCGCGCGACAAGGGCTTCCGGGCCATCGTCGCGGTGGACGGCGAGTCGGGGCTGGCGCTCGCCAACGAGTACCACCCGGACGCCATCACCCTGGACATCGACCTGCCGGGGATCGACGGCTGGACGGTGCTGGACCGCCTCAAGCACCGCTCCACCACGCGCCACATCCCGGTGCACATCGTTTCGGGGACGGAAAAGAGCCAGCGGGGGCTCAAGCAGGGCGCGGTGTCGTTCCTGGAGAAGCCGGTGAGCAAGGAGGCGCTGGACGACGCCTTCGACGGCATCGCCCGCTTCATCGACGAGCCGGTGAAGAGCCTGCTGGTGGTGGAGGACGACGACACCCAGCGGATGAGCATCATCGAGCTGGTGGGCGGCGACGACGACGTGGACATCACCGCCGTGGCCAGCGCGGAGGAGGCGCTGGAGAAGCTGGCGGAGCGGCGCTTCGACTGCATGGTGCTGGACCTGGGGCTCGCCGAGATGAGCGGCTTCGCCCTTCTGGAGCAGATCAAGAACGACGCGCGGGTGCAGGAGCTGCCCATCATCATCTACACGGGCAAGGACCTGTCGCCGGCGGAGGAGACGCAGCTGCGCCGCTACGCGGACACCATCATCGTCAAGGACGTCAAGTCGCCGGAGCGGCTGCTGGACGAGACGGCGCTCTTCCTGCACCGGGTGGAGGCGCGCCTCCCGGAGCAGAAGCGCAAGATGCTGGAGCGGCTGCACAGCGCGGACGCCAGCTTCGAGGGGAAGAAGATCCTCATCGTGGACGACGACGTGCGGAACATCTTCTCGCTCACCAGCGTGCTCGAGTCGTACGGGATGCAGGTGGTGTTCGCGGAAAACGGCCGCGAGGCGCTGGAAACGCTGGGGGCGAACCCGGACGTGGACCTGGTGCTGATGGACGTGATGATGCCGGAGATGGACGGCTACGAGACCACGCAGGCGATCCGCGGGATGGAGGACTTCCGCTCGCTCCCCATCATCGCCGTGACGGCGAAGGCGATGAAGGGCGACCGCGAAAAGACGCTGGCGGCGGGGGCCTCGGACTACATCACCAAGCCGGTGGACACCGAGCAGCTGCTCTCGCTCCTGCGCGTGTGGCT
Source organism: Longimicrobiaceae bacterium (assembly GCA_040509335.1). GTDB lineage: Bacteria > Gemmatimonadota > Gemmatimonadetes > Longimicrobiales > Longimicrobiaceae > JAFAYN01. Next base: position 7,631 of record JBEVLE010000164.1, on the reverse strand, counting down.
GTACTCGTGACCGGCGCATGAACGCGGCGGGTGGGCTGCCCACGGCCCCGGAAAGCTACTCCCCGGAGCTGGAGCGGGTGGAGATCGAGATCCTGCTGGAGGGGATCTTCCGCCACTACGGCTTCGACTTCCGCTCGTACGCCTACGCATCGCTGCGGCGGCGGCTGTGGAAGCGGATCCGGGCGGAGGGGCTCTCCACGGTGAGCGGGCTGCAGGAGCGGGTGCTGCACGACCGGAGCGCGATGGAGCGGATGCTCCTGGACCTTTCGGTCAACGTCACCTCCATGTTCCGCGACCCCAACTTCTACCGGGCGTTCCGCGCGGAGGTGGTGCCGCTGCTGCGCACCTACCCGTTCATCCGGGTGTGGCACGCCGGGTGCTCGACGGGGGAGGAGGTGTACTCCATGGCGATCCTCCTCAAGGAGGAGGGGCTGCTGGAGCGGTCCCGGGTGTACGCCACCGACATCAACGAGGTGGTGCTTGCGGAGGCGCGGGCGGGGATCTTCCCGCTGGAAAAGATGCAGGAGTACACGCAGAACTACCTGCGGGCGGGCGGCACGCGCTCCTTTTCGGAGTACTACACCGCGGCGTACGGCGGGGCGCTGTTCTCGCCAGCCCTGCGGGAGAACGTGGTGTTCGCGCAGCACAACCTGGTGACGGACCGCTCGTTCAGCGAGTTCAACGTGATCCTCTGCCGGAACGTGATGATCTACTTCGACCGGTCGCTGCAGAACCGGGTGCACGAGCTGTTCTACGAGAGCCTTCCCACCTACGGGATCCTGGCGCTGGGGAGCAAGGAATCGCTCAAGTTCTCCAAGTACGAGGAGTGCTACGAGGCGATCAACCAGCGCGAGAAGATCTACCGGAAGGTGGTCTAGTGGCGCGCGAGATCGTGATGGTGGGGGTTTCCGCGGGGGGGCTGGACGCGGTGTGCACGCTGCTGGGCGGGCTCCCGGGCGACTTCCGGATGGCCGTCGTGGTGGTGCAGCACCGCAGCAAGGACTCGGACGCGCTCTGCGAGGTGCTGCAGGACTGCACCCCGCTGGCGATCCAGGAGGTGACGGACAAGGCGTCGGCCGAGCCGGGCAACGTGTACCTGGCCCCCCCGGACTACCACACGCTGCTGGAGCCGGGGTACTTCTCCCTTTCCACCGACGCGCCCGAGATGTACAGCCGCCCGTCCATCGACGTGGCCTTCGAGAGCGCCGCCGACGCCTACGGCGCCCGCGCGGTGGGCGTGGTGCTCACCGGCGCCAACCACGACGGGGCCCGCGGCCTGCGCCGGATCGTGGACCGCGGCGGGACGGCGCTGGTCCAGGACCCGGCCACCGCGGAGGTGAAGGTGATGCCCGCCGCGGCGTTGCGCGCGGTCCCCGAGGCGGAGGTGCTGACGCTGGAAGGGATCGCGGCGCGCCTCCTCACCCTGCAATCGTCCCCGGCCCGCCCGAGGGAGAAGCGCTGATGGCCGACACCCCGCAGTCCGGCGCCATGATCCTGATGGTGGACGACCGCATGGAGAACCTGGTGGCGCTGGAGGCGATCCTCCAGCCGCTGGGGCACGAGCTGGTCCGCGCCACCTCGGGGCAGGAGGCGCTCCGCCAGGTGCTCCTGCACGACTTCGCGGTGATCCTCCTGGACGTGCAGATGCCGGGGATGAACGGCTTCGAGACGGCCCAGCTGATCAAGTCCCGCGAGCGCTCGCGCGCCACGCCCATCATCTTCCTGACGGCGATCAGCAAGGAGGAGGAGTACGTTTTCGAGGGGTACTCGGCGGGGGCGGTGGACTACATGTTCAAGCCCTTCAACCCGGCGATCCTCCGCTCCAAGGTGGCGGTGTTCGTGGAGCTGTACCTGAAGACGGTGCAGCTCCGCCAGCAGGACGAGATGCTGCGCGAGGGCGAAAGGCGCGAGACGGAGCTGCTGCACCGGGCGCAGCTCCTGGAGTCGGAGGCGCGCTACGCGGACATCGTCGACTCGGCGCTGGAGGCGATCGTCACCTTCGGCGGGGACCGGCGGATCACGCTCTTCAACGCGGCGGCGGAGCGGGTCTTCCGCTGCGGCATGGCGGAGGCGGTGGGGACGGCGATCGACCGCTTCTTCCACCCGGCGCTGGACCTGAGCCCGGGCAAGCCCCCGCGCGGACGCGGCAACGGCGCGGCGGTGGCCGGGCGCGCCAGCGAGTCGTCGGTGCGCGAGGCGGTGGGGGTGCGCGGCGACGGGGAGCACTTCCCGGCGGAGTTCTCGCTTTCGTCGCTGGTGCAGCGGAACGAGCGGGTGTACACGCTGATCCTGCGCGACATCTCGGAGCGGCGGCAGGCGGAGGAGGCGGTGCGGGCGCAGGCGGTGTCGCTGGCGAACACCATGGAGGAGCTGCGGGTCCTCAACGAGGAGCTGAACCGCCGCACCATCGAGCTGGAGCGGGCCATGGGGGCGCGGAGCCGCTTCTACGCCAACATGAGCCACGAGCTGCGCACGCCCATCAACGCGATCCTGGGCTACAGCTCGCTCCTCCTGGACCGCATCTACGGCCCGCTCAACGACCAGCAGGTCAACAGCATCGAGCGGACGCACAAGGCGGCCAACCACCTGCTGGAGCTGGTCAACGACATCCTGGACCTGTCCAAGATCGAGGCCGGGAAGATGGAGCTCCAGCTGGAGTCGGTGGGCTTCCCGGAGCTGATCCAGGACCTGTTCGTGACGGTGGCCCCCTTCGCGGAGCAGCACGGGGTGCCGCTGGCGCTGGAAACGCGGAGCAAGCCGTTCACCATCGTCTCGGACGCGCGGCGGGTGCGCCAGATCCTCCTCAACCTGCTTTCCAACGCCATCAAGTTCGGCGGCGGGAAGCCGGTGCGGGTGGTCTCGGCGCGGCGCGAGGATGGGGGGCTGGTGGTGGAGGTGGTGGACCAGGGGGAGGGGATCGCCCCGGAGGACCAGGAAAAGATCTTCGACGAGTTCGTGCAGCTGGAGCAGCCCCACAGCACGCAGGGCACGGGGCTGGGGCTGCCGATCTCGCGGCGCCTGGCGGAGCTCCTGGGGGGATCGCTGACGGTGTCGTCGGCGACGGGGGAGGGGAGCTGCTTCCTGCTGAGCCTGCCGCAGTCGGACCCGGAGCTTGCGGCGATGGAAACGGGGGAGCGGGTCGCCGCCGGGCGCTGACCCGCCCTCCCTTCGCGGCCGCGCGGCGCTAGCCGCCGCGGCTCACCGGTCCTCCCGCCGGGTGTCGGGCCCGGTCATGGGCACGTCGTCCGGGGTGGTGGCGGCGACCCGCCGGTTCTCCTCGGCGAGCGCGTCGCGGTTCTCGGCGGCGGCGCGCACGGCCCCGGCGTTGTCCATCCCGGTGCCGGCGATGGGCATGCCGGTCGCCGCGGGCGTGGTGGCGCGGGTGCGCTCGGCCTGCGCGGCGAGGGCGTCGCGGTTCTCCTCCGCGTTCTGCACGTGCTCGCGGTTGGCGGTGGTGTCCTCGGTGCTGCGGATGTCGTCGCTGCGGTCCATGAACGGCCTCCTTGCCACCGTGTCGTCTGCTGTGCCTCCGGGAGCGCCCGGAAACGCAAGTCGCATTCCCCGCAGCATCGTACGACCCGAGAGCGAGCGCATGAGCGAGCCCTTTCAGCAGGACGAGTGGAGCACGCTGGAGGCGGAGCTGCGCCGCGCGGTGCAGCACCGGCAGGCGGCCTTCGAGCAGATGCAGGAGACGCAGCGCGAGGTGGAGGCGCTGATGGCCCGCGCGCGCCGGCTCCTCACGCAGGTGCAGGACACGCGCGAGGAGATCGCGCGGCCGGACGAGGCGGAAGACGATGCTGTGGAGGCGCCGGATTCTTCGGAGTCGGGCGGCTGAACGGCGCGGCGGGTCGGTCGAGGATGGGGCGGCTTCCACAGGTGGGGGCCGCCCCTGCTGCTTTCCAGCCGGTCCGGAGGGTCCGGCTGGATTCGCGGGGGCGCTCCGGCGGGCTCCGGGTATGGGGTCGGCCGGGGGCGGCTGCTCCGTCGGTGCGAAACTCGCCCGCGCTCCGAGCGAGGGCGGGATCACGCTGGCTTCGAACAACGCACCTCCTGCGCCGCCTCCCCCGACCTCCCGGCGCAGATCCCAACGGCAACAACCCGACCTGCGACCAGCCCTCCCCCAGAATTGGGGGAGGGTGGCGAGCCTGAGCGAGCCGGGTGGGGGCCTCCCGCGGACGCCAGCGCGAGCCCCGCGTGAGGGATTTCGGCCCGAAGGGGCGAGACCCGGCGGCAGTTTGCCGGGGCTCGACTCCGTTGCAGACGGTTGTTTCGTCTGCTACGGAGCCGAAGCCCGACCCCGGCGCCAGCCGGGGGCACGCCCGAACCCTGTCGTCCATCCGTCGTCAAAAAGCAGTTCAGAACAGCGACGGCGCGTGCACGACCACCCTGGACCCGCTCGCCAGGAACGAAGAAACGGGCTCGCCGTGCAGCACGTCGGCGAACTCCTCGCCGAAGGTGGCGGCCAGGTTGCCGGAAAGCTGCGCGCGGGCGGCCGCCCTCACGGTCCAGCGCGGGTGCTCCAGGCGGTACTCGGCGGCCGGCCCTCCCCGGCGGCCGGAGTAGCCCCAGCAGCGCTCGGCGATCCATTCCTCGAAGGAGCCGGGCCGCAGCGGCTCGGGCGGCGCCTTGGCCTCGGCGAACAGCCGGCCGCCGCGGATCAGCTCGTCCCACACGTACTCGGCGACCGCGCCGGCGTCGGCGTGCGCGTCGGGGAGCGTGCGGCGGCGCAGGACGGCGGGCTGGAGCGGCTCCTCGCGCGCCAGCCCGGGCGCGGCGGCCAGCGCGGGGCGGGGGACGAACTCGCGCATCAGCACGGCGCCCCGGCGCACCTCGGTGCCCGCGCGCGAGCGGAGGGTGCGACGCACGCACAGCCGGAGGTTGACCTGGGCGAAGTCGCGGTGCAGCGGTGCGGGGGCGCCACCGATGCGGAGGTCGCGCACGTGCACGCCCACCACGCTCAGCCAGCACTCGCCCCGCCACCGGTCCGGCTCGGTGCCGGCGGGGAGGTGGGGGGCGAGGAGGTCCGGGTGGACACGGAAGTTGAGGAAGGCGAGGTCGCTCCACTCGCCGGTAACGGGTCCGCGTTGGTCGCGCATGGGGCTGGGGTGCGCCTCTTCCGTCCGGGTGCGTGCCGCGGTGAGCCCGTCTGGCCGCAGGGTTCGGGGCCGTGTCCACGCAAGCGGCGAACCATGCGGGGCCGCGGGCGCGGACCGCCGCCGGTCGGTTGCCATCCCCCGCTCCTGCCCCCATAGTTCCGGGCGGGACCGGCCCACGAAACCACCCCGATCGGAGCGAGCACATGTCGGCCACGGACACCCTTCTGAACGCGGGCTCGGACGCGCCCAACTTCACCGCGCAGACCACCGACGGCGCCACCGTCTCCCTCCACGACTTCCGCGGGAAGCAGTCGGTGTTATTGATGTTCTACCCCAAGGACGACACGCCCGGGTGCACCAAGCAGATGTGCACGGCGCGCGACGAGGGCGCGCAGTACGCGGCGGCGGGGGTGGCGCGCTTCGGCGTCAACGACGGGAGCATGGACAGCCACCGGCGCTTCCGCGACAAGTACGAGCTGGACTTTCCGCTGATCCTGGACACGGACCGGGAGATCGCCCGGGCGTACGGGACGCTCAAGGAGAACGGCGGGATCGCGCGCGCCACCTTCCTCGTGGACACGCACGGGCGCATCGTGTACGCGGCGCCGGGGGCGCACGGCGCGGACGAGGTGCTGGAGGCCCTCCGTGGCTGACATGGGCCGCGGCGAGGCCACGGTCCGCAGCTTCACGGGCGGACCCTTCGCCCAGAACGTGTTCCTGGTGGGCTGCACGCGCACGGGCAAGGCGATCCTGGTGGACCCCGGGGCCGCCACCCCCGAAGCGCTGGCGGAGGCGAAGCGGCAGGGGATGCAGATCGAGCTGATCGTGCTGACCCACACGCACCTGGACCACGTGGACGGCGTGGCGCGCGCCAAGCGGGAAACGGCGGCGCCGGTGCTCCTGCACCGCGACGCCGAGGCCATGTACGCCGCGGCGCCGCAGCAGGCGCAGATGTTCGGGGTGTTCGCCGAGACCCCGCCCCCCGCGGACGGCTACCTGGAGCCGGGGGAGCCGGTGCGCTTCGGCGAGTGCGAGCTGCAGGTGCGCTACACGCCGGGGCACGCGCCGGGGCACGTCACGCTGGTGGGCGAGGGGTACGCGCTGGTGGGCGACGTGGTGTTCCGCGGCTCCATCGGGCGCACGGACCTGCCGGGCGGCGACTTCCAGACGCTGATGAAGTCCATCCGCGAGCAGGTGCTCACGCTCCCGGACGAGACGGCGCTGTACTCCGGGCACGGGCCGGAGACCACCGTGGGGTTCGAGCGGGTGGCGAACCCGTTCCTGGTGCCGCACTACGGGGGGAGCTCGTTCGGCTGACTTGCTTTACGGCGGAACGGCTTTGAACGGCCGGTTCGGGCGTGCCCCCGGCTGCGCCGGGGTCGGGCTTCGGCTCCGTAAGCGAGCAAACAACGCTCGCTAACGGAGTCGAGCCCCCGCGAAACTGCCCGCGGGGTCTCGCCCCTCCGGGCCGAAATCCCTCACGCGGGCTCCAGCCGCCGTCCGGTGCATCCGGGCGGCGGCTGCCTCTTTTTCGTCCGCCCTGGGAAACGTGCGTTTCGCCCCCGGAACCCGGCGGCTCGCCCGCAATCGATTGTCGCGGCAGGCGGATGGGGCAAGCTTGGAGGCGCGTCGCGGCGGGTGCGGCGTGGCTTCCAGGTCCTACCCCATCGCAGGAGATCCCATGCAGCCCTCACGTACCACCTCGACCGTGCTCCGCCGGTTCCTCCCCGCCCTCGCGCTCGCCCTCCTCGGGGCGTGCGGGGACGCGGGCACGCCCACCGCCGCCGGGGCTCCGAGCCTGTCGATCACGAACGACGATACCCGCACCGGGAACGTCTACAAGGCCGTCACCTGCGACTACGTCCCGGTGCGGCTCGGGATGAACGACTTCGACCTCGGCGGCCGCATCAAGAGCGGCACAATCGCGAACTTCCAGCTCAGGGCCTGGGATCGTTATGATTGCGAGGTCACCATCACGGGCGGCGTGACCTGGTCCGTCACCAACCCGGCGATCGCGTCCCTGGAATCCCCCAACTCGACGGGGCGGGGACAGAACCTCCGCGGGAAGCTCGTCGGCCAGGCGTCGCTCAAGGTGAGCTATGCCGGGCTGAGTGGGGAGTACCTCTTCACCGTGTACCCGGGAGACCCCTACCGGACCACCCTGAGCCCGGACGCCGCGACGCTCGCTCCCAGCGGGACGGCGACGCTCGCCGGCACCGTCTTCGACCAGGCGGGGAACACGGTGACCGACGGTAACATCGTCTGGACGAGCAGCAGCACGGGCGTCGCCACCGTCGCGGCGACCACCTCCCGCAGCGCGCGGGTGACCGCGTCGTCCGTCATGGTGTCCGGGGAAACGACGATCACCGCCGCGATCGGCGTGGCGCGCGCGACGGCGCTGGTGAAGGTGGTCGCCACCAACGTCCCGGACTGCTACTGCCCTCCGGGGTTCATCTGCACCTGCAACCCCTACCCCTGACCGCCCGGCCGCGGCCGGGGAACCGCCGACCCGCCGCCGCCCGGGCACCACGCCCG
>JBEVLE010000163.1:0-5989 GCA_040509335.1 Longimicrobiaceae bacterium | reverse complement strand
CACCACGGGCGCGTCGAAGCCCGCCGGGACCGGCCAGCAGGAGGCGAAGACGGTGCACTCGCTGGGGCCGTACCCGTTGACCAGGCGCAGCCCCGGGTGCAGCTCCAGCGCGCGCCGGACGTGCGGCGCGCTCGCCGCCTCGCCGCCGATCATCACCTGCGCGACTCCCTGGAGGACTTCCGGCGCGGTGTCGACGATCAGGTTGAAGTACGCCGCGGTCAGCCAGAGGGTGTTCACCCCGTGCGCGCGCACCTGCTCGCCCAGCAGCGCGGGCTCGGAGGCCTGCGCCGGGAGCAGGACGCAGCGCCCGCCGGACAGGAGCGCCGGCCACAGCTCCAGCGTCAGCGCGTCCCACGACGTGGAGGAGTGCTGGAGGGTGACCGTGCCCTCGTCGAAGCGGGCGTAGTCGGCGCCCCGGAAGAAGCCGGGGATGGCGCGGTGCGGGACCTCCGTGCCCTTGGGGAGGCCGGTGGAGCCGGAGGTGTAGATGACGTAGGCCAGGCTCTCGGCGGAAACGTCGGCCGGCAGCGGCGCGTCGCCGTCCCCCGCGACCTCCCCGTCCAGCACGACCCGCTCGATCTCGCACTCCGGGAGGCGGCCGCGCAGGCGCTCCTGCGTCAGCAGCACCCGCGCACCCGAGTCGGCCAGCATGAAGGCCAGGCGCTCGGCGGGGTAGGCGGGGTCGAGGGGAACGTAGGCGCCCCCGGCCTTGAGGACGGCGAGGAGGCCCACCACCATCTCCGGCGAGCGCTCCACGCAGATCCCCACGCGCGCCTCCGGGCCGACGCCGAGCGCGGCAAGGCGGCGCGCCAGGGCGTCCGAGCGGCGGTCCAGCTCCGCGTAGGTGACGGACCCGCTCCCGAACGTCAGCGCGGCCGCGTCCGGCGTGCGGGCCGCCTGCCCGGCGAACAGCTCGTGGACGGGGCGGGTGGAGGCGGCCTGTCCGCCCCCGCCGCTCCACTCCTCCACCACGAGCGCGCGCTCCTCCTCCCCGAGCAGCCTCAGCCCGGAGAGCCGCACGTCGGCATTCGCGGCGACCTGCTCCAGCACCCGCCCCAGGTGGCCGAGCATCCGCACGATCGTGCCGCGCTCGAACAGGTCGGTGCTGTACGACAGCTCGCCGCGCGGGTCTCGCCCCCCCGCCACCACGGTCAGCGTCAGGTCGAACTTGGCGAAGGAGAAATCCGCTCCGACCCCTTCGGTGCTCAGCCCTGCCACGCCGGTTCCCGTTTCCTCCGCGTCTTCCAGCGCGAACGACACCTGGAAGAGCGGAGAGTGGCTCAGGGAGCGCTCCGGATGCAGCTCGGCAACCAGCTTCTCGAAGGGAAGCTCCTGGTGCTCGTACGCCCCCAGCGTCACCTCCCGCACCCGCCCCAGCACCTCCCGGAAGCTCGGGTCTCCCGAAAGGTCGGTCCGCAGCACCAGCGTGTTGACGAAGAAGCCGATCAGCCCCGCCACCTCGGTTCTCGTCCGCCCCGCGATGGGGCTCCCCACGACGACGTCCTCGCTCCCGCTGTACCTGGACAGCAGCACCTGGAAGGCGGCCAGCACCGCCATGTACAGCGTCGCTCTCTCGCTCCGGCACAGCGCCCGGAGCCGCTCCAGCAGCTCGCCGGGAAGCTCGATCCGCTCGTGCGCTCCCCGGAACGTCTGCACGGCCGGACGGGGGCGGTCCGTGGGCAGCTCCACCAGCGCGGGTGCGTCCGCGAGCCGCTTCTTCCAGTACGAGATCTGCCGCTCCAGCATCTCGCCCCGCAGGTGCCCGCGCTGCCACACCGCGTAGTCGGCGTACTGCACCGCCAGCTCCGGCAGCGGCGACTCCCGGCCCTCGCGGTACGCCTCGTACAGCGCCGACAGCTCGCGGAAGAACACCCCCATGCTCCAGCCGTCGCTGACGACGTGGTGCATCGAGAGCAGCAGCACGTGGCTCGTCTCGTCCAGCCGCAGCAGCGCCGCGCGGAAGAGCGGCCCCGCCGCGAGGTCGAACGGCAGCTCCGCCTCCTCCGTGGCACGGCGCCTGACCTCCGCCTCGCGGTCCGCGCCCGCCAGCCCGGAGAGATCGTCGAGCTGGAGCGTGAAGCCGCCGAACGGCGCGATCACCTGCACCGGAGCGCCATCCACCTCCCGGAAGGTGGTGCGCAGCGCCTCGTGGCGCCGGACGATCTCGCCCAGCGTCCGCTCCAGCGCCGCCACGTCCAGCGCACCCCTCAGGCGCCGTGCCAGCGAGATGTTGTAGACGGCGCTCCCCGGCTCCAGCCGGTCGATGAGCCAGAGCCGCTCCTGTGCGAACGAGAGCGGGGCGCCGTCGCGGCCGGCGCGGGGGACGATGCCCGAGGAGCGGACCTGCCCCCTGAGCCTCGCCTCGATGAGCGCGCGCTTGGCGGCGGAAAGCTCCGGGCGCGGAAGCTCGACCGTCGGTTCCGAGGCCATCTCAGACTCCTGCAACGGGGTTGGACTCGGCCAGCTGCTCGGCCTCGAGTTCGGACATGGCGGCTACGTCTTCATAGATCCTGCGCTCGATCTCCCCCGCCATGGCTTCCAGCGTCGGCATCGAGAACACGGTGCGGATCGAGATCTCCAGGTCGAACGTGGCCTGGATCCCGGCGAGCAGGCGCATGATCAGCAGCGAGTGCCCCCCCAGGTCGAAGAAGCTGTCGTGGACTCCCACCCGGTCCCGGCCCAGCACCTCCGCCCAGATCCCCGCCAGCACCTCCTCCACCGCGGTGCGGGGCGCCTCGTACTCGCGCGTGGCGTACGAGCTCCCCTCCGGCGCCGGCAGCGCCCTGCGGTCCACCTTGCCGTTGGGGGTCAGGGGAAGCCCGGCCAGCCGCACGTACGCCGCCGGCACCATGTACTCCGGCAGCCGCTCCGACAGGTGAGCATGCAGCTCCTCCGCCTCCACCGCCGCCTCCGCCACGTAGTACGCCACCAGCCGCCGGTCTCCCGGGGCGTCCTCCCGGGCCAGCACGGCCGCCTCCCGCACCTCCGGGTGCGCCAGGAGCCGCGCCTCGATCTCCCCCGGCTCGATCCGGAAGCCGCGCACCTTGACCTGGTGGTCGTTGCGCCCCTGGAACTCGATGGTGCCGTCCGGCAGCCACCGTCCCAGGTCTCCCGTCCGGTACATCCGCGCACCGCCGCGCGCCTCCCCGCCGAACGGTTCGGGAACGAAGCGCTCCGCCGTCAGCCCCGGCCGGTTCTGGTACCCCAGCGCCACCCCCGCCCCCCCGATGTACAGCTCCCCGGTCACCCCCACCGGCACCGGCTCCCCGTGCGCGTCCAGTACGTAGACGCGCGCGTTCGCGATCGGACGCCCCAGCGGGATGCTCCGCGCGCCCTCCTCCACGTCCACGTCCGTCACCTCGTGCGTGAGGGCGAACGTGGTCGTTTCGGTGGGACCGTAGCCGTTGAGCAGGTGCCGCGGCGCATGGCCCTCCAGCACGCGCGCGATGGTCCGCGGGTCGAGCGCGTCGCCCCCGACGATCAGGTAGCGCAGGCGCGGGATCTCGGCCTGGAGCTCGTCCGCGTACCGGTTGAACAGCCCCACCGACATCCACAGCACGTCCACCCCGTGCCGCGCCAGCGCTGCCGCGAAGCGCCGCGGCTCCAGCAGCACCTCCGGGTCGACGACCACGATGCGCCCGCCGTTCAGCAGCGGCGCCCACACCTCAAGCGTGGACGCGTCGAAGGCCGGGTTGGCCGCGAACGCCACCCGGTCGTCCGGCCCGAAGTCCGCGTACCCGTTGTGGATCACCAGCCGCGCGACGGCGCGGTGCGGCACCACCACCCCCTTGGGCTCGCCCGTGGAGCCGGAGGTGTACATCACGTACGCAGCGGCGCCGCCGGGGAGCGGCACCCGGGGATCGTGGCGGGCGCCCTCGGGGAGCGCGTCCACGTCGACCCGCTCCACCCCGGCGGGCACGGGCAGGTCGGCGCCCGCGCGGCCGAGCACGAGGCGGGACCCGCTGTCGGCGAGCATGAACGCGACGCGCCCGGCCGGGAACGAGGGGTCGATGGGCACGTACGCCGCGCCGGCCTTGAGGATGGCCAGCTCGGACACGACCAGCTCGACGGAGCGCGGCATCAGGATCGCCACGCGCGCGTCCGGCCCCACGCCGAGCGCGCGGAGGTGGTGGGCCAGCCGGTTGGCCCGCGCGTTCAGCTCCGCGTAGGTCAGCGAGCGGTCGTCGTGGACCACCGCGACCGCGCCGGGCGTGCGCTCCGCCTGCGCCTGGAACAGCTCGTGGACGCACCGGTCCGCCGGGTACTCCGCTGCCGTCGCGTTCCACTCCTCCAGCACCCGCCGCCGCTCCCCTCCGGGAAGCACGCCGAGCCCGCCCAGCACGGCCCCGGGCGCGGTCTCCAGCGCCCGCACCAGCGATTCCAGCGCGGCGTGCATCATCGCGCACACCCGCAGCGGCTGGACCGAAGCCGGTGCCTGCGCCGCGAGCAGGAACCCCTCGCCCAGGTCGTCCACCGACAGCGTCAGCGGGTAGTTCGACCGCTCCGCGTCCTGGATCCTGGTTCCGGCGGGAGGAGCCGCGGCCGCGGAATCGCGCGGGGGCGCGCCCGGCTTGATGTACCGGTAGTTCAGCAGCGAGGTGAAGAGCGGAGCGGACGCGTCCACCGCGCTGCACCGCTGCGCCAGCACCAGCGAGGCGTGCTCGTGGCGCAGCAGCTTCGCGAGGAGTGCGTGCGTTTCCCGCACGCCCTCCTCCGCCGCCACGCCGCCGACCCGGACGCGGATGGGGAGCGTGTTGATGAAGGGGCCGATCACGCGGTCGGCGCCCTCGCCCCCCTGCATGCGGCCGAACAGCACCGTGCCGAAGACCACGTCGTCGCGCCCCGACGCCCGCGCCAGCACCTGCGCCCAGGCCACGTGGCACACCGTCGCCGCGCTCACCCCCAGCGCCCGCGCGCGCTCCCGCAGCCTGGCCGCGAGCCCCCCGTCCACGTCCAGCGCCGCCTGCTCGATCCCGGACCCGTCGCCGCGCACGTCCAGCAGCCCGAACGGCGCCGTCGGCTCGTCCACGTCGCCCAGCAGCCCGCGGAAGAACCGCTCGTGCTCCGCACGGCTCACGCCCAGCCGCGCCTGCGCCACGAAGCCGCGGAAGGGCAGCGGCGCCGGCAGCTGCGACTCGTGCCCCAGCAGGTGCGCCGAGATCTCCTCCTGCTGCACCTCCCGCGACTCGTGGTCGCTCGTCAGGTGGTGCGTGAGCATCAGCAGCAGCCACCGGCCGCGCGCGCGGTCCTCGGCGATGCACGCCCGCCGCAGCGGCGCCCGCGTCAGCTCCATCCGGTGCCGCCGGGGATCATGGCGCCGCCACAGCTGCTCGGCCGCCCCGGGGCCCGCCTCCAGCTCCACCTCCTCCACCGGCAGCGGCGCGCGACGCCACACGACCTGCACCGGCTCGCGCAGCCCCTCCCAGGCCATGGCCGTGCGCAGGATGTCGTGGCGGTCGATCACCGCCTGCATCGCCGCCAGGTACTGCTCCAGGCTCGCTCGGGTCTCGAACTCGGTCACGTTGGACTGCAGGTACGGGTCCCCCTCCTCCTCCATCAGGTGGTGGAAGAGGATCCCCTCCTGCAGCGGGGCCAGCGGGTAGATGTCCTGCACGTTCGCGGATCCGCCCGGCACTCCCGCCACGATCCCGTCGATCTCCGCCTGCGTGAGCTCCACCAGCGGCAGCATCTCCGGCGTGATGGACTCGCAGCCCTCCGGGATCGCGTTCGCGGGAACCTCCACCTCCGAGGACGCGCCGCCCACGGCCTGGGCCAGCTCGGCCAGCACCGGCGTGGTGAACAGGGCCCGCACCTCCACGTACAGCCCCGCGCGGCGCATCCCCTCGATCAGCCGGATCGCCAGCAGCGAGTGGCCGCCCAGCTCGAAGAAGTGGTCCCACCGCCCTACCCGCTCCACGCCCAGCACTTCGGCCCAGATCCCGGCCAGCGCCGTCTCTACCTCCCCCAGCGGTGCCTCGTAGCTCTTCCG
>JBEVLE010000162.1:0-4845 GCA_040509335.1 Longimicrobiaceae bacterium | reverse complement strand
GTGGAGATTCCCCTCCTCCGGAACGGGGGAGGGTGGCGCGAAGCGCCGGGTGGGGGCCTCCCGCGGACGCCAGCACCAGCCCCGCGTGAGGGATTTCGGCCCGAAGGGGCGAGACCCGGCGGGGCTGTTTCCGCCGGGGCTCGACTCCGTTAGCCCGCGTTGTTTGCGGGCTTACGGAGCCGAAGCCCGACCCGGCGCCAGCCGGGGGCACGCCCGACCCCGCAGTTCATTCGGTAAAGATCAGACGATGGGCGTCATCCACCCGAAGCGGTCGGGAACGCTCCCGAACTGGATGCCGGTGATGGCGTCGTACAGGCGCTGCGACAGCTCGCCCACCCCGCCGTCGCCCACCTGGAGCTCGCCGTCCGCGAAGCCGAACGCCCCCACGGGCGAGATCACCGCGGCGGTGCCGGTGCCGAACGCCTCGCGCAGCTCGCCGCGGCGGTGCGCCTCGCGGAGCTCGTCCACGGAAAGCGGCCGCTCGCTGACCGGGACGCCCCAGTCGCGGAGCAGGACCAGCACGCTGTCGCGGGTGATGCCGGCCAGCAGCGTGTCGCCCAGCGGCGGCGTGACCACCTCGTCGCCGATGCGCACGAACAGGTTCATGGTCCCCACCTCCTCCAGCCAGCGCCGCTCGCACGCGTCCAGCCAGAGCACCTGCGCGTAGCCGCGCTCCCGCGCCTCCACGGCGGCGGCGAGGCTGGCGGCGTAGTTGGCTCCCGTCTTGGCGGCGCCCAGCCCGCCGGGGGCCGCGCGGATGTGGTGCTCCTCCACCCAGATGCGCACCGGCGCCACCCCGGCGGCGAAGTACCCGCCCACCGGGGTGAGGATGACGAAGCACGCGTACTCGGCGGCGGGGCGCACCCCCAGGAACCCCTCGGTGGCGATGATGGTGGGCCGCACGTACAGCGAGGTCCCCGCCGCGGCAGGCACCCACTCCAGGTCCTCGCGCACCACGGCGGCGATCCCCGCGCGCACCGCGGTGGGGTCCGCGGGGGGGATGCACACGCGCGCCGCGCTCGCGGCGAGGCGGCGGCAGTGGTCGTCGATGCGGAAGGCGCGCACGACGCCGTCGCCGCCGCGGAACACCTTGAGCCCCTCGAACACGGTCTGCCCGTAGTGCAGGACGCCGGCGGCCGGGTCCAGGGCGAGCGGGGCGTACGGCTCCACCCGCGCGCCGTGCCACCCCCGCCCGGACGTGTAGTCCATGCGGAACATGTGGTCGGTGAAGTGGCGCCCGAAGCCCAGCGAGTCCTCGGAGGGGCGGGGCCGGAGCTCTTCGGCGCGGCGGACCGCGATGGGGTGCGTCATGCGAGTGCGCGTGGGTCGTGTCGGGTCCGGGAGCCGTCGCCGCCGCCGTGGACGGGACGCCGCCGGCGCGGGCCGGGGCTCCGGAGCGCCACGAAGGTACAGCGCGCCCGCCCCGGGCGCGAGCGCGGGCCGCGCGTTGCCCGCCACCCCGCGCGCGGCTATCATTCCGCGCTTTCCGGCCGGGGCGCCCGGCCGCCATACACGGGGACAAAAAGACACAGGGAGTGACCGTGAAGGTTATGTACGCGCTGCTCTGCGAGGATGCCTCCATGCGCCCGGACGGGCGGGTGGACCTCCACGGCGTCTTCCACCACCTTTTCGCCCCCGGCTTCCCCGCGCGGCAGGACCGCATGACGCTGGTGGTGGCGATGGAGTGGAACGCGGAGGAGGCGGGGCGCGTGGACTTCAAGATCGACCTGCTGGACCCCGCCGCGGCGCCGGTGGGCACCATCAACGGGCACACCGAGGTGGGCGTCCCCCGCCCCATGGAGCCGCCCCAGCAGACGCGCCTGGTGATGGGGCTGGACGACGTGGTCTTTCCCGCGGAGGGGACGTACCAGTTCGAGCTGGTCATCGGCGCACACCGGGAGCGCGTGGCGATGCTCCACCTGATCGAGAACCCCGAGGCGAAGTAGCCAAACGATCCGGCCGCGCCGGGTGTACCAGTAGCGGGGCGCCCGGACGCGCCGGGCGCTCCCGCCCGCCCACCCCGGGAGGAAGGACACGCCCCATGAAGCGCCTCGCCCTCGCGGCCGCCCTGCTGCTGGCGTCCGCCCCCGCCGCCCCGCTCGCCGCCCAGCACCCGCAGCACGGCGCCGCCGCGGCTCCGGTCCCGGACGCGCGGCCGGCCCCCGCCTCCGCGCTGGCCCGCGAGGTGGAGGCGGTGCGCGCCGCCACCGCCCGCTACCGCGACCCCCGCGCCGCGGAGCGGGACGGCTTCCGGCGGTTCGGCCGGGAGGGCGCGCTGATGGGCGAGCACTGGTACCACCCCGACCGGGTGCGGCGCCCGCTCGACCTGGCGCGCCCCTCCACGCTCCAGTACGCCACGGTCGGCGGGGAGCGGGTGCTGGTGGGGGTGGCCTACACGGTGTACCGGCGGCCGGGCGAGCCGCTCCCGGCGGGGTTCGCGGGGGACGAGGACCGGTGGCACGCGCACGACGTGGTCCGCATCGCCCGCGCGCTCACCGAGGACCGGCCGGTGCTGCGCTGGGTGTCGGAGCGGCGGATCCGGAGCGGAAAGGCGGGGGCGGGGGACGGGCGCACGCGGCTGACCATGGTGCACGCCTGGGTGTGGCTGGACAACCCGCGGGGGATGTTCGCGCAGGAGCACACGGCGCTCCCGTACCTGCGCGCGGGGCTGCCGGCGGCGTTCGCGGACGGCGGCGGCGTGGACGCGGCGTGGGGGGTGGCGCTGCTGGACCCGGCCACGTGCGGGCAGGAGACCGGGCGGGTGAAGCTGCTGGCGCGGCCGGGGCGCGCGGTGGAGCGCGAGGTGCGGCGGGCGTGCGAGGCGGCGGCCGTGGCGGTGCGGCGGGAGCGGGCGGC
Source organism: Longimicrobiaceae bacterium (assembly GCA_040509335.1). GTDB lineage: Bacteria > Gemmatimonadota > Gemmatimonadetes > Longimicrobiales > Longimicrobiaceae > JAFAYN01. The sequence continues at coordinate 1,989 of JBEVLE010000162.1, read as the reverse complement.
GGGGGCGGACCGGGAGCGGCTGAACGCGGCGGCGGCGGATGCGTGGCGGGGGTTCGTGCGGGCGCGGGACGCGGCGCTCACCCCGGAGCAGCGGGCGCGCATGGCGGCCATGGTCGAGCACGACATGACGGGAGGCGGTCACGCGCACTGAATTTTGTCTGCGTCTTTGGGACCGCTCCGGAACCAGGCCAAACTGCCGGCCTGTTTCCTGCGCGGGTCGCGGAGCCAGCGGAAACTGCCCCGCTGTCTCCGCTCCGGCTGCGGGAGCCTCACGCAAACTGCCGCGTGAGTCTCCCTCCGCGACATCTTGTGGGAACAAACCCCTTTTGCGTCCTCGGCTTCCTCCCGCTTCGGCTCCTCCATTGAATCCTCCGCTCTCGCCCGCCGCTTCGCGGCCGCTCCGCTGGGCCGGCGTCGTCGTGCTCGGCGCGTGGGCCGTGTCCATCGTGCGCGATCCCGACGCGTGGCGCTTCGTCGACGGGGTCAACCTGCTGCTGCACGAGGCGGGGCACCCCGTCTTCGGCTTCTTCGGCGAGTTCGTGACCGCGCTGGGCGGCACGCTGATGCAGCTGCTCTTTCCGCTCGCCTTCGCGGTCCACTTCGGCCGCGCGAGGCAGCCGTTTGCGGCGGCGGTATCGCTGGCGTGGCTGGGGGAGAGCCTGTTCAACGTCGCGCGCTACCTGGCCGACGCGCGGGCGCGCGAGCTCCCGCTGGTGGGCGGAGACGGCACGCAGCACGACTGGGCGTACCTGCTGGGCACGCTCGGGCTGCTGGACAGCGACCGGGCGATCGCGCAGGGCGTCCGGCTCGCGGGCTCGCTGCTCCTGCTCGCCGCCGTGCTGGCGGCGATGAAGGCCGCGCTCGCGCCGGCGCCCGCCGCCTCCGCCGCCCAGGATCCGCTTCGCGACGAGGACGCGGCGCTCGCGCGCTACCTCGCGGAGCGCTCCGGGTAGGCCGGGCGCCCGGGCCAGTCACCAGACCGGGGTCGTACGGATGGCGTGGACCTACCTTTTTCTCGCCGGGCTGCTGGAGGTGGCCTGGGCCATCGGGCTCAAGTACACCGAGGGCTTCACGCGTCCGTGGCCCAGCGTGGGCACGGCGGCGGCGATGGTCGCCAGCCTCGCGCTGCTCTCGCAGGCGCTGCGCACCATCCCCATCGGCACCGGCTACGCGGTGTGGACCGGGATCGGGGCGGTGGGCGCGGCGGCGCTCGGCATCGTGCTCTTCCGCGAGCCGGCGAGCACGCTGCGCCTGGCGAGCATCGCGCTGGTGATCGCCGGGATCGTGGGGCTGCGGCTGAGCGCCGGCCCCGTTGGGCACTGAAGGCACGGGCCCGCGAAGGCGTGGACCGCTCCTTGCCGCGACTTTTCGCCGAGGAAGGGCTCCTTTCCACGACGGGCAGCGGAGGACGTGATGGCGATGATCGACGAGCTGGTGCAGCAGATCTCCGATCGGGCAGGGATCCCGGAGGACAAGGCCCGCACGGCCGCGCTCGCCGCGGTCAGCTTTCTGGACGGCCGGCTTCCCCCGCCCATCGGCGGGAACCTGAAGCGGCTGGTGGAGGGGGGCGGCGGGGCAGGGGGCGGCGGGATGCCCGACCTGGGGGACGTCGCGGGCGGGCTGGGCGGGATGTTCGGCAAGGGCGGGTCGTGACGACTTCCACTGCCTGAACTGCCGGGTAGGGCGTGTCCCCGGCTGGCGCCGGGGTCGGGCTTCGGCTCCGTAGCAAACGATACTACCGTTTGCAACGGAGTCGAGCCCGCGCAAACAGCCGCGCGGTCTCGCCCCTTCGGGCCGAAATCCCTCACGCGGGGCTCGTGCTGGCGTCCGCGGGGAGGCCCCCCACCCGGCTCGCTTAGTACACGTGCACGCAAATATCGGGACGTATGCGTCGTCGGCGGCTATATTCATCGTCCGAAAGGAGGTGGACATGCCGCGATCGAGTCCCAACGTCGTTCTCCTCTCGGATGCGGAGCGAGAGCACCTCGA
>JBEVLE010000161.1:0-3751 GCA_040509335.1 Longimicrobiaceae bacterium | reverse complement strand
AGCTGCGCCAGCGTGGTGCTGGTGTCGGACGACGAGGCGAGCACGCGGCCCGCCTCCACCAGGAACGCGGCCCGGCGCTGCGCCTGCTCGGCGGATTCGCGGGCCTGGCGCTGGCGCAGGTACAGCTCGCGGGTTTCCAGCAGGTTGCGCACGCGCAGCAGCACCTCCGTCCCGAAGAGCGGCTTGATCAGGAAATCGTTCGCCCCGCCCGAGAGCGCCCGCTCCTTGGCGTCCGCGGTGGCGTCCGCGGTGAGCACCAGCACCGGCAGGTACTCCCCCGGCGCGGTGCGGGCGCGCACCTCCTCCAGCACCTGGAAGCCGCTGCGGTGGGGCATGTGCAGGTCCAGCAGAACTAGGTCCGCCCCGTGCTCCTCCAGCAGCGGCACCGCGCGCCGCGCGTCCGAGGTGCGCACCAGCGAGGCGTAGCCGTCGCTGCGCAGGAAGGCCTCCAGCAGGTCCAGGTTGGCCTCCTCGTCGTCCACCAGCAGGACGGTGCAGCCGCGCAGCGCGTCCGGGGTCATCGGCCGCCCCGTGGGAGGAAGCGCTCCACCGCCGCCAGGAACTCGTCGATGTCCAGCGGCTTGGTCAGGTAGGCGTCGGCCCCCGCGGCGCGCAGCCGGTCCACCATGGCGTGCGTGGCGTCCGCGCTGATCACCACCACCGGGATCCCCGCGGTGCGCTCGTCGGCGCGCAGGCGGCGCAGGACCTCCTCGCCGGGGATGTCGGGGAGGTGAAGGTCCAGCAGCACCAGGTCCGGCCGGTGCTCGCGCGCCAGCTCCACCCCCAGCCGCCCCTGGAGCGCCGGCACCGTGCGCCACCCCGGCCGCGACAGCAGGATGGTCTCCACCAGGCTCAGGTTCGCCAGGTTGTCCTCCACGTACAGCAGCGTGGCCGGGGCGTGCGGCGCCGCCTCCGCCGGCGCGGCGCGGCGCGCCTCCTCCACCCGCTCCAGCGGGTCGTCCGCCGAGCGCAGCTCCAGCCGGAACACGCTCCCCTCCGGCCCCGTCTCCTCCAGCGTCAGCGCCCCGCCCATCGCCTCCGTGAGCCGCTGCGACAGCGCCAGCCCCAGCCCCGTCCCCTCGATCTCCGTCTGCTCGGCGCCCAGGCGGGCGAACGGGGTGAACAGCTGGCCCGCGCGGTCCGCGGGGATGCCGCGGCCGGTGTCCGCCACCCGCACCACCAGGCGGGCCTCCCCGTCCGCGGCGGGGACCCAGGCGCAGTCCAGCCGCACCCGGCCCCCGGGCCGGTTGTACTTGATGGCGTTGGTGAGCAGGTTGAGGAGCACCTGCGTGAGCCGCTGCCGGTCCGCGCGCACGTACTCGCCGGCGAAGGCGCGCGGCGCGTCCTCCAGCGTCACCCGCCACTGCTCCGCCAGCGGGCGCACCAGCCCCACCGCCTCCGCCAGCACCCCGCCGATCCGCACCGGCTCCAGCGACAGGCTCTGCCGCCCGGCCTCGATGCGCGCGATCTCCAGCACCTCGTTGATGAGCTGAAGCAGGTGCCGCCCGGCGCGCAGGATGTGCTGAAGCGACTTGTGGTGCTCCGGCGCCATCCCCGCCCGGTCCAGCACCTGCGCGAAGCCCAGGATGCTGTTGAGCGGGGTGCGCAGCTCGTGGCTCATGCGCGACAGGAACTCGCTCTTGGCGCGGTTCGCGTCCTCCGCCTCCTCCTTGGCGCGGGCCAGCGCCTCCTCCGCCGCCTTGCGCTCGGTGACGTCGCGGGCGTTCACCACCACCCCCGCCTCCGGGTCCAGCGGGTTCAGCAGCCGCCCGAACGCTTCCAGCAGGCGCCAGCTCCCGTCCGCGTGGCGGAAGCGGTACTCCGCGTAGCCGGTGAGCCCCGGCTCGCGCAGGATGCGCCCCAGCTCCGCCGCCACCGCAGCGCGGTCCTCGGAGTGGATGTAGGTGAAGGCGCTGCGCCCCATCAGCTCCTCCGGGTCGGTCCCCAGGATGCGCTGCGTGGGCGGGCTCAGGTACGCCATGGTACCGGCCGGGTCCAGGATGCAGATGAGGTCGTGCGCGTTCTCGATCAGGGCGCGGAAGTGCTCCTCGCTCTGGCGCAGCGCCTCCTCCGCGCGGCGGCGGGCGGTGACGTCGCGGGTGTTGAAGACGAACCCCTCCGCCCCCGACTCCGGCCGCAGCGACTTGACCACCCCCTCCAGCACGATCCAGTGCCCGTCGCGGTGGCGGTAGCGGAACTCCAGGGGGACGGGGGTGCCCGGCCTCGCCGCCGCCTCCCGGCGCCGCTCCCCGGCGAGGGCGCGGTCGTCCGGGTGGATCATCTCCAGCGAGCTGCGCCCGGTGCGCTCCTCCGGCGTCCACCCCACCACCCGCGGCGCCGAGGGGCTGATGTATGTGGTGACCCCCTCCGCGTCCAGGATGACGATGAGGTCCTGGCCGTTCTCGATCAGCCCGCGGAAGTGCTCCTCGCGGGCCACCAGGGCGCGCTCCGCCTCCTTGGCCTCGGTGATGTCGCGCACCACCGCGATCAGCCGCCCGTCGCCCAGGGGGAGCACGCGCCCCTCGAAGTCGCGCGTCCCCACGTCCAGCGGCAGCGCGTACTCCATGCACACCAGCTCCCCGGTGCGCCGCACCTCCTCCAGCGCCTCCTCCACCCGCGCGCCCACCTCCGGGGGGAGCACGTCCTGCATCCGCCGCCCCAGGAACTCCTCCGGGGGCGCCGCCAGCACCCCGGAGCCGGCGCGGAAGTCCTCGATGACGCCGTCGCCGTGCATGCGGAAGTACAGGTCCGGGAGCGCCTGGAAGATCCCTTCCAGCTCCTGCGTGCGGTCCACCAGCTCCTGCTTGGCGGCCTCGTGCTCCGCCACCTCCTCCTCCAGCGCCTCGTTGGTGGCCGCCAGCTCCGCCGTGCGCTCGGCGACGCGCGCCTCCAGCTCCTCGTTCTGGCGGCGGAGCAGCTCCTCGGCCCGCTTGCGGTCGGCGATGTCGCGCGCGGTGGCGAGGACGCGGTCCTGCCCGCCGATGCTCACCCGGCGCAGCTGCACCTCGCCCCACACCGGCGAGCCGTCGCTGTGGCGCCCCAGCCACTCGAAGCGCTGCGGCTCCCCCGCCGCCGCCCGCAGGAGGAACGCGCGGCCCTCCGCGCCGGTGAAGGGCGGCTCCCCCCAGCTCAGCCCCGCCACCCCCAGCGCCCGCGTTTCCTCGGCCGTGTAGCCGTACATCTGGCAGGCGCGCTGGTTCACGTCCAGGAAGGCACCCGTTTCCAGGTCGTGCACCCAGATGGCGTCCGAGGAGCCGTCGAAGATGGTGCGGTAGCTCGCCTCCGAGGCGCGCAGCGCCTCCTCGGCGGCGCGACGCGCGGTGACGTCGCGCGAGGTGCCCACCATGCGCAGCGGCGCTCCGGACTCGTCGGGGAGGAGCTGACCCAGGGCGTGCAGCCGGCGCACGGCGCCGTCCGGCCGGACGATGCGGTACTCGAAGGAAAACGCCTCCCCGGTGGCGAGCAGCTTCTCGCATTCGGCCAGCACCCGGCCGCGGTCCTCCGGGTGCACCGCCGCCGTGAACGCCTCGAAGTCGCGCGGCGCCGTGGCCTCGTCCAGCCCGTGGATGCGCAGCTGCTCCGGCGACCAGGCGATGCGGTCGGTGGCGACCTCCCAGCTCCAGCTCCCCAGCTGCGCCAGCTTTTCCGTCTGCTCCACCTGCCGCTCGCGCTCGCGCAGCGCCCGCTCCGCGCGCAGCCGCGCCGCGCGCTCCCCCGCCAGCGCCGCGGCGAGGGGGCCGGCGTCCGGGTC
>JBEVLE010000160.1:0-5120 GCA_040509335.1 Longimicrobiaceae bacterium | reverse complement strand
GGTCGATCCCGGCGATCTCCTCCGCCCCCAGCACCCGTTCCAGGTGCGCGGCGAGCTCGCCGAGGGTGGGCGGGATGGTCAGCGGACCGCCGCCCCGGGAGCGTATCCCGGCTCCGCGTACCCCCCGCGGCGGGTGAGCACGCGGTCCACCGACCAGCGCCCGCTCCCCCCCGCGAGGAGCGCGGCGACCATGCCGAACACCAGGATGTGGAACTCGAAGCCCTCGCCGCGGGGCTGCCCGTACCAGTTCATGAAGAAGCCCCACTTGCCGGTGTCGAAGTAGATGGCCCCCACCATCACCAGCCCGATGGCGAGCGCGGCGAAGCGCCCCATGAACCCGGCCAGCAGGAGCACCGGCCCCACGAACTCCGCCAGCATCACCAGCACGGTGACGAAAGAGGGAATCCCCCACGCCATGTCGAAGAACTCGATGGTCTTGGCGGGCCCGTTCCCGTGCCACCACCCCAGCACCTTCTGCGCGCCGTGCGGCCAGATCACCACGGCGAGCGCCAGGCGCACGAAGAACGGGGACAGGTGGTCGTCCGTGCGGATGAGTCTCTCGAACATCGCAGCCTCCGTCCTGGTGTTGGGGTGGGGAACAAACGACGTCGCCAATTATGCTGATCGCTGCCCAAGGTAGCCCGGGCCCCGCACGTCCGACAGGGGGCAACCGCGGGGCGGTGGTGTGCTCCTCCAGCGGACGCCAGCGCCACCCCGCGTGAGGGATTTCGGCCCGAAGGGGCGAGACCCGGCGGGGCTGTTTCCGCCGGGGCTCGACTCCGTTAGCGAGCGTTGTTTGCTCGCTTACGTAGCCGAAGCCCGACCCCGGCGCCAGCCGGGGGCACGCCCAACCCTGCCGTTGCGGTAAGCCGTCACAGCCCTTCCCCCCACACCTGCGTCATCGGAAACCCCGGCGACGACCGGTCCCGCGGGTATCGCAGCGCGTTCTGCACGTACCGGACACCCTCGATCTCCCGGTCGCAGTCGATGTGGCTGTGCCCGAAGACGTGCGTCCGCGACCCCACCCGGCGCAGCTGCGCGTCCAGCTCCGCGCACCCGGCGACCTGTGGCAACCCCCGGAAGCGCAGGTACTTGGCCGGTGGAAGCAGGTCGCGGCGGGGGAGGAAGTGCGAAAAGGTCACCACGGGCGCGTCGTAGTCGCGCAGGTGCGGGTCGTTCATGCGCAGGAACCACTCGCAGGGGCGCCCCACCCGCTCCGGCCAGCGGCAGAAGTGGAAGTCGGCCCAGGCCTCCAGCTCCTTGGACTCGGCGTCGCCGTACGAGTCGAACTCGGCCTCGTACCAGGCGAAGAGCGGCACCACCCACACCCCCGCGGGGAGCCGCACGGGGCGCGTCCGCACGCCCATGACGTCGCACAGGCGCAGGATGCGCTCGAACTTGTCGGCGGAGTCGCCGGTCTCGGCGCGCACCCACAGCTCGTGGTTGCCGGGGACGAAGAACACCTCGCGGAAGCGGGCGCGGAGCAGCGCCAGCGTGGCCTCGATGCGGTCCAGCGAGTCGGCGATGTCGCCGGCGACGATCAGGGCGTCCGCGGCGTACTCGCCCCGCGGGAGCCCCTCCACCAGGGCGTGGTTCTCGGCGAAGTCGGTGTGCAGGTCCGAGACGGCGAAGACGCGCATGCGCTCAGGCCGTCCCCGGGGCGGCCTCGCCCGGGAAGATCAGGCTGCGCACCGTCCGGCCGTCGCGCACGGACACCTCGTGGCAGGGGTGCCGCACGGCCTCCAGCGAGTGGTCGGGGTGGTAGATCACGCCGCCGCCCGTGGGGACGCCGATCCCCTGCACGCTCTCGCCCAGCAGCCTGACCGCGCGCCCCAGGCTTTCCCACTCCTCGCGCTCGGCGTGCGCGTCGATCACGTAGGGGACGATCTTGAAGGTGTCCACCAGGTCCTCGCTCCCGGTGGGACCCTCGTCCGGCCACCCTACCAGCCCCAGCTGCACGGCCCCGGCGGACACGCCCACCAGCACGGCGCCGGCGTAGTAGCGGCGCAGCACGGCGTCCTTGACGCCGCCGGCCTCGAAGGCGCGCCACCCCCGCTCCACGTCGCCGCCGGCCAGGAGGATCAGGTCGGCCTCCTCCAGGAAGGCCAGGTCCTCGGCGGAGGGGGAGGTGGGAACCTGGCGCGTGTCGAACACGGACACCGAGTCCATGGCCGCCACGAAGATGTCGTAGAACTCGGGCTCGTCGCCGTTGGAGGCGCCCAGGTACGCGGCCTTCGGCGTGGGCTTGTCGAGCTGCGCCCGCACGTCGCCCAGGAAGTGGGCGTCGCCCTCCCGCCAGAAGAGGAGCTGGCTGTCGGCCAGCAGGTACACGGGGCGGGTGTCGAGGCGCGGCCCGGCCAGGCTCCCGGCGAGCGACTCCTCCTCGGGGAGGTCGGGGTCGGGGAAGAAGCTCATGTCTGGTGCGAAGATCTTTTCCACGGGTCTCGTCGGCGGCGCGTGCCCCGCGGGCGCACGGCCGCCGTCACAGGTTGAGGATCCAGGTAATGATAACGGCGTTGGTGAAGTCGATGAAGAAGGCGCCCACCATGGGCACCACCAGGAAGGCGCGCGGGGCGGGGCCGTAGCGCTCCACCAGCGAGCGCATGTTGGCCATGGCGTTGGCGGTGGTCCCCAGCATGAAGCCGCAGAACCCGCCGCTCATCACCGCGGCGTCGTAGTCGCGCCCCATGACGCGGAAGATGAGCCAGAAGCTCAGCACGATCAGCGAGATCTGCGCGGCCAGGATGGCGAAGAGCGGCAGGGCGAGCGCGGCGATCTCCCACAGCTTGAGCGTCATCAGCGCCAGCACGATGAACAGCGAGAGCGCGGCGTTCCCCAGGTCGTCGATGGTGCGCTGCGACAGCCCGATCCACCCGGTGAGGTCGTCCAGGTTGCGGATCACCGCGGCGGCCAGCATCGCCCCGATGGTGCCGGGGAGCGTGATGTCCACCGAGGTGAACCAGGCGCTGATCCAGGAGCCTATCCACATGGCCGCCAGGATGGCGACCACGTTCTTGAGCAGCACGTACGATTCCTCGTCCTCGCCGGCGGGGACGTTGACCGGGGGATCGGGGAGGCGCTCCTCCCCCACGTGCTCGGCGACCCGCGCCAGCTCGTCCGCGGCCACCACCTGGGCTGCCATTCCCCGCGGCCCGTGCAGCCCGTGACGCTCGATGATGCGGGTGGCGATGGGCGCGCCGATCACCCCGCCCGCCACGATCCCCACCATTGCCGCCGCGACCGCCACCGATGCCGCGCCCTGCACCCCGGCCTGCTCGAATTGCGGCGCGAAGGCGAGCCCCGTGGCGGGCCCGCCGGTGAGCGTCACCGAGCCGGCGAGCACCCCCAGCAGCGGGTCCACGCCGAAGGGGAGCGCCACCAGGTACCCCACCACGTTCTGGAGCACCGCGAACACCGTCGCCACCCCGAAGAACAGGATCACCTGCGGCCCGCCCACGCGCAGCAGCGACAGCGACGCCCCGAAGCCGATGCTGGTGAAGAAGGCGATCATCAGCGGCGTCTGCAGCGTGGTGTCGAACTCGAAGAGCGTCACCCCGCGCCCCCGCGCCGCCACGATCGCGAACGACACCAGCAGCCCGCCGATGACGGGCGCCGGGATGTTGTAGCGCGCCAGCGGCGGGATCGCGCGGCGGATGGCGTACCCCACGAACAGCAGGAGCCCGGCGAACGCCACGGTGTGGACGAGGTCCAGCTTGAGCATGGGCGAGGTGGGGTGAGGGGGGGAAACGGACGCCAGGGCGAGACCCGCGTGAGGGATTTCGGCCCGAAGGGGCGAGACCGCGCGGCTGTTTGCGCGGGCTCGACTCCGTTAGGCAGCGTTGTTTGCTGCCTTACGGAGCCGAAGCCCGACCCCGCGCCAGCGGGGGCACGCCCGAACCCCGCCCTTTATCCGTACAGGGCCGGAGGCGACATCATAAGCCGCCCCGCACACCGGGCGAAAGGACGAGAGAACTCAGGCGGAAAGCGAAGGGAGGCGCACCTCGAAGGTGCTGCCGCCGCCGGGGACGCTGCGCACCGAGATCTCGCCGCCCAGGAGCTGGGCCAGGTTGCGCGCGACGGTCAGGCCCAGCCCCGTGCCCTCGGCCATGCGGGTGGGGCTCTGCTCCACCTGCCAGAACGGCTCCCAGATGCGCTGCAGGTGCTCCGGCGCGATCCCCACCCCGGTGTCGCGCACCCGGAGCACGGCGCCGCCGTTCTCCAGCGCGCCGCTCAGCTCCACCTCGCCGTGCGGGGTGAACTTGACGGCGTTGGACAGCAGGTTGAGGAGGATCTGCCGCGCCTTTGCCGGGTCGGTCCGCAGCACGGCGCCGGGGCCGGGGCCGCGGACCACCAGGCTCACGCGCTTCGCGCCGGCCAGCGGCTCGGCCAGGGAGCCCGCCTCGCGGAGCAGGGCGTCCAGGTCGGCCTCCTCGGGGCGGATGCGCTCCTGGCCGGCCTCGATGCGCGAAAAGGTGAGGATCTCCTCGATGAGCTGCAGCAGGTGGGCGGAGCTGCTCTTGATGCGGCCCAGCTGCTCGCGCTGGCGGTCGTTGAGCGGGCCGGTGATCCCCGCCTGGAGCAGGTCGGCGTAGCCGATGACGGCGTTGAGCGGGGTGCGCAGCTCGTGGCTCATCACCGCCAGGAACTCGCTCTTGCCGCGGTTGGCGCGCTCCGCCTCGGCGCGGGCGGCGTGCTCGGCCTCGAAGAGGCGGGCGCGCTCCACGGCCAGCGCCGCCTGCCGCCCCAGGGCCAGCAGGAACGCGCGCTCCTCCGGCGGGAACGCGCGCGGCGTGCCGAACCCAAAGGAGATGGTGCCCACCGTCTCGCCCGCGGCCACCAGGGGCAAAAAGGCGCCGGCGCGCACCCCCAGGGCTTCCCACACGGGGGAGATGGCGGGCCAGCGCGCGTCCAGCCCGTCCGGCCCCTCGCGCGACTCCACCCACACGGGCGCCTGCGTCTCGTAGCACTCCACGAGCGGGCTGCGCATGCCCAGGGGCTGGCGGCGCACCCCGTCCATGACGGGCCCGGGAAAGCCCACCGTCCGCAGCACCAGCAGGGCGTCTCCCTCGGGGTCGCGCCCGGCCAGCGCCCCCGTGCGGGCGCCCAGCCCCACCGCCATG
>JBEVLE010000159.1:0-5787 GCA_040509335.1 Longimicrobiaceae bacterium | reverse complement strand
GGGGCGGCGCCGACGCCGCGGCCCAGGCCGGGCCCGCGCCGCGCGTGGCCGTGGTGTGCGACCTGCTGGAGGAGCGCTGGCCCAGCATGGACCTGGTGGCCGACATGCTCCTGCGCACGCTGGGCGAGATGGAGTCGCCGGGCGTGACCGCGGTGCGCGTGCGGCCGTCCATGCGCCGCAGGTTCACGAGCGAGCCGGCGCCCGGGAGCGGCGCGGACGCCTACGAGCGGCGGCTGCGGGTCAACCTGGACCGCGGGCTCAACCGCTTCTGGGACTACCCGCGCCTGCTGCGCCGCCGCCGGGGCGAGTTCGACGTCTTCCACGTGGTGGACCACGCCTACGGGCAGCTCGTGCACCGGCTCCCGCCGGAGCGCACCGTGGTCACCTGCCACGACCTGCACACCTTCCAGTGCCTGCTGGAGCCCGGCCGCGCGCCGCGCTCCGCCATGTTCCGGGCGATGACCGGCTACGTGCTGCGCGGGCTGGGGCGCGCCGGCCGGGTGGTGTTCGACACCGCCGCCGTGCGCGACGAGGCCGTGGGGCGGGGGCTGGTGGCGCCGGAGCGGGCGAGCGTGGCGCACCTGGGCGTGGACCCCGCCTGCTCGCCGCACCCCGACGCGGCCGCGGACCGCGCCGCCGCCGCGCTCCTCGGTCCGGCGCGGGCGGACGCCCCCGAGGTGCTGCACGTGGGCGGGACCTTCGCGCGCAAGCGCATCGACCTGCTCCTTCGCATCTTCGCCGAGGTGCGCCGGACGGTGCCCGGGGCGCGGCTGGTGCGCGTGGGCGGCCCCTTTTCCGAGGAGCAGGCGCGGCTGGCGGACGAGCTGGGGGTCGCGGACGCCGTCGCCGTGCTCCCCTTCCTGGACAAGGCGGTGCTCGCGGCGGTCTACCGCCGCGCCGCGCTGGTGGTGCTCCCCTCCGAGGAGGAAGGGTTCGGCCTCCCGGTGATCGAGGCGATGACCTGCGGCACCCCGGTGGTCGCCAGCGACCTCCCCGTGCTGCGCGAGGTGGGGGGCGCGGCGGCCACCTTCGTCGCCACCGGCGACGTGGCGGCGTGGGGGGCCACGGTCGCGCGGCAGCTCGCCGAGCCCGCGCGCGACCCGGAGCGGTGGGAAGCGCGCCGCGCCGCGAGCGCGGCGCAGGCGGCCCGGTTCACATGGCAGGAGTACGCACGGAGCATGGTCAAGGTGTATCGCGAGGTGGCGGCGCCGTGAGCGCGACGGAAACGACGGCCGGCCGGCGCCCGCGGGTGCTGCAGGTGGGCAAGTTCTACCCGCCCCACTACGGCGGGATCGAGACCCACCTGCAGGTGCTCTCCGACGGGCTGCGCGACCACGCCGACGTGCGCGTGCTCGTGTCCAGCGACGACCGCAGCCACTCGCTGGAGGTGATCGACGGGATCCCCGTGGAGCGGCTGGGCACCCGCTTCACCCTGGCGGGCGCCCCCATCTGCCCGGGGATGTCGCGGCGCATCCGCGAGTCGCAGGCCGACGTGGTGCACATGCACCTCCCCAACCCCGCCGCCGTCATGGCGTACCTCGCCAGCGGCCACCGGGGGCGGCTGGTGGTGAGCTGGCACAGCGACGTGGTCCGGCAGAAGGTGCTGGACGCCGCCTTCCAGCCCATCCTGCGGCGCCTGCTGGACCGCGCCGACGCCATCGTCGCCGCCACCCCCAACTACGTGGCGAGCTCGCCCACGCTGGCGCGCTACCGCGACCGCACCCACGTGATCCCCTACGGGATCCCCATCGGCGGCTTCGAGCGCCGGGACGACGCCGTCGCCGCGCTGCGCGAGCGCTTCGGCGAGCGGATGGTGCTGGGCGTGGGACGGCTGGTGTACTACAAGGGCTTCGAGCACCTGGTGGAGGCCATGCGTGCCGTGGACGGCCACCTGGTGATCGTGGGGACCGGGCCGCTTCGCCGGCCGCTGGAGGAGCGGGTGCGGGCGCTGGGGCTGGAGGACCGGGTGACGCTGGTGGGGGGCGTGGACGACGCCGTCCCCTTTTACCACGCCGCGCGGGTCTTCGTCCTCGCCTCCATCGCGCGCAGCGAGGCCTTCGGCATCGTGCAGATCGAGGCCATGGCCTGCGGCCGTCCGGTGGTGAACACGCAGCTGGACTCCGGCGTCCCCTTCGTGTCGCGCGACGGGGAAAGCGGCCTCACCGTCCCCCCCGCCGACCCGGCCGCGCTCGCCGCCGCCGTCAACCGCCTGCTGGACGACGACGCCCTGCGCGAAACGCTGGGCCGCGCGGCCCGGGCGCGCGTGGAGCGCGAGTTCAGCCAGGAAGCCATGGTGCGGCGCTTCCTGGCGCTGTACGCCGGCGAGCCCGAAGCGGTCCCCGCCGGCGCGCCGCGCCCCGGGCGCCCCGAGGCGCAGCGCGCCCGGCCGCGGCCGGCCGAGGTCGCCGCCGCCCGGGGGGCGCAGGGTGGACCTGCTCGCTGAAGTGCCTTATTTTCAACTGTTTGTGACCACGCGGCCGGGCTTCTCGTCCGGTGCCGTGGGGTCCCACCCGTTCGCTCCGGTGAAATGACGCGTGCACGCCTGCTGATCGCGCTCGCCCTGTGCCTCGCCCCGGCCGCGCTCGCCGCGCAGGACGGCGCGCCCGAGACCCCGCCCGCCACGCTGCGGCCCGGCGACCGCGCCGCCATCCAGGTGTGGCGCAACCAGGAGCTGAGCACCACGCTCACGGTGGGCGAGGACAGCGCCTTCGTGCACCCCATCTACGGCGCCGTCAAGGTGGGCGGGCTGCCGCTCCCGGAGGCGCGCGAGCGGGTGCGCCAGTTCCTCACCCGCTTCGAGGGCGAGCCCCGCTTCACCATGCTCCCCGAGTTCCGGGTGTACGTGGGCGGCGCCGTGCGCGACCCCAACCAGCACTACATGCCGCAGCTCAGCGTGGGCGAGGCCATCACCCGCGTGGGCGGCTCCACCGCGTCCGACCGGCGGCACCGGGTGCGCCTGGTGCGCGGCGGCCGGCAGTACGTGGAGAACCTGAACGGCAGCGGGATCGCCACGCTCCTGCAGACGCCCATCCGCTCCGGCGACCAGATCATCGTGGAGGAGCGGGCCACCTTCACGCGCACCTACGTGGGGCCGGCGCTGCAGATCCTGCAGGCCATCGGCTCCATCGTCACCACCTACGTGCTCATCGACCAGGTCATCGGCTCGGACGACGATACGCCCTGAGATGCCGGACCGGACGATCCCACGACCCCAGCGAACCCAGATGCACGAGCTGTCCTCCACCCCGGAAAAGCCCCTCTACCTCCCCGGCGGGAGCGGCGCCCTGCGCTCCGACCCCGAGGCCGAGGGCTCCACCTTCGGCGAGTACGCCGGCGCGCTCCGGCGCTACTACTGGGTGGTGCTCCTGACCACGGTCGTGGGCCTCGGCCTGGCCGTGTACAAGGTGATGACCACCGAGCAGCTGTTCGGCTCCCAGGCTTCCGTGGAGATCGGCTCCGAGGGCGCCGCCGCGCCCTCCGGCGGGCTCGCCGGGATCGCCGCCTCGCTGGGCGGCGGCGGCGCGGGCGGGGTGAGCACCGACGTGGAGATCATCCGCAGCCGCATGATCCTGGGGCAGGTGGTGGACTCGCTGGGGCTCCGCCTGGCCCGCGAGGTCCCCGACCTGTGGCGCACCGAGTACCACCCGGTGGGGATCGTGGACGCCGTGCGCATCGCGCCCGACGCCACCACCGCGCCGCTGGAGCTGGCCTTCGGGGAGCGGGGCGTCCGCGTGAGCAGCGGCGGCCGCGAAGCTTCCGCGGCGTACGGGGCGCCGGTGGAGGTGGGCGGCGTGCGCTTCACCGTCCCCACCCGCCCCGGCGGGACCGAGCAGCTGACGCTCCAGGTGATCCCGCACAAGTCCGCGGTGGACCGGCTGCTGGAGAACGTGGTCGTGTACCCGCGCGACAACGTCAGCATCGTCGACATCGTGGTGACCGGCTACGACCCCGTCGTCACCGAGCGGATCGCCAACGTCACCGCCGAGCTGTACCAGCACTACAGCAGCCGCAAGTCGCGCGTGCAGGCCGAGCGCCGCCGCGAGTTCGTGGAGGAGCAGCTGCGCACCGGCGAGACGCTGCTGCTGGACGCGCAGCACCGCCTCACCGAGCACCGCCAGCGCGAGGGGCTGTACAGCGCCCGCGCCGAGGCCATGACCGGCCAGGTGCAGCGCGGCGAGGTGGAGCTCAAGCGCGCCGAGCTGAACGCCGACCTGCAGATCTACAAGTCGCTCCTGGCGCAGGCGCAGAGCACCCGGCGCGAGAGCGCCGACGTCATCCGCACCATCGTGTCCAACCCGGAGATGAGCGCCAACCCCACGGTGCTCGCGCTGTACGACCGGCTCACCAAGTACGAGTCGCTCCGCGACAGCATCACCACCGGCCCGTACCGCGTCAGCGCCGCCAACCCCGACCTGGCGCGCACCGACTCGCTGATCGCGCTGAACCGCAGCGCCCTCATCGAGGCCACGCGCAACCACGTGGAGTGGCTGGAGGCGCGCGTGCGCGGCATGGACCAGATCACCCAGCGCTCCGACAGCAGCATCAGCCGGCTCGCCGGCGCCGAGCCCGAGGAGACCCGGCTGATGCTGGAGGTCGAGTCGTACGGCGAGGCGGTCAAGACGCTCCGCGAAAAGTACTACACGGCCGGGATCGCCGAGGCCGCGGGCGAGGACAAGGTGTCCTTCCTGGACCGCGCCCTCCCCGGCGAGCCCGCCGGCTCCGGCCCCGTGCGCTCGCTGGTCTTCGGGCTCATCTTCGGCGTGATGGTGGGCGCCGGCGGCGCCGTGGCGCTGGACGGGCTGAACCGCTCCGTCCGCAAGCGCGGCGAGCTGGAGCGCGTGCTCCACGTCCCCGAGCTGGCCGTGATCCCGCAGGTGCGCGCCCTGTCCGGCGCCCGGCGGCTCCGCCTCCCCGGCATGGCCGGAGCCAACGGCCGCGCCCTCCCCGCCGCCGCGCGCCCCGAGCCGCTCGCGGCCACGCAGGTGTACTCCAGCGGCGCCGAAGCGTACCGGACGCTGCGCACCAACCTGATCTTCGCGCAGGCGGGGCAGGGGCTGCGCTCCCTGGTGGTGACCAGCCCCTCCGGGTCCGAGGGCAAGACCACCACCGCCGCCAACGTCGCCGTCGCCTTCGCCCAGCAGGGGATGCGCGTGCTGCTGGTGGACTGCGACTTCTACCGCGCCCGGCTGCACCAGGTGTTCGGGGTGTCCAACTCCCCCGGCCTCGCCGACCTGCTGCTGGGCACCGTGGCGGTGGAGCAGGTGGTGCGCCCCACCTCCGTGGAGCGAGTGTCGGTGATCCCCGCGGGGCCGCTCCCGCCGGTCAACCCCACCGACCTGCTGGGCGGCGACGTCATGCGCTCGCTGCTGGCGTCGCTCGCCGGCGACTTCGACCTGGTGGTGCTGGACACGCCCCCGGTGCTCACCAACGCCAACGCGCCCATCCTTGCCACCCAGACCGACGGCGTGGTGCTGGTGGTGCGCGCCGGCCAGACCGACCGCGACACCGCGCGCGAAGCGATGCAGCAGCTTGCGACGGTGGGGGCGCGTGTCCTGGGTACGGTGCTCAACGACCCGGATGCCACGCTGGCGCAGCGCAAGGGGTATTACGAGGCCGCCGTTTCTGGAACTGCGGGGAACGGCAACCGGGTTTGATTCGGGCGTGCCCCCGGCTGGCGCCGGGGTCGGGCTTCGGCTCCGTAACGCACGAAACAACCGTGCGTAACGGAGTCGAGCCCCGGCAAACTGCCGCCGGGTCTCGCCCCTTCGGGCCGTAATCCCTCACGCG
>JBEVLE010000158.1:0-4543 GCA_040509335.1 Longimicrobiaceae bacterium | reverse complement strand
TCCCCCCGCGGCGCCGCGTCGCCCCGCAGCTTGCGGTAGAAGTCCATCCCCCGCCCCGCCACCTCGTCCCAGGTGAAGCAGGAGCGCACGTGCTTGCGCGCCGCCGCGCCCATGGCGCGGCTCCGCTCCGGGTCGCGCACCAGCAGCTCCACCTTGTCGCGCAGCGCCTTTGCGTCGCCCGGGGGCACGATGAAGCCGGTGACCCCGTCGCGCACCAGCTCCGGCAGGCTGGCGGTGCGCGTGACGATCACCGGCTTGCCGTGCGCCATCCCCTCCAGCGCCACCAGCCCCAGCAGCTCCGCCGTGTCGTTGAGCCCCGCGTGCACCGGGATGGACGGCTGCAGCACCACGCTGGCGCCCAGGTACTGGCGGCGCAGCTCCGCGTCGTCCGCGTCCGTGATGAACGTCACGTCCCGGCCGGCGGCGGCCTCGCGCAGCCTGCGGAAGTACTCCGGGTCGTACGGGCGCCCCAGCACCCGCAGCGGCGTGTCCGGCCCCAGCGCCTCGATGAGCTGGAGCACGCCCTTGTGCGGGAGCAGGCGCCCCACGAACAGCGCGTAGCCCCCCGGCGCCGAGTCCTGCTCCGGCACCTCCGGGACCTCGGCCCCGCCGTACAGGATGGTGCGCGGGTGGCGCCAGCCGGTGAACTGCGCCGCCGAGTGGCGGGACAGCAGGGCCAGGCCGTTGGTGAGGCGGTTGAGGCTGGCGCGCGGGTGCAGCCGCTGCAGGCGCGTGCTCCAGCACGGCACCCCGCCGCCCACGTCGGTGAGCACCACCGTCTGCCCGCGAAGGCGCGCCAGGGGGATCAGCTGGTCGGTGAGCGGCGTGGGAAAGATCATGGGGTGGAGCACGTCGTACCCCGCGATCTCGCGCAGCGCCTCGCGCCGGAGCGGAAAGCCGCGCCTCTCCTCCAGGGTGGCGATGGGAAAGGTCCTCACCTCCAGCCCGTCCACCATCTCGCGCCCCGCCTCCAGGTCGAACAGGGCGAGCGTGGTGGGCGTCAGGCGCGCGAGCGCGCGAGCGTACTCGAAGGCGTAGCGCTCGCCGCCGCCCACCGTGCGGCTGCGCGCGAAGTACGACGACGGGACCACCAGCACCCGCGGCCCGGACACGGACACGGACGACACGGGTGCGCTCACGCCGGCCTCGCCACCAGGAAGAGCCAGCTCTGCCCGTCCGTGCGCACCTCGTTGAGGGCGCGCAGCCGGTCCTCCGGGGGGAGGAACGCGGACGCCGGGTAGTCCTCCGGCGCGCGCGGCAGGTCGTCGATCAGCGTGCACTCGTGCGTGGCGGCGAAGCGCCGCTTCAGCCGCTCCGTCACCCCGGGCGCCGCCGCCTCGTGCAGCTCGATCAGCACGTCCGCGGTGCGCAGCGCGGGGACGCGGTCCGGCACCAGCAGCGCGTCCTCGTACCCCTCGCAGTCGCTGAGCAGGAAGGAGCGCGGCCGCAGGTGCGCCGCCAGCCAATCCGGGCTGCACGCGCCGTGCACCTGCAGGTTGCGCGCGCCGTTGGCGTCGGCCATCTCCCGGACGGTGCGCCGCGCCCACACGTCCGTGTCGAAGGCGTGCACCGGCACGTCCGGCATCAGGCGGGCGAGGCCCACGGCGTAGTAGCCGTCGGCGCACCCCACGTCCAGCACCTCGGAGTAGCGCGTGGCGCGCACGTGGTCCCACACCGGGTCCAGCGCCGCCTCGTACGCCCCGAAGAGCTTGGGCGAGATGTGGCGGTCCCAGGTGCGCGCGGTGAACTCCAGCCCCGCGAAGGGCCCGGCGGTCACCCGGGGGCCGCACTCGCGGACCACCCGGTGCGCCAGCTCGGTGTATCCCCACTCGCGCTCCAGCCGCTGGCTGTGCGCCCGCGCCCGGCGCGAGACCAGGGCGGTGTACAGCCCCGGCGCGACCCGGGACAGCGCGGACTTCACGATCTGCTTCATAGGTCCTCGGTCGCGGCCACGGGGGCCGCGGTCGGTTCGTTTGCCGTCGGCGCGCCGGACTCCACCAGCTCCACGATCTCGCGCGCCATCTCCCGCCAGCCGTGGGCGCGGAGCCGCTCGCCGAGCGGCCGCACGCGCGCCCGCCAGGCGTCCATCTCGCCGCGCCAGCGGAGCAGGCGCTCCGCCAGGCCCGCGGCGTCGTCCGGGTCCGGCAGCACCAGCCCGGCCAGCTCCGCGGGGTAGCGCTCCGCGATCCCGGCGCGCGCGCTCACCACCGCGGGGACGCCGCGGCAGAGCGCCTCCTGCACGTTCAGCCCGTACGGCTCGTAGCGCGCCGGGCTCGCCAGCAGGTCCGCCGCGGCCAGCAGCTCGGCGACGCGCCGGCTGAAGCCCAGCATCCGCACCCGCTCCCCCAGCCCCAGGCGGGCGACCTCCGCCTCCCACCGCCCCAGCCCCCGCCCGCCGCCCGCCGCCACCAGGACGCCGTCCCACTCCGGCCGGTCGCACAGCCGCCGCCACGCAGCCAGCAGCGTGTCGAAGCCCTTGCGGGCGTCGTGGCCCAGCGCGCCCACGTACACCACCAGCGGCCGCCCCTCCGGCACGCCCAGCCAGGCGCGGGCGGCGGCGCGCTCCTCCGCGGAGGGCGGGCCCCACCCCGCCTCGGCGCCAAGGTACGCGGTGCGCACCCGCGCCGGCTCCACCCCCAGCCGCTCCAGCAGGTGCCGCCGGGTCAGTTCCGAGTTGGCGAGAACCAGCCGCGCCCCGGGAATGCGCTCGCGCTCGTCGCGGCGCGCGGCCGCGGCCAGCAGGCGGCCGCGGAGCCGCAGGGGGAGCGGCGCGCCCTCGTCGGCGGGGGTCCAGGCGTGGTGGACGTAGTGCACCCAGTTGACGTCGCGCCAGCCGCAGTTGCCGCCGTTGACCACCACCCGCGCCCAGGGGTGCGCCGCCGTCACCGCGCGCGCCACGGCCCGCCCCCGCCGGTCGATGGCCCGGTCCCCCGGGAGGAGCGCCCAGCGGAAGCGCGGCACCACGTGGGCGCGGGCGCCCGGGCGCGCCGCCAGCTCCGCGTCCACCTGGTGCCCCACCAGGTGCACCGGCGTCCCGCGCTCCAGGAGGAACTCCGCCAGCGCCAGGTTGGCCTTTTCCATCCCGCCGTGGCGGTGGAACCCCGGCGACACGATCACCCAGGGAGGGCGCGCCTCCGGCCGCCCGCGGGCCGCCTCAGGCATGCCGGCCCGCCAGCACCCGCGGCTCGGGCGCCGGGGCGCGCTGCGGCGCCGGCGCCTGCTCCTCGCGGCGCTGCGGCACGCCCAGCCACGCCATCCACATGAACAGCATCACCGTGAACGGGATGGCGGTGAACAGCCCCACGCCGATGAAGCCGGTGGCCAGGTACAGCGCGCAGGCGATCCGCGCCAGCAGCCGCGGGAAGTGCCAGGCGTCGCCGCGCGGTCCCAGCGGACGCGTCAGCACCCACACGATGAACGCCATCCACACCAGCAGCCCGGGGAGCCCCTGCTCCAGCATGATGGTGGCGTACTGGTTCTCCACCGGCATGGGGTTCCGCACCAGGTGCAGGAGGAAGTGCGGGATGCTGCTCCCCCCGCCGCCCAGGCCGTTGCCCATGGGGTACTTGGCCACGTGGTCGAACACGCCGCGGTTCATGCTCCACGAGATGCGCTCGACGATCGAGTCCGGGCTGATGGACATCAGGCGCAGGAACAGGCGCTCGTTGGTGGACACCACCCAGCCGATCCCCGCCAGCATGAAGATCCACGCCACCCGCCCGAACGCCCCCATCCGCCCGCTGATCATGGTCATCATCAGCAGGATCAGGAGCAGCATCAGGCTGGTGCGCGACGCCGAAAGGAAGACGCCCAGCACCGTCGCGGCCAGCGCGCAGGTGAGCAGCACGCGGTCGCGGTGCGTGCGCTTCTGCAGCCACGCGCCCAGCAGCACCGGCACGGTGATCACCATGGTCGAGGCGTACACGCTCGAGTTGGCGAAGATCGCGGGGATGCGGAACGCCCCCAGGAGCGACCCCGTCGCGCGGATGTCGTTGCTGCGGTAGATGATGTCGGTGACGTCGTTGCGCGGGTAGAAGCGCGGGAGCCCGAAGAAGAACTCCGCCAGCGCGAAGCCGAACGCCACCAGGTTGAGCACCGCCAGGACGCGGGCGATGCGGTAGAAGTCCTCGCGCTGGAGCCGCGCCCCCAGCAGCAGGAAGGGGACGAAGAACACGTTGGCGCGCAGCCCCACCAGCTGCACCATGGGGTCCTGCACCGGCAGGAGCAGCATCAGCATGGGCCAGCCGATCAGCAGCACCGTCCAGTGGCGCAGCTGCCGCGTGCGCGCCAGGTCCTCCGGCGCGAACGGCTTCGGGAGCTGGGTGACGTACAGCCCGATCACCGCGCAGTCGAAGATGAAGTGCGACAGCGTGCTGGTGACGTTGGCCCGCGTGATCCCGTAGAAGTAGCCCACCGCAAGCACGGCGCCGATCCCCGCCACCAGCGAGCGGCGGCCGGCGACGAACGCCGCCACGAAGGCGATGCCGCACAGGAGGAGCGCGACCACCGGGCTACCGCTCCGCGGGGCGCGGGGCGGCGCGCC
>JBEVLE010000157.1:0-28233 GCA_040509335.1 Longimicrobiaceae bacterium | reverse complement strand
TGCCCGCGCCGGAATACGCGTCCGCCGGCTACGTGGCGCCGCGCACGGCGGTGGAGGAGGTGCTGACGGAGATCTGGGCGGAGGTGCTGAAGGTGGAGCGGGTGGGGGTGCACGACAACTTCTTCCAGCTGGGCGGTCACTCCCTCCTGGCGGTAACTCTTACCGAGCGCATGCGGCGCCGGGGTCTGCACGCCGACGTCCGGGCGCTCTTCACCACGCCTACCATCGCGGAGCTGGCCACGGGGTTGGGGGGCGGTGCGCTCGAAGTGGAGGTCCCGCCCAACCGGATCCCGCCCGGCTGCGACGCGATCACGCCGCAGATGCTGTCGCTGGTGGAGCTGACGCAGGCGGAGATCGACCGCATCGTGGCCGGTGTGCCCGGCGGCGCGGCGAACGTGCAGGACATTTACCCGCTGGCTCCCTTTCAGACAGGCATCCTGTTCCATCACCTGCTTACACGGGAGGGCGATCCGTACCTGAGTTCCTTTCCGCTCGTCTTCGAGAGCCGCCAGCAGATGGACGCCTATCTGTCTGCGCTGCGGGCAGCGATCGGACGGCACGACATCCTCCGCACGGCAGTCGCCTGGGAGGGACTCACCGAGCCGGTGCAGGTGGTTTGGCGCCACGCTCCGCTGCCTGTCGAGGAGGTGGAGCTCGACTCGGCCGCGGGAGACGTGGAGCTGCAGCTGTACGACCGCTTCGATTCACGGCACCATCGGATCGACCTGCGTCAGGCTCCCCTGCTGCGCGCCCGCGTCAGCCGCGACGCGGCTGATGGACGCTGGGTGATGCTGCTGCAGCAGCATCACATGGTGAACGACCATACGGCGATGGAGGTGCTAACAGAGGAGCTGCAGGCGCACCTACGAGGGCGTGCGGAGGAGCTGCCGGCAGTGCAGCCATTCCGCAACTTCGTGGCGCAGGCACGGCTGAGGGTGAGCTGGGCGGAGCATGAGGCGTTCTTCCGGGAGCTGCTGGGGGACGTGGAGGAGCCGACGGCGCCCTTCGGGTTGCTGGACGTCCGCGGGGACGGTCCGGAGCTGGAGCAGGCGAGCCTACGGGTGGAGGAAGGGCTGGGAGTGCGGTTGCGGGCGCGGGCGCGGGCACTGGGCGTAAGCACGGCGAGCATCTGCCACGTGGCATGGGCTCAGGTGCTGGCGCGGACATCGGACCGGCGGGACGTGGTCTTCGGGACGGTGCTTTTCGGGCGGATGCAGGGTGGGGAGGGGGTCGACCAGATGGTGGGACCGTTCATCAACACGCTGCCGGTTCGCATCGACGTGGGAGAAGGGGCGGAGGCGAGCGTACGACGCACGCAGGCGCTGCTGGCCGATCTGGTGAGGCACGAGCATGCGCCGCTCGCGCTAGCGCAGCAGTGCAGCTCGGTGCAGGCCCCGGCGCCATTGTTTTCCGCGCTGTTCAACTACCGGCACAGCTCGCGTGGAGGGAGGCCGCCGGCGCGCAGAGTCGGTCGGGGCATCCGCCCGGTGGAACGGTCGAACTATCCGCTGAATCTCTCGGTGGACGACATGGGGGATAAGTTCGGGCTGACGGTGCAGGTGCAGAGGGGAGTAAGTGCAGAGCGGGTGTGTGGGCTGATGAGCATGGCGCTGGCGGGTCTGGTCGAGGCACTGGAGCGGGCGCCGGAACGGGCAGTGAGGGGCATCGAGGTGCTGCCGGAGGCCGAGCGGAAGCAAGTGCTGGAGGAATGGAGCGGCACGGCGGCTCCATACCCGGCAGACACGAGCATCCACCCGCTCTTCGAGGCCCAGGCGGCACGCACGCCCGATGCCGAGGCGTTGCGCTTCGCCGGAAGGGCGACCACCTACGCCGAACTGGACGAGGCGGCCAACCGTCTGGCGCACCACCTGATTGCTCGGGGCGTGCGGTTGGAGGAGCCTGTAGGCGTCTTCGCCGAGCGGATACCAGACACCATCGTTGCCTTCCTCGCAGTGCTCAAGGCGGGCGGCTGCTACCTCCCGCTGGACCCTGCCTACCCGGTGGAGCGCCTGCGCTTCATGCTGGCCGATGCCTCCGCACGCATCGTGATCGCTCCCGCCGGCGTCCCTGATGGGATCCCGGCCGGTCTCGTCCCCGACCTCCTGGACCTTCACGCCGAGGCGCCGTCCGTCATTGCCCAGCCGGCTGAATCCCCACGCGTGCCGGTGGAAGCCGACAACGTGGCGTATGTCATCTACACCTCGGGGTCGACCGGTACTCCCAAAGGCGTGGCGGTGGCGCACCGCGGCGTACCCAACCTTGCGCGCGCCCAGGCCGAACGCTTCGGGATCAACGCTACCAGCCGTGTCCTCCAGTTCGCCTCCTTCTCGTTCGACGCAGCGGTCTCGGAGCTGTTCGCCACGCTATTGACCGGTGCCACTTTGGTGCTGGCCTCACGTGACGAGCTCCATCCTGGCCCTGGGTTGCTGGAAGTGCTGCGGCGCGAGCGGGTCTCAATAGTCACACTGCCGCCGTCGGTGCTTGCCACGGTGGAGGCAGAGAGGCTGCCGGATCTGCACACGATCGTTAGCGCGGGGGAGGCTGTGTCTGCCGGGGTAGTGGAGCGCTGGAATGCGGGGCGGAGCTTCATTAATGCATACGGTCCCACGGAGGTGACGGTCTGCGCCACGTCGGCCGAGTGTGAGGCGGACGGACGCACACCCTCGATCGGGCGCCCGCTGGAGAACGTACGAGTATACGTGCTGGACCGGGCAGGCGATCCGGTGCCGGTGGGAGTGCCGGGGGAGCTGTTCGTTGGCGGCCCGGGCGTGGCGCGCGGCTACCTGCACCGGCCGGAGCAGACGGCAGAGCGGTTCGTCCCCGATCCCTTCGGCAGCCCGCCGGGAGGACGGCTGTACCGCAGCGGGGACCGGGTGCGCTGGCGCAGGGACGGGATGCTGGACTACCTGGGCCGTTCGGATGGGCAGGTCAAGGTGCGAGGCTTCCGGATCGAGCCGGGGGAGATCGAGGCCGTGCTGTCGGCGCACAAGGAGGTGCGGGACGCGGTCGTGGTCGTTCGGGAGGACGTGCCCGGGGACCGGCGGCTGGCGGCGTACGTGGTGGGTACGGTCAAGGCGGAGGAACTGCGGGAGCGGCTGCGGCGGAGCCTGCCGGAGTACATGGTGCCTGCCGCGTTCGTGGTGCTGGAAGCGCTGCCGCTGGCGCCAAACGGGAAGGTGGACCGGGGGGTGCTGCGGGCGCCGGGGCATGCGTCCGCTAGGGAGCGCTACGTAGCGCCGAGGACGACGGTGGAGGAGGTGCTGGCGGGGATCTGGGCCGAAGTGCTGGGAAGGGGGCGGATCGGGGTGGACGACGACTTCTTCGAGCTCGGGGGGCACTCCCTGCTGATCATGAGGACGGCCACGCGCATCCGGGAGGTCTTTCACGTCGAGTTGCCACTGCGGGAGCTGTTCGAGTCGCCGAGCCTTGAGGCGCAGGCGCAGCGGGTGGAAGAGGCCCGTCATGCAGGCGAGGCTCCGCCGCCGCGGCTGGTTCCGATCGGGCGCAGCGAGCCTCTACCGCTGTCCTTCGCACAGGAGCGGCTCTGGTTCCTGCACCGGATGGAGCCGGAGAACCCGTTTTACAATATCCCCCTGGCGCTACGGGTGGAGGGCACGCTGGTGAGACCGGCGCTAGAACGGGCGCTGGGAGAGATCGTCCGGCGCCACGAGACGCTACGGACGGTCTTCGACATGGTGGACGGAGCGCCGGTGCAGTTGATCGTGCCCTTCGTCGGCTTCGTACTCCCGGTAGTCGATCTCTCCTGCCTGGGCGAGCCCGAGCGCGAGACGGAGGTGCGGCGCCGCGCCCGGGAAGATGCCTCGCGACCGTTCGATCTCTCAGTGGACCCGCTCTTCCGTGCGCGCCTGTTGCGGGTCGGCCCGGCGGAGCACGTACTGCTGCTGTGCATGCACCACGTGGTAAGCGACGGCTGGAGCATACGGAACCTGTCGGGTGAGCTGTCGGGGCTCTACGCGGCGTTCACTGGGGGCGGGGAGCCCACGCTGCCGGAGCTGCCGGTGCAGTACGCCGACTACGCCGTCTGGCAGCGTGAGCATCTGCGGGGCGAAGCACTAGAGCGGCTGCTCGCCTACTGGAGGGAGCGTCTGGAGGGTGCCCCGGCGCTGCTCGAGCTGCCCACCGACCGTCCGCGTCCCGCGCTGCAGACGTACCGGGGAGCGCACGAACGGCTGGAACTGCCGGATGGGCTGCTGGAGCGCTTGCAGGGACTGGGGAGGCGCGAGGGGGCTACGCTGTTCATGGTGCTGCTGAGCGCGTTCCAGGCGCTGCTCGGGAAGTACGCGGGCAGTGAGGACGTGGTGGTGGGGAGCGCGGTGGCGGGACGGATGCACCGGGAAGTGGAGGGGCTGATCGGCTTCTTCGTCAACACGCTGGTGCTGCGCACCGATCTGAGTGGCGACCCGGAGTTCCGGGAGGTGCTGCGGCGGGTCCGGGAGGTGACGCTGGGGGCGTACGATCACCAAGAGCTTCCCTTCGAGCGGCTGGTTGCGGAGCTGCAGCCTGAGCGATCGCTCAGCCACTCTCCGCTCTTCCAGGTCGCGTTTGCCTGGGAGGAGGGCTCGAGCACCAGGGAGTTGCTGCCGGGGTTGCGAACGCATGGCGTCGAGGCGGACCTGGGGACCGCCAAGGTCGACCTGATGCTGTCGCTGGCGAGGCGCGCGGAAGGCTTGCGCGCAGTGCTGGCTTACAGCACCGAGCTGTTCGAGCGCGCGACCATCGAGCGGATGTTCGCCCATCTGCGCCGGGTTCTGGAGCAGATCGCCTCCGGCGCGGACGTCCGCCTGTCGATGCTGGAGCTGCTCGGAAGGGAGGAGCGTTGCCAGCTCATTGAGCGCTGGAGCGGCACCGAAAGCCGCCTCCGTGCCGGTCCTGTCCACTGGCTCGTAGGCGAACAGGCAGCCAGGACGCCGGATGCCGATGCGTTCTCGTTCGGTGGGCGCACGCTCACGTATCGTGAGATGGAGGTGGCAGCCAATCGTCTTGCGCACCACCTGGTCGCACGCGGGGCACGCCGCGGATCGATCGTGGGGATCGTAGCGGACCGCACACCCGAAACCCCAATTGCTGTCCTGGCGGTGCTCAAGACAGGCGCCGCGTACCTGCCGCTGGACCCCACGTACCCTGCCGAGCGCCTGCGGTACATGCTGGGCGACTCAGGTGCCCAGCTGGTAGTCGCTCCCGGCGGGCTCCCGCGCGACCTTCCGCAAGCCGGCCTTCCCGTGGTCGTGGAGATCTCCAGGGAGGCGGACGAGATCGCCGCTTGCCCGAGCGGCCCGCCGGACATCGCCTCCGATCCCGCCGAGCTGGCGTACGTCGTCTACACCTCCGGCTCGACAGGCCGCCCGAAGGGTGTTGCAGTCCCGCACCACGGTGTCCCGAACGAAGCGTGGTGGGTCCACTCCAGGCTCGGGTTGCGGTCCGGAGACCGCGTCCTGCAGTTCGCTTCTTTCTCGTTCGACGCGGCGGTCCACGAGCTCTTCGGCACGCTGCTTACGGGTGCCACTCTGGTGATGGCCGAGCACGAGGCACTCCTGCCCGGAGAGCCGCTTCGCGACACGCTGCGGCGCGAGCGCATCAGCTTCGTGACACTGCCTCCCTCCGTGCTGGCCGTGCTGGATCCGGCAGGCCTTCCCGACTTACGCGTCGTGGTCAGCGCCGGTGAGGCGCTCGCGCCGGGAGCCGCTGCCCGCTGGGCGGCGCATGTGGAGCTCCACAACGCCTACGGGCCGACCGAGACCACCGTGGCGGCGACCTCCGGGCGCGTCATGGCCGGCGAGGGGCAACAGCCTCCCATCGGACGCCCCCTGGAGAACATGCGCGTCTACGTGCTGGACTCGGGCGGCGGACCGATGCCAGTGGGTGTCCCCGGCGAGCTATGCGTGGGAGGCGTGGGGATCGCGCACGGATACCTGGACCGGCCAGGGCTGACAGCGGAGCGGTTCGTTCCCGATCCGTTCGGGAAGGGGATGGGGGGACGGCTGTACCGGACGGGTGACCGGGCGCGGTGGCGTCAGGACGGAACTCTCGAGTACCTGGGCAGGATCGACCACCAGGTGAAGGTGCGCGGCTACCGCATTGAGTTGGGCGAGATTGAGGCGATGCTGTGCCGGCACGCGGACGTAGCCGACTGCTCCGTTGTGGTCCGAGAGGACACTCCGGGTGAGAAACGGCTGGTGGCGTACGTCGTGGGGTCGGCCACCACGGAGGAACTCCGGTCACACCTGCGGCAGAGCCTGCCCGAGTACATGAGTCCCGCAGCAATCGTGCGCCTGGACTCGCTCCCGTTCACACCGAACGGGAAGCTGGACCGCCGCGCGCTCCCCGTTCCCAGGGTGGTCGGGTGTGGCATGAGGCCCCGGACTACCCTGGAGTCTAAGATCGCCACCATCTGGCAGGAACTGCTGGGGGTGGAGGTCGTCGGCGTAGAGGACAGCTTCTTCGACCTGGGTGGCCATTCTCTCCTGCTGGCGCAGCTACAGACCCGTCTGGCCACAGACCTCCGGCACGAGGTCCGGATGGTGGATCTGTTCCGCTATCCCACCATCCGAGTCCTGGCGACGCACCTGCAGGGAGCTGAGGGTGGTGGCGCGACCGAGGAAGGTGAAGGGCGGGGGGAAGCGCGAAAGGCGGCACTCGGCCGGCGGCTGCGACGGGACCGATAAACGATCGTTTCTCCAACACCCACGGCCATGGCTGAGCGAAACGACGACCAAGTCACGACAACCGGGTTTGAAGTGGCCGTAATCGGAATGGCCGGGCGCTTTCCCGGCGCCGACGATATCGACGCATTCTGGCGCAACCTCCAGGGCGGCGTCGAGTCGATCGCATTCTTCACGCGCGAACAGCTGGTCGAGGAAGGTTGTGACGCGGCCCTCCTGGATGATCCGAACTTCGTGCCGGCTGCGGGCGAGTTGCGGGGGGCGGACGAGGTGGACGCGGCGCTTTTCAATCTCACCCCGCGCGACGCCCAGATCCTCGACCCCCAGCATCGTATTCTCCTGGAATGCGCCTGGAGCGCGCTGGAACACGCCGGCTACGATCCCGCTCGTACGGACGAACCGGTCGGTGTTTTCGCAGGGTGCGGAAGCAATCACTACGTCCGGCACCTGGAACAGAACTCGGAGGTGGTAAGCGCGGTCGGAGGCATGCGCCTCGCGCTGGCCAACGAGAAGGACCACCTGGCACCGGGCATCTCGTACCGGCTGAACCTTCGCGGGCCCAGCCTGACGGTGCAGACCGCGTGCTCTACCGCGCTGGTGTCGGTGCACCTGGCCTGCCAGAGCCTGATCAGCCACGAGTGCGACATGGCGCTCGCGGGCGGTGCGTCCGTGCTTCTACCACGGCGCGGGTACGTCTACACCCCCGACGGCATCTCGTCGCCCGACGGGCGGTGCCGCGCCTTCGATGCGAACGCGCAGGGCAGCGTGCGGGGGAGTGGGGCGGGGATGGTGCTGCTCAAGCGCCTTGAGGACGCGCTGCGGGACGGGGACACCATTCACGCGGTGATCCGCGGCTCCGCCGTCAACAACGATGGTGCGCAGAAGGTCGGCTACACCGCGCCGAGTGCTATCGGGCAGGCGCGTGTCATCGCCGAGGCGCTGGTGGTGGCAGGGGTGGATGCGGCAAGCGTGCAGTACGTGGAAGGTCACGGAAGCGGTACTCCGCTGGGCGACGCGATCGAACTGCAGGCGGTCTCGCAGGTTGTCGCCCGCGCGGACGGTGGGCACCGCTGCGCCATCGGCTCGGTGAAGACTAACGTCGGGCATCTGGATGCAGCAGCGGGCATCGCGGGCCTAATCAAAACCGTACTCGCCCTGGAGCATGGCGAGATCCCTCCCTCGCTCCACTGCGTCGTACCAAACCCGGAGATCGACGCCTCGGGCGGGCGCGTGTTCGTGAACTCCGCCCTCCGACCCTGGGAGCGAAATGGGACGCCGCGCCGCGCTGGAGTCAGCTCGTTCGGGATCGGCGGTACCAACGCGCACGTGGTGCTCGAGGAGGCGCCGCCACCGAGGTCGCCGGGCGCCTCCCGCGAGTTCCAACTGCTCGTGCTTTCCGCGCGCACCGAGACCGCGCTGGCTAGCGCTGCCGGGAACCTGGCCCAGTTCCTGGAGCTGGAGGCGCCGCCACTCGCCGACGCTGCGTACACCCTGCAGCTCGGGCGGAGAGAGATGGACCACCGCCTCGCCGTCGTTTGCAGCGATGCCGTAGATGGAGCCGCCCGGCTGCGCGCAGCGGCGAGCGGCAAGCCAGTTGTGGCGCGTACCGGATGCCCAGTGGCGTTCATGTTTCCAGGCGTGGGAACACACTACGTGGACATGGGGCGCGGGCTGTACGACGCGGAGCCCGTGTACCGTGCCGCAGTGAACGAGTGCTGCGAGCTGCTTCGGCCAGTGCTGAAAAGCGACCTGCGCGCGGTGCTGTTCTCGCCCGCGGGGCCGGGCCGGGACGGCGTCTGGAACCTGCGTGGCCTGCTCGGGCGGTCCGAAGATGACGGCGGCGCGAACCGCACTCCGCTCGACGACACGCGATTCAACCAGCCAGCCGTCTTCGTCACGGAGTACGCCCTCGCCCAGCTTTGGATGAGTTGGGGGGTGCGACCACGCGCACTTCTCGGCCATTCTCTGGGTGAGTACGTAGCAGCTTGTCTTGCGGGCGTGCTCCGGCTGGACGACGCACTGCGGTTGGTGGCGCTCCGCGCCCGCCTCGTTGACGCGCTCCCCGCCGGCTCTATGCTGGCTGTTTCCCTGGGAGAGGCTGCGTTGCGAGAGCTTCTTCCCCCCGGGCTGGACTTGGCGGCGGTCAACACCCCGGAGAACTGCGTCGTCGCGGGTCCGGCTTCAGAGCTCGACGTGTTCGAGGAGATGCTGGCGGAACGCGGCACGGTAAGCCGTCGCCTCGCCGTAAGGCATGCCTTCCACTCACGCGCGCTGGCTGGAGCTGCGGCCGAGTTCGAGCGCCTGGTTGCCGGGTTCGAGTTGCGCGCCCCGGAGATCCCGTTCATCTCCAACGTAACTGGGACTTGGATCGCGGACGAAGACGCCCGCTCGCCCTCGTACTGGGCGCGCCATCTCTGCGGCACTGTCCGCTTCGCCGACGGCGTCGCCGCTCTGCTGGAGGAGCCCGGCTGGGTACTACTGGAAGTAGGACCGGGCCAGACGCTCGGCGCCTGGACGATGCAGCACCCGGCCAGCGGCGCGCCGGCGCACGCCGTCTTCAGCTCCCTCCGTCACCAGCACAACCGCGTCGCCGATGCACGGTTCCTCCTGGAGTCCCTGGGTGGCCTGTGGACGGCGGGCGTGGCGGTAGACTGGGCGGCATTCAGTGCAGGCGAGCTGCGCCGGCGGATCCCGCTCCCGGGCTACCCGTTCGAGCGCAGGAGCTACCGGGTACCCCCGTCGCGAAAGAACACGACTGGAGAGGACCTCGGGAGCACGAAGGTGAACCGAGCCCGACCGCTGGAGAGCGGGATCAATGCACCCCACGAGAAAGGACGGACGCTGATGCAGGATCAAGCGGCGGGGCGTGCTCCTACCCCGACCCCGTCCTCCCGGCACGATGCACTGCTCGGCGTGGTGAGGGGAATCGCGGCCGACCTGACCGGGATCAACGCGGAGCACGTGGACACCGGCACCGATCTGTTCCGAGCGGGGTTCGATTCGCTCCTCCTCCTCCAGGCCATCCAGCGCATCGAGAAGCGGCTGGGAGTCCGGATATCGCTCGTTGAGTTGCTGGAGGAGATCACCACGCTTCACGCGCTGGCGGCACACCTCGACCGGGTGCTTCCTCCGGACGCGGTGCTCGGGGACGTCGAGAACGATGTACCGGCCCTCCGTCCCGTCTCCGGCGATCCGGGGCAGGTCCCCTCCGCGCCGGAGCCGCCTCGAGTAGTCGCCGCGCCGCCTTTGCTCTATCCGAGGTCTCCGGCTGGTGCGCTCCCCGAGGCGAATGCCGCGGACGAGGGCACACTGGAGCGGATCCTCTCGCAGCAACTCCAGTTCATCGCGGAGCAGAACGCCAGGAACCTGCAGTTCGTCGCGGAGCAGAACGCACAGCAGCTGCAGTTCATGGCCCAGCAGAGCGCTGCACTCCGGGTGGGAGGTGCATCCGGGATCCCCTCCGCCGCCGATGCCCAGCAGGTGGAGCTGCGGCCGGTGTCGCCATCCCCGCGGACGAGGATCGAACCCGATACGTTCGTGGCTTATCAGCCGGTGAATGCCGAGGGGCGGATGGCGATGACGCCCGGGCAGGCAGAGTACCTGAACGACTTCATGGCTGCCTACGTGAAGCGCACCCGGGCGTCCAAGGCACATCAGGTGCGCTACCATGAGCCGCTGGCCGATACCCGGGTTACCGCGCGGTTCCGCCGAGCCTGGAAGGAGATCCTGTACCCCATCGTCTGTCGGCGCGCCCGCGGTTCGCGCGTGTGGGACCTGGACGGCAACGAGTACGTGGACACCGGGATGGCGTTCGGATGTGCGCTGTTCGGCCATGCTCCCGATTTCGTGACCCGCGCGATCCTGGAGCAGGTCGAGCAGGGTTATGGCGTGGGTCCCCAGTCGCCCGACGCCGGGCGCGCTGCGGAGTTGATCTGCGAGTTGGGAGGGAACGACCGCGCGGTCTTCTGCAACTCTGGGACGGAGGCGGTGATGGGCGCCATCCGAGCCGCCCGCACCTGGTCGGGACGCAGCAAGATCGCCTACTTCGCGGGAAGCTATCATGGGTGGTCCGACTCGGTGCTGGGGCGGTTGTTCACCACGCCGAGCGGACGGGAAGTGAGGCCGTCTGCGCCCGGAATCTCCCCGGCTTCCTTGCAAGACGTACTGATGCTCGACTGGGATCAACCGTCGTCGCTGGCCCTTCTCGCGCAGCACATGGACGAACTGGCCCTGGTGATGGTGGAGCCGGTCCAGAGCCGGCGTCTCGACATCCAGCCGCGCGCCTTTCTGCACGAGCTGCGGAGGTTGACGCGCAACGCCGGCACCCTCCTCCACTTCGACGAGCTCATCACCGGCTTCAGGGTACTCCCCGGTGGCGCCCAGGCCTACTTCGGCGTGCAGGCCGATCTGGTGACCTACGGAAAGGTCGTGGCCGGTGGACTCCCCATGGGAGTGGTGGCGGGGAGGCGGGACGTGATGGACGTGTTCGACGGGGGCACGTGGAGCTACGACGACGACTCGTATCCGACCGCGCAGCGCACGGTCTTTGCCGGAGCCTTCTTCAAGCACCCCCTCTCCATGGCCGTAGCCTGCGCCGTTCTGGAGGAAGTCCGGCGGCGGGGCCCCGCGATGCAGGAGAGGCTGAACGAGCGCACCACCCGGCTCGTCGGGAGGCTGAACGGGTTTCTCGAAGCAGGGGGCTATCCCATCACCGTCGTCGGCTTCAGCTCTTCTTTCCGCTTCTTCTTCGGTCCCGAGGTCCGCTTCCCGGACCTGTTCAACCACCACCTGATCCACGAAGGGATCCACGTGATCCCCGAGACCGGCACGCACTTCCTCTCCGATGTCCACACCGACGAGGACATCGAGCGGTTCGTCCAGGCGGTCCGAGCTTCGGTGGAAGCGCTGAGGCGCGGCGGCTTTATCCCCGAGCTCCCGGATACCCCGGAGGATCTCCGTCCGGATTTCCGTTCGGCCAGGGTGGAGACTCGTTCCGCGACGGACCCTGGAGGTGCCTCCTGGTCCGTTGCCGGACACGTGGCGGAGGGATGCGAAGGTGGAGCAAGGGAAGCTCCCCTCACCGAGGGGCAGCGGCAGCTCTGGATCGAGTCGCAGATGGGCGAGGACGCGACCCGGGCCTACGTCGAAGCGACGACGATTCGTCTCCACGGCGCACTGGATGTGCGTGCCCTGCGGAGCGCGATGCAGGCGCTGGCGGAGCGCCACGACACTCTGCGCATGACCTTCCGTGCGGACGGTGAGGTCCAGCTCATCCGGCCTGGTGGGAAGGTCGAGCTTCCGCTGGTGGATTACCGGCGAGTAGCACCGTACGCGCAGAGCGAGGCGGTGGAGGAGTGGATCCGACGCGTGGTGCGGCACCCCTTCGATCTGGTGACCGGACCGCTGGTGCGCTTTGCGCTCGCAGCCGTGGCCGATGAGGAAAACCTGCTGCTGTTCGCCTTCCACCATGCCTCGCTGGATGGGCTCTCGGCTGGGGTGGTGATACGAGACCTGGGCCACCTCTACGCCGCAGCCTGTAAGGGACGGACTGCGAAGCTGCCGCCGCGCCCCGATCACGCCGAGCTGGTGCGGGCCCACATGGCGGCGGTACACGAGGACCGTGCCGCGGAGGCGTTCTGGATGGAGCAGTTCGCCGGGGGAGTTCCGGTGCTGACGCTCCCTACCGATCGCCTGCGTCCCACCGTACGCAGCTATCGCGGCGGGCGTGTGAGCCACGTGTTGGGTGGGGACTTTCCGCACCGGCTCGCAGGCGTGGGGCGGCAACACGGGCTCACCGTCTTTCACACCCTCCTCGCGGCAATGTTCGTTTGGCTGGAGCGCCTGAGCGGGAAGGACGACCTCGTCATCGGCGTCCCGGCGGCGGGGCAGCTGAGCAGGGGGGGGGCGACCGAGCTGGTGGGGTACGGGATCAACGTCCTTCCCATCCGCATCCGGGTGAACGGGTCTGCCACGTTCGTCGACCATGCCCGGCAGGTGCGGCGGACCCTCATGGGTGCGCTGGAGAACCAGGAATTCTCCTTCCCGCGCTTGGTGGAGAGGCTGCTGCGAACCCGGGACCCGAGCCGCCCGCCAGTGTTCTCCGTGCTGATGAACCTGGACCGAACCACAGGCACGGTGTCCCTGGGCGATCTGCGTGCAGAGCTGGAGCCGGTTTTCGCTGGCGGAGCCCGGGTGGACCTTTGCCTGGATTTGATGGAGGCCGGCGATGAGCTGCGCCTGCGGTGCGACTACAGCGCGGAGCTGTTCGACCGTGCGACCATTGAGCGCTGGCTCGTGCTGTTCGAGCGGCTGCTGGAGACGTTTGCGAGGGAGCCGAGCGTGTGCCTTTCCCAGGTGGAGCTGCTCGGCGAGGCTGAGCGCCACCAGGTCGTCCGCCAGTGGAGCGGCACGCCCATCCAGGAGCCCTACACCTGCGTACACCGGTTCTTCGAAGCCCAGGTCTCCAACACCCCCGAGGCCGTAGCGCTTTCCTGGGACAATGGGCACCTCACCTATGCGGCACTGGACCGCCGTGCCAACCAGCTCGCCCACTACCTCCGCCTCCGCGGCGTCGGCCCCGATGTCAAGGTCGGTCTGTGCCTGGAGCGCTCTCCCGAGCTGGTCTCCGCCCTCCTGGGTGTTCTCAAGGCGGGCGGTGCCTACGTGCCCCTAGACCCGCAGTACCCCAGGGACCGCCTGGCCTTCATGGCCCGCGAGATCGCCGCCCCCGTCCTCCTGACCCAGGCGCCCCTCCGCGAGTGCCTTCCCGCGGACATCGAGGCCGTTTGCCTCGACACCGACGCGGGACGCATAGCGCGCCAGCCCGAGCACGCCCCCGCAGTCGACGTCACGCCCGAGCACCTGGCCTACGTCATCTACACCTCTGGCTTCACGGGCGCTCCCAAGGGAAGTGAGGTGCCGCACCGGGCCGTCTGCGGCTTCTTCCGGGGTGCCGACTACGTGCGCTTCGACACGGAGACCGTGGTGCTCCAGCACTCCTCGACCTCATGGGACGCGCTGACCCTGGAGCTTTGGCCCGCTCTTCTACGCGGTGGGCGCTGCGTGCTCTACCCCGGCCGCAGTGCCGACCTAGAGGGGCTGGCGCGCGTGGTGGAGCAGGAGGGCGTCAACACCATGTGGTTCTCCTCGGCCCTCTTCAACCTCGTCGTCGACACGCAGCCGCAGATCCTCCGCGGTCTCGCGCAGCTCATGGTTGGCGGGGACGTCGCTTCCGCACCGCACGTGCGTCGAGCCCTGGAGCTCGCGCCCGGGCTGCGGGTGGTCAACGGCTATGGGCCGAGCGAGTGCACCGTCTTCTGCACCTGCCATGTGGTGCCTCGCGGCTTCACCGAGACGACACTCCCGGTGGGCACGCCAGTTGGAGACCGGCGCGTGTATCTGGTCGATGGGGCAATGAACCCGGTGCCGGTTGGCGTGCCGGGGGAGTTGTGCGTGGGTGGACCTGCGGTCCTGCGGGGCTACCTGGAACGAGCGGAGCTGACGGCGGACAAGCTGGTGCCGGACCCGTTCGGAGAGGAGGCCGGGGCGCGGCTGTTCCGCACGGGAGACCGGGGGTGTTGGCGCGGGGACGGAGTGCTGGAATTCCTGGGGAGGATGGACACGCAGGTCAAGGTACGCGGCTACCGGATCGAGCCGGGCGAGGTAGAGGCGGCCCTTCGGAGGCAGGAGGCGGTGCGTGAGTGCGTGGTGGTGGCTTGCGAGGATCGTTCAGGGGAGCGACGCCTGGCGGCGTATGTCGTCGGGCAGGTGGATGCAGGGGAATTGCGTGCAAACATACGGCAGAGTCTGCCGGAGTACATGGTGCCGGACGTATTCGTCGCTCTGGATGCGCTGCCACTGTCTCCCAACGGCAAGGTGGACCGCGGGGCTCTACCGGCACCTGAGCATGGAGCGCGGGAGGGGTGCGTCACGCCGCGCACACCGGTGGAAGAGGTGCTGGCCGGGATCTGGACGGAGGTTCTGGGACAGGAGCGAGTCGGGGCGACCGACCACTTCTTCGAGCTGGGAGGTCATTCCCTGCTCGGGGCGCGCGTGATCTCGCGCATCCGGGAGGTGTTCGCCGTCGAACTATCGCTGCGCGTGCTCTTCGAGGCGCCTTGCCTGGAGGCGCTGGCTGAGCGTGTGGAGGATGCCCGACGCGCGGGCGTGCCGCCGTCGGCACGGGTCACGAGGGTCGAGCGCGACGGCGTGCTGCCGCTCTCCTTCGCGCAGGAACGGCTCTGGTTTCTCGACCGGCTGCAGCCGGGCTCCACGGCCTACAACGTCCCGGGAGCATTCCGGCTGACCGGCCAAGCGGACGAGCGGGCGCTGAAGCGGGCTCTGGGCGAGATCGTGCGCCGGCACGAGGCACTGCGTACCGCCTTCCGGGATGCAGATGGGTCACCAGTGCAGGTGATCGGCTCCTTCCGCGGATTCGCTCTGCCGTCGGTGGACCTCTCCGGCCTCACGGAGACGGACCGTGCAAACGAGGCGAGGCGCCGCGTGTCCGAGGCGGCCGCGCTTCCCTTCGACCTCTCGGCAGGGCCGACTCTGCGGGCAAAGTTGTTGCGGCTGGGTCCGGAGGAGCACGTGCTCCTGCTCTCCATGCACCACATTGCCACCGACGGCTGGAGCATGGGGGTGCTCCTGGGAGAGCTGTCGAGGCTTTACGGAGCGTTTCGCGAGGGGCGCGAGTCGCCACTCCCGGAGCTGCAGGTGCAGTATGCCGACTATGCCCTCTGGCAGCGCGAGCAGTTGCAGGGGCAAGCACTGGAGCGGCTTCTCTCCTACTGGAGAGCGCGCCTCGCGGGCGCGCCTCCGCTGCTGGAACTCCCCGCCGACCATCTTCGCCCGGTGATGCCGTCCTTCCGTGGCAGCACGGTCGCCGTGGAGCTCTCACCCCGGCTTCGGGATCGCCTGCGGGCGCTGGGGAGACGCGAGGGGGCGACGCTCTTCATGGTGGTGCTGGGCGCGTTCCAGGCGCTGCTCGGGAGGTATGGGGAGAGCGAGGACGTGGTGGTGGGGAGCCCGGTCGCGGGGCGGACGCGGCGGGAACTGGAGGGGCTGATCGGCTTCTTCGTCAACACGCTGGTATTGCGCACGGACCTGGGCGGTCACCCGAACTTCAGAGAGGTGCTGGGACGCGTCCGAGAGGTGACGCTGGGGGCCTACGACCACCAGGATCTTCCCTTCGAGCGGCTGGTCGCGGAACTGCAGCCCGAGCGTTCTCTCAGCCACTCCCCTCTCTTCCAGACGATGTTCACGCTGGAGACCGCTGACCGGACGGCCCCGCGGCTGCCAGGGGTGACGCTGCATCCCGTGGAGACGGAGGCCGGGAGTGCCATCGTGGACCTTGCCCTGACTCTGGCAGCCTACCAAGGCGGTCTGCGGGGTACCCTCACGTACAGCACCGACCTGTTCGAGCGGAGCACGATTGAACGGGCGCGGGAGCATCTCGAGCGGGTGCTGGAGCAGGTCGCCACTGATCCCGGCGTTCGCGTAGCGGAACTGGAACTGCTGGGCGACGCCGAGCGCCGTCAGCTGCTCGTGACCTGGAACCACGACGAGCCCGCCCACCTGGAGGCGCCCGTCCACGTCCTCGTAGCCGAGCAGGCGCACCGGACACCGAAGCGCACGGCGATCCTGCACGACAGCGGGACGCTCTCCTACGGCGAGTTGGACCGGCTCGCCGGTGGGCTCGCCCGGGAGCTGCGCACGCTCGGGGTAGGGCCGGAGGTGCCGGTGGGGGTGTGCGTGGATCGCACGCCGGAGCTGCTGGTCGGGATCTTGGGGATCTGGAAGGCCGGCGCTGCCTATGTTCCCCTGGACCCCCGCTACCCGTCCGAACGGCTGGGGTGGATCGTCGCCGACGCGAGCCTCCCGGTGGTGGTTACGGCCGGTGCCGCTGCCGCCGTGCTACCGGTGAGCGGTGCTTTGGTGCTCCGGATCGACGCCCTCCTCGGCGAACCCGCGGCCGTGGAGGCGGAGCCGGTGCCCGTCTGGCCGTCGAGCCTGGCCTACGTCATCTACACTTCGGGATCGACAGGCCAGCCCAAGGGCGTGCGGGTGGAGCACGGCAGCCTGGCCGCGACGCTGGGCCAGCTGCAGCGGACATTCGGCTTCGGTGCGGACGACGAGATGCCGGTCCTCGCCAGCTGTGCCTTCGACATCTGGCTTTTCGAGGCGCTCCTGCCCCTGACACAGGGTGCCCGGCTGCGCCTGATCGCCGCCGAGCGCGTCGTGGACGTCGGCACGCTGGACGAGTTGCGCGGCGCGACAGGGCTGCACGCCGTTCCCGGGCTGATGCGGCAGATCATCGAGCAAGTGGCCGGCTCGGCGCGGCAGCTGCCTCGGATGCGACAGCTGTTCGTGGGAGGCGAGGCCATTCCGCCGGAGCTTCCGGGGCAGATGCAGCGTGTCTTCCCCACCGCGCGGGTGTGGGCGATGTACGGGCCCACGGAGGGGACCATCATCTGCGCTGCGGTTCCGGTGGAGGAGGTGACCCCGATACGGCGGCAGCTGGTGGGGAAGCCGCTGGGAAACGCGCGCCTGTACGTGTGCGATCCATGTGGGGGCCTGGCGCCGACGGGAGTTCCAGGGGAACTGTACCTGGGGGGGGCGAGCGTAGCCCGCGACTACTTGGGGCGGCCGGAGCTGACGGCGGAGCGCTTCGTTCCGGACCTATTCGGCGGGGAGGCGGGAGCGCGGCTGTACCGGACCGGCGACCGGGTGCGCTGGGGGGGAGACGGAACGCTGGAGTTCCTCGGCCGCGTGGACGCACAGGTCAAGATCCGCGGCTCCCGGGTGGAGCCGGGTGAGATCGAAGCGGTGTTGCGGCGGCGTCCGGAGGTCGTAGAGTGCGCCGTCGTGGTGCGCGAGGACCGGGCAGGCGACAGGCAGCTGATCGCGTACGTGGCCGGCGACATCGCAGAGGCGACCGAGATGCGCACCTATCTGTCGGGGAAGTTGCCCGGGCACATGGTGCCG
The DNA here is from genome assembly GCA_040509335.1 of Longimicrobiaceae bacterium. Lineage (GTDB taxonomy): Bacteria > Gemmatimonadota > Gemmatimonadetes > Longimicrobiales > Longimicrobiaceae > JAFAYN01. The sequence goes on along the minus strand of JBEVLE010000157.1, from coordinate 10,567 downwards.
GCCTCGGTTGTGGTCCTCGCCTCGCTCCCCCGGCTCCCGAACGGGAAGCTCGATAGAAAGGCGCTGCCAGATCCTGAGTATGGCCGTACAAGGCCGGAATTCGATGAGCCGAAGAACTACGTCGAGTCGCGGCTCATCCTGATCTGGGAGCAGCTTCTCGGTGTCACAGGGATCGGAGTGACGCAGAGCTTCTTCGACCTCGGTGGGACCTCGCTGCTGGCGGTGCGCCTGTTCGCGGAGGCCAATCGCGTGCTCGACTGCACGATCCCGGTGGCGACGCTCTTCGGTGACGCCACCGTCCGGCACATGGCGAGCGCCATCCTTGAGCAGAAGCGCTCGGCGCAGGCATCTGCCCAGGCGGTGGTTCCCCTGCAGCCACAGGGCACGCTCCCGCCGCTCTTTTTCATTCATTCGGCTGATAGGGAGGTGATGGGCTATGTGAACGTGGTCCGGCACCTGGGAGCTGGCCAGCCGGTGTTCGGGGTCCGCGACTTGGGCGACATGTCCCGACCGGTGGCCCAGATCGCGTCCGATCACATCGCGGCGATTCAAGAAATCCAGCCATGGGGGCCGTACTATCTTGCGAGTTGGTCCTTCGGCGGGCTAGTGGCGTTCGAAATGGCGTTGCAACTCGAGCGGCAGGGCGAAACTGTCGCGTTCCTCGGCTTGCTGGACACCGTCTCACCCCACTTCATGGAGCAGTGGCCATGGAGCGACTTCCCCCACCGCGCGGTCACGCTGGCGGGAGACATCGCCGCGCAAAGGCGGCGACCGTTTCCGCTTCGGGTGGAGGAACTGGCTGGAATGGAGCCAGCCGAGCAAATCCGCCGCATCGTGGCGGTTCTTCACGAGCAGGGAGCAGTGCACGCGGGCTTCGACACCGCTGCACTCGCCAGGGGGTGCAAGAGCGCCGAAGACCGCTACACGAGCCGCTCGGGATACGTTCCCGGCCGATTCTCCGGCACCGTGACGCTATTTCGCGCGACCGATGTTTCGGAAGAGCTCAACATGTTCATCGCCCGCTTCCCGGAGGCGGAACAGCGCACGCTGGGGTGGTCGCAGTACGTCGGGAACTCGGTCGAGGTATACGAGGTCCCAGGCAAGCACGCGACGCTCGGCTCCGAGCCCCACGTGCGTGTTCTGGTGCAGCACCTGAGGGAGTCGTTGGCAGCAGCCCGGCTGCGTGCCTGCTGAGCTGCTCCACCTGCGCTCTAGATCTTGAGAGCCTGGAGCATGAACAAACGACGACGTATCCTCCCGGGGAGAGGGAGCGAGCCTCCCGGTGGTGTTCGAGCTTTAGTACGAGCGCCCCTCGTAGGGGGCAGCGATCCTCCCGATCCGGAAAAGCCCGGCTGATCAGGCGAGACTCTGCGCAACCGGGTACGCCAGGCGGAGCGGGATTCGAGCTCCAGACCCCAGGCTCACGAGTGACGAGCTCGCGCGGCTGAAGTAGCTGGAGCGCCATGGGCCGGCGCCAACGCGATCCTCTGCAAAGCGCCCTCGTCGGCCGGCGTGTCTCGAACTCACTGAAGGCTAATCTCGTCGTTGATGGGCTGGAGCAGGCCATCTGCGAGTGGGAGGAAGGTCGGCAACACCGGCTCGTGCGTCACAGTGCTCGCGGAGGAAGGCGTTCTACCGCTGGCGGGAAGATCAGATCATCGTGACGGCACTCACGCCTTGAGCTCTTCGGAACACTTGAGGTGGTTCGGAGCTGCTTCGGTAGCCAGAGCAGGGCGGGACTGCGCTTCACCGAGCGCATTCTCACCCTCACCGAGACCGCGCGCCAGAACCGCATCTGTGCGCTCGACTGCCTCATCCAGGCGATCGCCGCCTTTCAATCAGGGCCCCTGCTTCCCTACTCCTGACCATTTCCTGAACACGGGTATGCCGGTCCGTATCCTACCTGCAGCCGGAGCACCACCGGTTGTCGATTCCGTCGGCGGATGTTACGGTTTCTGCTACGGTTTGAATACGACGAAGCCCCCTATCGGGGGCCTTGAAGTACGACTAGCGGAATGAAATGCCTGAAGGTTGCTACTAACGGAGGTCCAAGGCGGGTTGCCTGAAGGGTCTTTGGAACCGTTCGTGGAGGTTCGAATCCTCCGGGGGCAATGCGCCGGAAGCTCTTCTCGCACGAGGGGCTTCCGGCGTTTCCTTTCCACGACCTTCAACCGGGTGCCGGGCCGCTGATCGAAGGTGTGTTTAAAGGTTGCTCGAGTTTCGGGTAATGTTCGGACGCGGGGCAGCTTATTCACTCTCTTGCCAGCCATCAGAATGCACATTGGTACTTCTCGCTGTCGTACCATCGGACTGCGCCCGCACCGGCCGAGCACGAGCATCTCTGTCATGAATCGCCACAAATCCCTTGCTTGGTCATGGTGCCTTCGTGTACCCTTGCAACAGGATTCGAAACATCCATTAGATCCCGGCTATGATCATCGCCATCAGCGACCTTCACCTGGCTACCGATCCGAGGCGTAGCACCCTGAATACGCCGCGCCTATTGCAAAACCTGCGTAGTATCATTCAGAAAGCGCGAGATTCGGGTATTCGACAAATCGGAGTGTTGCTCCTTGGGGATATATTTGAGCTGCTGCGGACACAACGGTGGCTTGCATCGAACACGCGGCCTTGGGAGGAGCCGACCGATTTTCACGTTGGGGTTGTCGGAGCGATCTTCGGAGATGTCGTCGCCGCCAATCAGGACTTCTTCCATGGACTCACCCAGCTCGTTCGTGAGTATCCGGGCGTCTACCTCCGTTACATTCCCGGCAATCATGATCGGGTGATTACCACGCCGATGGGCGGTACGGCACGTGAGCACCTCTGTGCCGTGCTCCCTATCGAGCACGATGCACGCGCGCCATTCACGGGTGTCTTCCTCGATGAAGATCATCAGCTATTTGCACGGCATGGGCATGAATGGGATGCAGATAACTGTTATGGCCCGCAATATATTGCGGTGGGCGACGTCATCGTAATCGAGTTGCTAGTGCGCCTCCCGGCCGTGGTCGCCGACCGGCTGAGGATCCAAGCAGATGATCCAGCACTTGACTTCATCTTTGAATTGGATAACGTGCGTCCAAGCGCACCTAGAGTTCTGGCGCAATGGCTGCTTGCTGGAATTGATCGGATCCGACAATTCTATCCCGGAGCTCCCAGAGCGGTCCAGGAAGCGATGCAGGCCTCAATTCAGGCGTTCACCACCTTGCAGCGACAGCGGCAATTGTCCAAGACGTCGACTGCCGGCTGGTGGACCAAGTTCCTGTCACATGCAGTGCCCGCAACTACACGGCGCGTAAATCTGCTGCGCCTCGCCAGGCACCTTCCCGCGGGTGGGCTGGGGCACGGCCCCTATATCGAGTATGCCAGGGGCGAGCTGCGACTAGCGTCCCCGAACGGTGAGTACCGTCACATCCTGTGTGGTCACACACACTTCCCAGAGCTGGTCCCGTTCGCCCTGCGCACGACGCAGGGGGCGACTACGTGCACCTACATGAATACCGGCACATGGCGGCGGGTGCACCAAATGATACCTGGGCCTGATCCTACTAGCTTACCTCTATTCTTCCGGTGCGAAGAAGCATGCATTGTGTGTCTCTATAGCCTGGCTGAACGAGCGGATGGACACCTACCGTACGAGTTTCATCGGGTAACCAGCGGTGGATAACTCCGGCTCGGAAGCTGAACTGCTGCTGCTCACGGTCGAGCAACTCGTGATTCGCCTGCAGTCAGCGTCTCAACCCGAGGCATCGCTCTATTGCGAACAGCTGATACGGCGCTTCGAGCCGCTCCTCCGTTCAGTCTGGCGGCGAGTGCCACTCGGCTCTGAGTACCAGGATTTCGTACAGGACGTGTTCGTCCAACTGTTCACTCACCTGCCCAGGCTGAAGGTGCCGAAAGCGTTTCCAGGCTATTTCCGGCGAATCGTTCTGTCCGTGGCCGATAGCTATATCCGACGAGCCAAGCTCGAAAGAGATAGTCCTAAGGAAGCCGAGAGAATCTTGACGGGCGTGGACGAGGAAATTGTTGAACGGTTGTTCGTGCGGACCTATTTAGAGCACCTCCCCCCACGCGAGCGCGAGGTGATTGAGTTGGGGTACTTCGCAGACTACTCAGCCGAAGAGATCTCCAAGGTGCTCGGAATAGAGCCCGGAACTGTTCGCACGACAAAAGGTCGTGCGCTCCGGCGGCTTCGCAAGCTGCTTCTGGACGATGCCGAGGCTCTCGATGATGAATCTGGTCTCGGATGATGCGTTTCCACCTGCCGGAGCGTCTTAATGACTAGGACAACTGGATTGAAGGCTCGGAGCACCCTCCAGGTGTCTCGTGACTTCGTCCGCTACACGAGGAAACGCGACAAGATGTTGGTGGCGACCTGGTGGCATCATCCGGTGCGATGGCTCATGAGGAAATGGCGGCGTGATGTGCTTGAGTTGAAGCAGATCGCGCTCGCAGGCGAACTCGCTGAGCGCTACCAGGGGGTGATTGTCCAGGCATTGCGTCGAGTGGAGGTGACCCATGTTGACGAGATGCGCAAATGTATCACGGCCATCTGGCTTGATGTGCAGGGGCGTACCCACGCACTTGTAGATGATCATGGCCTCACATCGCTGATCTGGTGCGTGATCCACGAGCAGTTGGGAGAGCGGGTACAGTCACTCAGGCCGAAACTCATGCTCCTCCAATTTGTCGATGAGCTTCCGTCGTCTGACGAACGTGGAGTGTTGCGCGCACTAGCGTTTTCACGATCCGATTACATCAATGCCGCAGATGACGAATCCATCCTTACGTTGCTAGCGAAGGCGTATGATAAGCTACATGCGGAAGTCATGAGCCGCTTGGTCGATCTAGATGGGTTGACCGACCGCGAGTTCATGCATGAGATAGCAAGCATCGGGAAACAGCACCGTCACACCTATCACCGTTGGCTGTTTCAGAGCTAACGATCACGCAGGTACTATCAGAGGTAGTGATGAGTCGTGAAACCGAGTTCTCGAATGATGCCGAAGCACTTGAGGCGATCCGGCGGACCCGAGCAGAGATGCAACCGCCACCTGACCTCGGAGTCCGCGCGATCGTCGAGAGTGCAACAGCGGCCTACTGGAAGGGGCGTGAACTGGAGCGAGAAAAGGAACTGAGTGGGGACCCCAATCCCGTTCGTGACACGGCGGGCCTGGCACGTTCAGTCGCGTACCGTTTAGGAGGCATCAGACGCCAGTTCGTCAGTGATGCCGTCGCCGTCATTCTACCCGTTTTAGGGGGGCTTGCCATCGGCTACGCCGACTATACTCATCTTCTCTCCCGCGACCCATCCCCAATCCGTCCAGGCCTGCTTGCCGTTGTGGCTATAGTATTGATAGGGCTGGTTGGAGTTGTTCGTTCGGTCGCGTATGGCGCCCGAACCGTGAATAGGAGCCGGTTCTGGGGCAGCTTCGTCTATAACTCGTCAGGGGCAGCCTGTGCCAGTGTAATGGTAGCGGTTTTCCTTTCGGTCCAGTTCTTCCATGCCAAGAAAGAACACTTGGATTATGCCATTGATCAGACGCAACAAACGATTATCAGGGCTGCTCTGGCATCGATCCAAGATCGAGAAAATACTGGACATTATTCCAGGTTCGCGTTGTCAGCCGATCCAGTCCAGCTGAGCACATCTGTTCTTACTCCGACGCGGGCGGTCTATCAAGCGTCCAGGAAGGGCCTTCCAGGTGACTTGAAAGCTGAGTTGGATACTGGTGGGGCCGTGATATACTGGGATTATGACAAAGCAGACAAGGACCACATCTATCGCATTCGCCTCATCGTCGGTAGTGTGGCGGCGGCTAAGGATAGCTCCTTCCTGCTGGATCTAGACTCAGGGGGCTCGGAATGGATCTGGGTGCGTGATCCACTGGTCCGGATACCGCCGTACGGTACTCGGGTCATCACTTTGCTCAAGCGAAATTCTAAAAGCGCCTTGGCAATTGAGCCTATCACAGCAACTGTGGCAGATGGGCGGAAGTCGCAATGATGGGGTCACCTGGGTGATTTCTGACATGGTTGCGGATTCTTGGGAGGTCTTCGGAACCGTGAGTGGGAGTTCGAATCCTCCGGGGGGAATCCTCCTGTAGCCTTCGGCCCGTCCTGCGCTTCGCGCGGCGGGCCGCCTCCTTTCCGCGCCGTGGCCGTCGTGGCGCCCTCCGCGGCTTCCGCCGCATCGGAATTTCCGGCCGTCCCCGGCCGGAAGACGCACCTTGATTCGGGCGCCGCTTCCACTAACTTCCACGCGTGGAGCGGCTTCGTCCCGGTGAAGCCCTCGCCGTCCCGATTCTCGCGGACGGCCTCCCCCGCCGGTCACCCCCCGCCTGAGAAGCAGACCATGCTGTCCCGCCGCGCCCTCCTCGCCGTCCTGGCCGCCGCCCTCCTCGCCCCGGCCGCCGAAGCCCAGTCGGTTCCCCCGGTCTCCACGGCTCCCGTGCAGGCCAGGCCCGCGCAGCCGTCGCCGAGGCCCAACCCCCGGCTGCGGCTGGTGGTCAACGTCCCCGCCGGCCGCCTGGACCTGATCGCCGGCGACTCCGCGGTCAAGAGCTACCCGGTGTCCGTGGGGACGCGCGGGCACCCCACGCCCACCGGCACGTTCTGGATCTCCAACATGATCTGGAACCCGCGCTGGCACCCGCCCGAGAGCGAGTGGGCGGCGGGCCGCAAGCCCGAGCCGCCCGGGCCGCGCAACCCCATGGGGCGCGTCAAGCTCCACATCTCGGAGCTGTACTACATCCACGGCACCACCAGCGTGGGGCGCCTGGGCGGCCCGGCCTCGCACGGGTGCATCCGCATGGCCAACGCGGACATCATGGACCTGACGCGGCGCCTCCACGCGGACCGCACCCCCGGGTTCGGCAGGCAGCACATCGACTACCTGGTGGAGCACTCCAAGGTGACGCACGAGGTGCCCATCTACAACCCGATCCGGCTGGACGTGGTGTACCGCCTGGCCGAGCTGCGCGGCGATCAGGTGCAGATGCACCCCGACGTGTACGGCCGCGGCGGGCGCGTCCTCGCCGACGCGCGCGACCTGCTCCGCAGGAAGGGGCTCCCGCAGGACCAGCTGGAGCACCGCGCGCTCACCGACGCGTACGACGACTGGGCGCGCAGGGGGCGGGGCCGGGTGGCGCTCGCCACCCTCGCCGCGCCCTACACGCCGCCCCCGCCCCCCGCGCCCGTGCTGCCCGACCGCGCCGTGCAGCCCCGGCTGCTGGGCGTGGAAGTCGCCCGCGCCGACTCCGCCGGGGTGACGCGCTAGGACGAACGGCCCGGGCCGATGAACGACGAGACGCCGGAAGCTCCTCGCTGGAGGGGCTTCCGGCGTCTCGCGCTGGGGGCGGCGGTGCCTGCCGTCGCGTGAGGGATTTCGGCCCGAAGGGGCGAGACCCCGCGGGCAGTTCCGCGGGGGCTCGACTCCGTTACGCAGCGTTGTTTGCTGCGTTACGGAGCCGAAGCCCGACCCCGGCGCCAGCCGGGGGCACGCCCGAACCCGCAGTTCAAAACCGTTACGAACCCGCTCCCTGTCCGTCGCCCGCCCGCCCGCATACGTTTTGCATCGTCCCACCGGCATCCGGAGCCCGCGCCCGCCGCGACGCGGCCCCACACCCAGGCCCCCCCGTTCTCCGCTCCCCATGAGCCAGATGCTCGCGGTCATTCTCGGAGGTGGCGTCGGCACGCGGCTGTTCCCCCTGACCAGCGACCGCGCCAAGCCGGCCGTGCCGCTCGCCGGGAAGTACCGCCTCGTGGACGTGCCCATCTCCAACTGCATCAACTCCGGGCTGTACCGGATCTTCGTGCTGACGCAGTACAACTCCGCCAGCCTCAACAACCACGTCGCGCGCTCCTACGTCTTCGACCGATTCCACGGCGGCTTCGTGACCATCCTGGCCGCCGAGCAGACCGCGTCCTCCGGCCTGTGGTACCAGGGCACCGCCGACGCCGTGCGCCAGACGCTGCTGCACATCCGCAACTACCCGCACGACCACGTCATCATCCTGTCCGGCGACCAGCTGTACTCCATGGACTACCGGACCATGCTGGAGCACCACGAAAAGCACGGCGCCGACATCACGGTGGCGGTGACGCCGGTCCGCGCGGACGAGGCGCCCGGCTTCGGGATCCTCAAGACCGACGACCGGAACCGCATCACCGAGTTCCACGAGAAGCCGCCGCGCCACGAGCTGGAGGGCAAGGAGAGCCCGGTTTCGCCGGAGATGGAGGCCGCGGGGCGGACGTACCTGGCCTCCATGGGCATCTACATCTTCAACGCCGGCGTCCTCACCGACCTGCTGGAGTCGCGCCCCGGCGACCACGACTTCGGCAAGCAGGTGATCCCCTCCGCCCTGCAGGAGCGGCACGTGGTGGCGTACCCCTTCACCGGGTACTGGAACGACATCGGCACGGTGCGGTCGTTCTTCGAGACCAACATCATGCTGGCCCAGCCGCACCCCGAGTTCAACCTGTACGATGCGCAGCGGCCGCTGTACACCAACGCCCGCATGCTGCCGCCGGCCAAGATCATCCGCACCTCGGTGGAGCGCTCCATCATCGCGGAGGGGAGCGTGATCGTGGACAGCGACATCACCGATTCGGTCATCGGCATCCGCTCGTACATCAGCCACGGCACGCGCATCCACCGCACGGTGATCCTGGGCTCGGACTACTACGCCTGGGAGGGGGGCGAGGGGCGCGCGCCGGTGTACGGCCCCAACAACCCGGGGATCGGGGAAGGCACGCGGATCGAGAGCGCCATCGTGGACCGCAACGCGTCCATCGGCAAGCGGTGCGTGATCACCAACAAGGAGGGGACGCAGGAGGGCGAGGGGCCGGGCTTCTACATCCGCGACGGCATCGTGGTCGTGGTCAAGAACGCCGAGATCCCCGACGACACCGTGATCTGATCTGCGTGCTGTTCGAACGGCTTACGGCAACCGCGGGGTCGGGCGTGCCCCCGGCTGGCGCCGGGGTCGGGCTTCGGCTCCGTAACGCAGCAAACAACGCTGCGTAACGGAGTCGAGCCCCGGCAAACAGCCGCCGGGTCTCGCCCCTCCGGGCCGAAATCCCTCGCGCAAGTGCTTGCCCGTACTCAAGAACCAGCAGTTGCCCCCTCTCCCAGAATTGGGAGAGGGTGGCGGCTTTCAGGCCGCCGGGTGAGGGCCGCCGTTGCCGTGTCGTTCTCCCCTCCCCCTTGCGGGGAGGGGCCGGGGGAGGGGGTCCCGGCTCACACATTTATCCCGTTGACCGGCTCCAATGCGAATCGCCCTGTTCAGCAACGAGTACCCGCCCCACGTGTACGGGGGGGCGGGGGTGCACGTGGAGTACCTGTCGCGCGAGCTGGCGGCGCTGGAGGGAGGGCACCGGGTGGACGTGTTCTGCTTCGGCGAGCAGCGGGAGGACCGGGGGGGGCTGCACGTGCGCGGCATCCCGGCGGGGCCGGCCGTCCCGGCGCAGGACCCCCGCCACGGGCGGCTGCTGGACGCGCTGTCGCGCAACCTGGCCATGGCCGGCGCGGCGGAAGCGCCCGACGTGGTGCACTGCCACACCTGGTACGCGCACCTGGCCGGCTGCCTGGCCCGGCCGCTGACGGGGGCGAGGCTGGTGCTCACCACCCACTCGCTGGAGCCGCACCGCCCCTGGAAGGTGGAGCAGCTGGGGACCGCGTACCACGCCACCGCCTGGGTGGAGCGCACCGCGTACGAGAACGCGGACGGCGTGGTGGCGGTGTCCGAGGCGATGAAGCGCGACGTGCAGGAACTGTACGGCGTCCCGGCGGAGCGGGTGCGCGTCATCCACAACGGCATCGACCCGGAGGAGTACCGCCCCCGCCGCGACCCCGCGGTGCTGCGGCGCCTGGGGGTGGACCCGGAGCTTCCCGTGGTGCTGTTCGTGGGGCGCATCACCCGGCAGAAGGGGATCCTGCACCTGGTGCGCGCCCTGCGCCACCTGCGCTCGCCCGTGCAGGTGGTGCTCTGCGCCGGCGCGCCCGACACCCCGGAGATCGCCGACGAGATGGCCGCGCGGGTGGACGAGGCCCGGCGCGAGGCCGCGGTCCCCATCGTGTGGATCCCGGAGATGCTCCCCAAGGAGGACGTCATCGTGCTGTACTCGCACGCCGACGTCTTCGTCTGCCCCTCCGTGTACGAGCCGTTCGGGATCATCAACCTGGAGGCCATGGCGTGCGAGACGCCGGTGGTGGCCTCGGCGGTGGGCGGCATCCCCGAGATCGTCGTCCCCGGCGAGACCGGGCTGCTGGTGGAGCTCGAGGCGGTGGGCGGCGGCGACCCCGAGCCGCTCGACCCCGAGGGCTTCTCGCGCGCGCTGGCCGCCGCCGTGGACGAGCTCATGGCCGATCCGGAGCGGCGCGCGGCGATGGGCGCCGCCGCGCGCGAGCGCGTGCTGGCCCGCTTCAGCTGGCGGCGCATCGCCGAGCTGACCCTGGACTTCTACCGCGACCTGCTGGACGCTCCCCCGCGCGCCCCGGCGGGGTGACGCCGCCGCCCCGGAGCAGCGTGTCCTGAAACATCTTCCCGGCCCGCGCGGACGC
>JBEVLE010000156.1:0-5022 GCA_040509335.1 Longimicrobiaceae bacterium | reverse complement strand
CGCAGCCGCGCGGCGCTCCGTTTCCCGGCGGGCGGCCTCGCGGCGCTCCGCCTCGCGGCGACGGCGCTCCAGCGTGGCGATGAGGGAGCCCAGCTGGCGCTCGTCGCGCGCCAGGCGCGTCATGCGGCCCTGCGTGGTGGTCGCCTGGCGCTGCACGATCCCCAGCGTCTTCCGGCGCTCCTCGCGCAGCAGCTCCAGCTGCTGGTGCTCCGTCAGGCGCTCGCCCTGCAGCACCTGCACCTCCTGCAGGCTGCGCTTCAGCTGCCGGTCGCGCAGCACCAGCTGCCTCTCAAGCTCGCGCACCTCCACCAGCAGGGTGCGGTCGTGGCGGGCCACCAGGTGCAGGTACTTGTAGCGGTTCAGCAGGTCGCTGAAGTTGCCCGCCGTGAGCAGCACCTGGGCCGACTGCAGCGGGCCGCGCTTGTAGATGTCGCGCAGGCGGCGCCGCAGCAGCGCGCGCCGCTCCGCCAGCCGGTCCTGCGTGTCCAGCAGCTCGCGCGTGGTCACGGCGATCTGCCGCTCCGTGCGGTCCAGCTGGAACTCCACCTCCTCCAGCACCCCCGCCGAGGCCTCCGCCTGGCGGCGGAGGATCTGCTCCTCCCCCGACAGGTTCCTCACCTGCGAGCGCAGGTTCTTGAGCTCCTCCGCCAGCTCGCGGCGCTCCTGGCGGATCTCCTGCAGGCGGCGCTGGCTCTGCGTCAGCTCGCGGGCGGTGTTCTGCTGCGCGGCGGCCGGCGCGGCGGCGAGAAGCAGCGCGGCGAGCGCGAGGAGGCGGAGCGGCACGCGCATCCCGCTCAGACGGCGCGCAGGTGGCGCCGCACCGCGATCGCGCTGGACAGGAAGCCGAAGACGGCTCCCGCCAGCACCCCGCCGACCACCCAGGGGAGGGGGAGCCACTCGATGCGCAGCAGCACCCGGTCCACCACCCGGAAGGCGGCCCAGGCCAGCCCCACCGCCAGCGCGCCCCCCAGCAGCCCCGCCACCAGCCCCTCCAGCAGGAAGGGGCGGCGCACGAAGCCGTCCGTGGCGCCCACCAGCCGCATGATGGAGATCTCCTCGCGGCGCGCGAACACCGCGATCCGCACCGCCGTCGCGATGACGATGGCCGCCACCGCCGCGAACGCCCCGCCGATGATCCCCGCCGCGCCCCCGGCGATCCGCCGCAGCGACACGATCTTGTCCAGCCAGTCCCGCCCGAAGCGCACGTCCTCCACGAACGGGTACGCGGCCAGCCCCTTCGCCACGCGCTCCACCGAGGCCGGGTCGCGGGAGCCCGGCTTCAGGCGCAGCTCCAGCGAGGCGGGGAGCGGGTTCACCTCCAGGTCCGTGAACACGTCGCGGAACTCCTCCATCTCCTGCCGCGCGGTCGCCAGCGCCTCCGTCTTGGAAACGTAGCGCACCTCCCCCACCTCGGGGATCAGGCGGACCTCCTGCTGGAGGATGCGGAGCTGGTCGTCGGTGGCGTCGTCGCGCAGGTAGGCGACCACCTCCACCTTTTCCTCGATGCGGTCGATGGCGCGGCGGATGTTGTGGGCCGTCAGCCCGAACAGGGCGCCCACGAACAGCGAGAACGCCACCGCCACCACCGAAAGCAGGGTGAGCAGCGGGGTGCGCCGGAAGGCGGAAAGGGCTTCGCGAAGGGTGTAGGGCATGCTCAGAGCTGCTCCGGCGCGGGGGCGGCCGCCGAGTCGAAGACCACCTCGCCGTGGCTCAGCTCGATGGTGCGGAATTCCGGGTGCGCCCGCACCAGCTCCAGGTCGTGGGTCGCCATCAGCACCGTCATCCCCATCGCGTTGATCTCGCGGAACAGGTCGAACACCCCGCGCGCCGCCCAGGCGTCCAGGTTCCCCGTGGGCTCGTCGGCGAGGAGCACCACCGGGTCGTTGGCGAGCGCCCGGGCGATCGCCACCCGCTGGCGCTCGCCGCCGGAAAGCTCGTCCGGGAGCGCGCGCGCCTTCGCCGCGAGCCCCACCTGCGCCAGCAGCTTGTTGACACGCGCGGGGATCGCCTGCCGCCTGGCCCCGGTCACCTCCAGCGCGAAGGCCACGTTGTCCTCGGCGCTGCGGTCGCGGAGCAGGCGGAAGTCCTGGAACACCACGCCCAGCTTGCGGCGCAGCCCGGGGATCTCGCGCTGGCGCACGCTGGTGGACGAGAAGCCGGAAACGCGCACCTCGCCCGAGGTGGGGCGCTCCGCCATGAGCAGCAGGCGCAGGATGGTCGACTTCCCGGCGCCGGAATGGCCCGTCAGGAAGGCGAACTCCCCCTTGCGGAGGTGAAAGGAAACGTCCTTGAGGGCCACGCCGGAGCGCGGGTATTCCTTGCGGACGTCGAGGAGTCGGATCACGGGAGAAGGGGCCTTCGGGAAGGGATCTGGCGACGGCGGCGAAAGTTATCCCCGCCGCCCCCCGGTGTCAAAGCGGCCGGCGAGGCGCACGGCCAGGAGGACGGCCTCCTTCATGGACGAGGCGTCCGCGATCCCCCGCCCGGCGATGTCCAGGGCGGTGCCGTGGTCCGGCGACGTGCGGGGGAAGGGAAGGCCCAGGGTGACGTTGACGCCGCTCCCGAACGCCGCCGTCTTGAACGCGGCCATCCCCACGTCGTGGTAGGGGGCGACCACCGCGTCGAACTCGCCGCGCACCGCGCGGGTGAACACGGTGTCGGCGGGGATGGGGCCGGAGGCGGCGATCCCGGCCGCGCGCAGCGCCTCCAGCGCCGGCGCGACGATGCGCGCCTCCTCGTCGCCGAACAGGCCGCCGTCGGAGGCGTGCGGGTTCACGGCGCAAAGGGCGATGCGCGGCTCCGCGATCCCCCACTGGCCGCGCAGCGCGGCGTGCACCAGCCGCGCCTGGCGCACCAGCAGCTCCGCCGAGAGCGCCGCGGCGACGTCGCGCAGCGCCAGGTGCGTGGTGGCCAGCACCACGCGCAAAGGGCCGCCCAGCGCGGTGCGCTCGGCGGCCATCATCATCGCCACGTCCGGCACCCCGGCCAGGGCGTGCAGCATCTCGGTGTGGCCGGGGAAATTCCATCCCCCGGCGTGGAAGGCGGCCTTGTCCAGCGGGGCGGTCACCAGCGCGTCCACGTCGCCGGCCAGCGCCAGCTCCGTCGCGCGGCGCACCGCCTCCCCGGCGATCCGCCCCGCCGCGGCGATCCCGTCGGCCGGGGTCCAGCGGCCCACGGACACGGCGCTCCCCGGCCCGTCCCACCCTTCCGCCCCCACCACGGTCCACTCCGCCAGGGCGGCGATCTCCGGGTCGTCCAGCGCCGCGCGCGCCACCTCCGGGCCGATGCCGCGCGGGTCGCCCAGGGTGACGGCGATCCGCGGGCGGCTCACCAGCGCTCCTCGGTGCGCTCCTCGCGGAGCACCCGGTACAATTCCTTGGCCGCCTTCTTGGACACGCTCTTTCCCGGGAGCTCCAGCAGCTCCATCTCCAGCGTCCGGGCCGGCCAGCGCACCTCCACGCGCGCGCCGGGGAGCACGGCGTCGGCGGCGCGGGCCTTTTTCCCGTTCAGCGACACCGCCCCCGCGTCGCACGCCGACTTCGCCTCGTTGCGGCTGCGCGTCAGGCAGAGCCGGTGCAGCAGCACGTCGATGCGCAGCCCCTCGGCCATGTCAGAGGTTGATGCGCACGTAGGTCGTCCGCAGCAGCTCCTCCAGCACCTGCTGCTGGATCTTCTGCTGCTGGACGGATTCGCGCACCTGCTCGCGGAACTCGTCCAGCGTGTACTCGCCGGCCTCGCGCCGCTCGTTGACCTTGATCACCCCCCAGCCGATGCCGTGGGTCCCGCCCTCCAGCTGCACGGGGCCCAGCACCGAGCCCGCCGTGGCGTTCTGCATCAGCGGCTGGTACTCCGGGGGGAGCCGGTCCAGCGGGACGTCCTCGGCGAAGCGCCGGTCGGCGGGGGTGTTGAAGCGGTCGGCCAGCGCGTTCATGTCCGCCCCGGCGCGCGCCACCTCGAGCACCGAGTCGGCGCGGACGCGGGAGCGGGCGCGGTCGGCGTCGTCCACCTCCGGGCGGATCAGGATGTGGCGGGCCTGGCGCTCGCCGGCGCGGGCCTTTTCCAGCTTGATGATGTGGAAGCCGAAGGCCGTTTCCACGATCCCGCTCACGTCGCCCGGGCGCATGGCGAAGGCCACCTGCTCGAAGGGGCGGACCATCTGCCCCTGCTTGAACCACCCCAGGTCGCCGCCGCGCTCCTTGGTGCCGGGGTCGTCCGAGAAGCGGCGCGCCAGCACCTCGAAGTCGCCGCCCTTGCGCAGCTCCTCCACCACCTGCATCGCCTCGGCGCGCGCGGCGGCCTTCGCCGAGTCGCTGGGCACCGGCTCCACCACCACCTGCTCGAACGAGACCGTCGCCGGGCGGGTGCCCAGCTGCGCGCGCTGCGACTCGAACGCGGCCTGGATCTCGGCGTCGCTGACCGCCGGGCGCACCGCGTTCCCCACGCGCTGCGAGATGAAGCGGGACACCATCATCCGCGAGCGGGTCTGCTCCAGGCGCCGGGCGCGGAACTCGGGCAGGGTGAGCCCGGACTGGGCCAGCGCCGCGTTGAACTCCGCTTCCGAGGGGAAGCGGCCGCGGATCTCGCGGATCTCCTGGTCCACGGTGCGCTCCACCTCGTCGTCGCCCACGGTGACCCCGGCGAGCCGGGCGGCGCTCAGGGCGACCAGGTCGTTGACGCGGGTCTGCACGATCTGGCGCACCATCGCGGCCTGCCCCTCCGCGTCGGGGGGGAGCTGGCGCCCGGCGGCGCGCAGCTGCGCGACCTCCTCCTGCACGTCGGAAAGGAGGAGGGCGGTGTCGCCCACCACGGCCACCACGCGGTCCACCAGCTCCTCCCCCTGCTGCGGGGCGGGGGCCTGGGTCTGCGCGGCGAGCGCCGAAGGCGCGGCGGCGAGGAGTGCGAACGCGGTACGGATGCGCATGACGGGTCGGGTGGGGCGTGGTCTGCGGCGGACGCGCCGCCGGTCGGGTGCGGCGCCGGAGAACGGACGCCGCGGGGCCACGGAGTGCGTCTGCGCGCCCG
>JBEVLE010000155.1:0-14703 GCA_040509335.1 Longimicrobiaceae bacterium | reverse complement strand
GCGCCCCGGGGACCGGGGCGCGCCGCTGGGCTTCGGGAGCTCAGACCAGCTTCATCGGCTCGCGGACCGCCTCGGCCGACTTTTCCAGCTCGGCCCGCTCCGCCTCGGTCAGCTCCACCTCGATCACCTGTTCCAGCCCGTTCCGCCCCAGCTTGCAGGGCACGCCCAGGAACAGGTCGCTCATCCCGTACTCGCCCTGGAGCCACGCGGCGCAGGGGAGGATGCGCTTCTTGTCCTTGACGATCGCCTCGGCCATCTGCACCGCGCCGGCGGAGGGAGCGTAGTAGGCGGAGCCGGTCTTGAGGTGCTTGACGATCTCCGCGCCGCCGTTGCGGGTGCGGTCCACGATCGCGTCCAGCGTCGCCCGCTCCATCAGCTGGGTGACGGGGATGCCGGAGATGGTGGTGTACGAGATCAGGGGGACCATCGTATCGCCGTGGCCGCCCAGCACCATGGCCTGGATGTCCTCCACGGACACGTCCAGCGACTCGGCGATGAACGAGCGGTAGCGGGCGGTGTCCAGCACCCCCGCCATGCCGATCACCCGCTCGCGCGGGAAGCCGGAAGCCTTCATCGCCACGTAGCACATCACGTCCAGCGGGTTGCTGACCATGATGATGATGGCGTCGGGCGACACGCGGGCGATGTTCTCCGACACCTGGCGGACGATGCCCGCGTTGGTGTTCAGCAGGTCGTCGCGGCTCATCCCCGGCTTGCGGGCGATACCGGCGGTGACGATGTAGATCCCGGAGCCGGCCGACTCCTCGTAGCCGTTGGTCCCGATCACGCGCGAGTCGAAGCCCTCGATGGGCGCGGACTCCCACTGGTCGAGCCCCTTGCCCTGCGGGATCCCCTCGGCGATGTCGATGAGGACGACCTTGCGGGCGAGCTCCTTCTCGGCGACGCGCTGCGCCGCGGTGGCGCCCACGTTGCCCGCGCCGACGACGGTGATCTTGTCCATGTATCCGGAAGGCTGAAGTGTGTATCTGCCTATAAACCGCGGTTCCCCTTCGGTTCGCGCGGGAAGTTAGAGGGGCGCCCCCCCGGTGTCAACGGAAGGAGACGCCCCGGTTACGCTTTTGTTTCGGGGTCCCGGAACCCGGCATCCTTGCACGATTTCACGTGCCTGCCGAACTTGCAAACAGGCTTCAACCGGGAGGGCGAGATGAGCACCCAGATCAAGGACCGGCCCGTCACCGCCGACGAGCTGCTGCGGATGCCCGACGACGGCTTCCGCTACGAACTCGTTCGAGGAGAGATCCGCAAGATGACGCCAGCGGGAGGGGAGCACGGACGGGTGGGCGGCAACCTGATGATCTCGCTCGGAGGTTACGTGCGGGCGCACCGGCTCGGCGCGGTTTACCTGGCGGAAACGGGTTTCCGGCTCGCGTCCGACCCCGATACTGTACGCGCGCCCGACGTGTCCTTCATCCGCAGCGAGCGTGTCCAGGTGCTGGGTGTCGTCCGTGGCTACGTGCCCGGTGCGCCGGACCTGGCGGTGGAAGTAGTCTCCCCCGGCGACACCTACACGGAGGTCGGGGAGAAGGTTCTGCAATGGCTGGACGCGGGCACCCGGATGGTAATCGTGGTCGACCCGTGGAAGCGCTGGGTGACCGTGTACCACTCCCGCGACGACATCCACGTGCTCGGCGAGGACGACGTGCTCGACGGCGGCGACGTGGTGCCGGGGTGGAGCATGCAGGTCGGAGAGCTGTTCGACTAGCGTCCCCCCGGGAACCCCACCTGCCGGAGCGCCTCGTACAGCGCGATCCCCACCGACGTCGAAAGGTTCAGCGAGCGCGTCTCCGGGCGCATGGGGATGCGCAGCGTGCGCTCCGGCGCCGCGGCCAGGATGGAATCCGGGAGCCCGCGCGACTCCGGCCCGAAGAGGAGCACGTCGCCCGGGGCGAACTCCGCCTCCCACAGCCCGCGCTCCGTGCGCGTGGTGAACGCCCAGATCCGCCGCCCCGCCACCTCCGCCGCGAAGTCGTCCCACGCCACGTGCACGCGGTACTCCACGTGCTGCCAGTAGTCCATCAGCGCGCGCTTCGCCTTGGGGTGCGTGAAGGAGAAGCCCAGCTTCCCCACCAGGTGAAGCGGGGCTCCGGCCGCGCCGCAGGTCCGCGCGACGGCGCCCGCGTTCCCGGGGATCTCCGGCTCGTACAGCGCGACGTGGATGGGCTCCATTCCTGGCGTCGGGGAGTGAGTTGCGGTCGAAGGGGCGCACCGGGCCCAAAGCTGGACGCCCGGCCGCCGCCCGACAAGGGCCCGCCGCGGGGGATGGATGATTCTACCCATCCCGCGCAGGGCCCCGCGCGTTATCTTGTTGCGTCAGCCCCCGGCCGAGGCACCCCACCCCCGAGATCAATGCAGCGCATCCTCCTGGTCGAAGACAACGCGGACCTCGCAGACGGCCTCCAGCGCAACCTGGAGGTGGAGGGGTACGAGGTGCGGACCGCCTTCCGCGCCGCCGAGGCGCTGGCGCTCGCCGCCCACGAGGAGCACGACCTGGTGGTCCTGGACCTGGGGCTCCCCGACATGGACGGCTTCCAGGTGCTCCAGCAGCTCCGCGCCCGCGGCTCGCAGAAGCCCGTGCTGATCCTGTCCGCGCGCAGCCTGGAGACCGAGAAGGTGGAGGGCTTCCGCCTGGGCGCCGACGACTACGTCACCAAGCCGTTCGGGGTGATGGAGCTGCTGGCCCGGGTGGCCGCGCTCATGCGCCGCGCCCGCGTCGTGGCCGACGCGGCGGTGGGCACCGCCGACGGGCCGGCGGAGCTGAGCGACGAGGCGCTGCGCGAGCGCTACGGGCTGACCAGGCGGCAGATCGCCGTCGCGCGGCTGCTGGGCGAGGGGTGCACCAACAGCGAGATCGCCGAGCGGCTCTCGGTCAGCGCCTTCACCGCGCGCAACCACACCGAGCAGGTCCTCGGCAAGCTGGGCGTTTCCGCGCGGGCGCGGGTGGGCGCCATCCTGCGCGGGCGCGCCTGACGGTGCGCGCCGCGGGCCGGCGCCGGGCCACGCGGCGCTTCCCCAACTGGCGCTTCGCCTTCGTCACCGGCTCGCTGGTGGGGACCATGGTCCTCGCCGCGGGCGCCGCGTACGGCATCCACCGCTCCTGGCGCGAGCACGAGCGCGCGGTGCGCGAGTCGCTGGACGAATACGCGCGCTACGCCGGCCGCACCTTCGGCGACGAGGTGATCCACGCCTCCGGCGACATGCGGCTGCGCGCCCACGCCGTGGTCTTCGGGAACCCCGCGCCCTCGCCGGGCGGCGCCATGCCGCTGGACGACTTCGCCGCCCGCGCCGGCGCCGCGCTGGACGACGCCGGCCTGCGGGGCGATCCCTGGCGCGGCTACTTCCGCATCGCCCCGGCGGACGGGCCGCTGGAGGGCGCCGGCGCGGCGCTCCGCCCGGAGCTGGCGCGGGCCGTCGCCGCCGCGGTCGCCGCGCGGCTCCCCACCCTGCGGCGCGAGGACGAGCCCGCGATCGCGCACGTCTTCCTGGGCCCCGAGCCGGTCACCATCACCTTCGCCCGGCAGCTCACCGCCGCGGGCGAGACCGCCGGCGTGCTGGGAACCACCCAGTCGCGCCGGCTCGCCCTCGCGGTGGTCGCCCGCCGCGCCCTGCTGCGCATCCCCCTCCTCCCGCCCTCGTTCATCTCGCCGGAGTGGCGCTACGGGCGCGACCTGGCCCGCAGCGACTCGGTCGTGTCCGTGGTGATGCTGGACCACCAGGGCCGCGTCCTGTTCCGCTCGCCGCGCCAGTTCGACTCCGCAGTCCGCGGGCGGTTCGTCTTCAACACCAACCCGGGCGGCTTCGTCGTCCGCACCGTGCTGAACCCGGCGGTGGTGGAGCGGCTCACGCGCGCCCACCGCCCGGAGGAGCAGCGCCGGCTCTTCCTGCTGCTCCCGGCGGTGTCCATCCTCCTGGCCGCCAGCGCCATCGTCAACCTGTCGCGCGAGCGGGAGCTGGTGCGCGCGCGGCGCGACTTCGTGGCCGGCGTCTCCCACGAGCTGCGCACGCCGCTGGCGCAGATCCGAATGTTCAGCGAGACGCTGCTGCTGGGGCGCGAGCGCTCGGTAGAGGAGCGCAGCCGCTGGGTGGGCGTCATCCACCGCGAGGCGCGCCGCCTGGGCGACCTGGTGGAGAACGTGCTCCTGTTCTCGCACCTGGAGGGGCCGGGGCTGCGGCTGGCCCGGGAGCCCACCGGCCTGGAAGAGCTGCTGGAGGAGGTCGCCGAAGTGTACGCCCCCTTCGCCGCCGCGAGCGGGGCCCGGCTGGTGACCGACGTGTGGACGGACTCGCCCGCCGACGTGGACCCGCGCGCCATCCGGCAGGTGGTGGTGAACCTGTTGGACAACGCCCTCAAGTACGGGCCGCAGGGGCAGACCATCACCCTGGGGCTGCACCCGGGCGGGCCGGGTCGGGTGCTCCTGTCCGTGGCGGACCAGGGGCCGGGGGTGCCGGCCGCGGACCGGGGGCGGCTGTGGGAGCCGTTCGTGCGCCTGGACGACCGCGACGGCTATTCCGGGGGGAGCGGGCTGGGGCTGGCGGTGGTGCACAGCATCGTTGCGCAGCACGGGGGACAGGTGCGCGTGGAGGACGCGGCGGGCGGCGGGGCGAAGTTCGTGGTGGACCTTCCGGTTGCCGACGTTTCCGCGGAGGTGGCGGCGGTGCAGGCGGGTTGAACGGCGGGGTTTGGAACGGCAGGGGTTTGGAACGGCAGGGGTTGGGCGTGCCCCCGGCTGGCGCCGGGGTCGGGCTTCGGCTCCGTAGCAAACGATACTACCGTTTGCAACGGAGTCGCGCCCCGGCGGAAACAGCCCCGCCGGGTCTCGCCCCTTCGGGCCGAAATCCCTCACGCGGGGGCCGCGCTGGCGTCAGCTGAGGCCCCCACCCGGCTCGCTTAGGCTCGCCACCCTCCCCCAATTCTGGGGGAGGGTTTCCTGTCGTTCTGAGATCTGCGCAGGGAGGTCGGGGGAGGCTGCGCAGGAGGTGCGTTGTTCGAAGCCAGCGTGATCCTGCCCTCGCTCGGAGCGTGGGCGAGTTCTCTGGCGAGTCCCTTCGGGTTCCGCACCGACGGAGCAGCCGCCCCCGGCCGACCTATACACCGGAGCCCGCCGGAGCACGTGCCGTAGATCCCTGCTGACAGCTGGACGCCAGACGCATCGAGGGCGGGAGCCGTTCGGCCCCCGCCCCCGATCTTCGCTCTCCCACCGCCCCGCTCAGCCTCCTACCTGCGACAGCGCCAGCAGCCCCCCGCTCCCGGCGTCGCTCCCCTGCACCAGCCAGTGCCGCTCCGGCTTGATGCGCAGCGTCTCGCGCACCAGCGGCTCCAGCGGCTCGCCGCGCCGCAGCGGCCCGCGCAGGTCCGTCTGCACGTGGCCGAAGAGGCAGGGGCGGAGCTGGCCGTCGGCGGTGAGGCGCATGCGGTTGCACGTGCCGCAGTAGTTGTGGCTCATGGGCGTGATCACGCCCACTGTGCCCGCCGCGCCCGGGAGCGCGTAGTACCGGGCGGGGCCGTTGCCCCCGGGGCCCGCCACCGGCTGGAGGTCGCCCACGTGGGAGATGCGCTCCAGCATCTCGTCCGAGGACACGTAGTCGTCCTGGGAGACGCCCAGGTTCTCGCCCGTGGGCATCACCTCGATGAAGCGGACGTGCCAGGGGCGCTCGCGCGTGGCCGCGGCGAAGTCCGCCACCTCGTCGTCGTTGCGGCCGCGCATCACCACGCAGTTGATCTTGATCGGCGCGAACCCCGCGCGCTCCGCCGCCTCCAGGCCGGCGAAGATCGCCGCGGCCGAGCCGGGGCGCCGCGAGATCGCGTCGATCCGCTCCGGGCGCAGCGAGTCCAGCGACACGTTCACCCGGTCCACCCCCGCATCGCGCAGCTCGTCCGCAACGTCCGCGAGCAGCACCGCGTTGGTGGAGAGCGCCAGGTCCTCGATCTCCGGCACCGCGCGGATCAGCCGCACCAGCCGCGGCAGGTCGCGCCGCACCAGCGGCTCGCCGCCCGTGAGCCGCACCCGCCGCAGCCCCATCCCCGCCATGACCCGCACCACCTCCGCGATCTCCTCGTAGCGCAGGATCTCCTCGCGGCGCAGCCAGGGGAGCCCCTCCTCCGGCATGCAGTACACGCAGCGGAGGTTACACTTGTCCGTCACCGACACGCGCAGGTACTCCACCCGCCGCCCGAAGCCGTCCTGCATGGGCCCGGCGTCCGGCACCTCGCGGCGCTCCGGCTGCGGGAACACCCCGCCGATCCTCACCAGCGGGCCGCTCACGGCGCCGCCTCCTCCACCCGCGGCGCGAAGCCCGGGACCCACTCCGAGTCCCCGTCCACGTACCCCTCCCGCTTCCACACCGGCACCCGCTGCTTCAGCTCCTCGATCACGTAGCGCGACGCCTCGTACGCTTCCGCGCGGTGCGGCGCCGCCACCACGATGGCCACGCTCGCCTCCCCCACCGCCAGCCGCCCCACCCGGTGCACCACCGCGATCTCGCCGGTTCCCCAGCGCGAGCGCGCCTCCGTCGCGATCTCCGCCAGCTTCGCCTCCGCCATGGGCGCGTACGCCTCGTACTCCAGGTGGCTCACCGCCCGCCCGGCGTGCTCGTCGCGCACCACGCCCCAGAAGAGCAGCGCCGCCCCGTCCGACGGAGCCACCGCGCCCTGGAGCAGCGCGGCGGCGTCGATGGGGTCGCGGGTGACGCGGAACGCGGACACGCTCACCCTCCCGACACCGGGGGGATGAACGCCACCTCGTCGCCGTCGCGGAGCGCGGTGGAGAGCGGAGCGTACTCCAGGTTCACCGCCACCGCGGGGGCGGCGGGGAGCGCCGCCAGCCCGGGGCGGGAGCCGCGCAGCTCGCGCACCAGGTCCGCCACGGTCGCGGGCGCGGCGAGCTCCACCAGCAGCTCGTCGGCGCCGGCAAGCTCGCGGTAGGTGGCGAAGAACAGGGAGCGTACGGTCATGGGAGCGCGGGAACGGGCGGGACAGCAGGAGCCTCTCCTACCCCGCCCGTTCCCGCAGGTTCGGAGGGCCGCCCGGTCAACCCGCGCCGGACGCGCCGGGGCCGGGGACGTTCTGCCGCACCTCCTCGGGCGGGGCCAGCGTCACCATGAACTGCGACACCTCGTGGTGGAGCCGTGAGCTGGAGCCGCGCACCACGGTCCTGCCGTCGCGCGTCCCCACCCCGATGGTCACGTCCCCCGCCTCCGTCGCCAGGCGGATGTGCGACTCGCTCGAGTCCTCCTCGAACCCCGCGTAGGGCGAGAACTGCATGGAAAAGAACGAGCGGGCCTGCTCGATCACCTCCGCGGGGGACAGGTGGGTCTCCACTTCCTGGATCAGCATACGGCCTCCGGTTCGGGTTCGTTCCGGTCGCGAGCGGGCAGGAGGCGTGCCAGTCCGCAACGGCTTTCAACGGCGTGGACAGCCGGTTCGGGCGTGCCCCCGGCTGGCGCCGGGGTCGGGCTTCGGCTCCGTAAGCGAGCAAACAACGCTCGCTAACGGAGTCGAGCCCCGGCGGAAACAGCCCCGCCGGGTCTCGCCCCTTCGGGCCGTAATCCCTCACGCAACTGCTTGCCCGTACTCAGGATCCAGCAGTTTGCCCCCTCTCCCAGAATTGGGAGAGGGTGGCGGCTCTCAGGCCGCCGGGTGAGGGCCGGCCGTAATCCCTCACGCGAGGCTCGCGCCGCGAGGCCTCAGCGCTCGCGGCGGCGGCCCATCCAGACCGCCTCCGGGTCGGCGCGGCGCACCGGGTGCAGCTCGGGGAGCGCGGCGTCGTAGCCGCGGCGGACGTCGTACGCGGTCTCGTACGGGCCGAGGGCGCGGGAGGGGGCGTCGGCGCCGGCCCCGTCGCGCAGGGCCTCCGGGAATGAGCTGGGCATCGGTGTCGTCGTGCGGGGGGGAGCGCTCGGGAACGCAGGGCGTGGACGCAAGAAAGGCGCCCTGGCCCCCTTGCGGGGACCGGGCGCCTTCTCGCGGGCAGGGCCCGCGCCGGCTCGGGGCCGCGGGGCGTCGCCGCCCCCGGATCACACCTCGAGCGGCTTCTCCTCCACCATGGCGCGGAGCTCCTTGGACGGCTTGAACACCGGCACCGCCCGCGGGGGAACCTCCACCGGATCGCCCGTGCGCGGGTTGCGCGCCAGCCGGCTCTTGCGCTCGCGGACCTTGAAGGTGCCGAAGCCGCGGATCTCGATGTTCTGATGGTCCGCCATCGCGTCCTTGACGGCGTTCAGGAACGAGTCAACGACCACTGCGCAGTCCCGCTTGGTGATCCCGGGACCGATCGCATCGGCAACCCGCTGGACCAGATCCGCTTTCGTCATCGAGGTTCTCCTTGGGGGGTTGGAAGCTGGGGCGGGAGCCCCGTTCAGTGCGCGCGAGCGCAAACGTACGTCCGGGTGGAAGGGCCGCCCGGGGTTGCCGTCCCGGTGCGGGTCCCGCCCGGGCCCTGCCGTGGTCCCGGCAGCGCCCGCCGGTCCCTCTAGCGGTCTCGGTTCGCTGGGAAGATCGTGTCGATCGGTGGGCCGGGACGACGGATCGCGCCGCCGGCGACCGAGGAGACGTTTCCGCGGGACGGACAGGGAGGGAGCTAAGAGGTTGACGGACGGCGGTTTATCGAGCCGAAGGATAATGCGACGCGTAGAAACCGTCAAGCGTCGTGGCTGCCGGCGCCCGTCCGGCGCTCCATCTCGGCGACGAACCGGTCGAACAGGTAGCGCGAGTCGTGCGGCCCCGGGGCCGACTCCGGGTGGTACTGCACGGAAAACACCGGGCGCCCCGTGTGCTCCAGCCCCTCCACCGTGCCGTCGTTGAGGTTGAGGTGGGTGACCCGCAGCTCGGGCGCGCCGGGGATCCCCGACTCGTCGCCGCGCACGGCGAAGCCGTGGTTCTGCGCGGTGATCTCCACCGCCCCGTCCAGGATGCGGCGCACCGGGTGGTTCCCGCCGCGGTGCCCGTAGTGCAGCTTGTACGTCTCCGCCCCGAAGGCGCGGGCGATGAGCTGGTGCCCCAGGCAGATGCCGAACACCGGCGTGTCGCGCCCCGCCAGCTCGCGGATGGAGTCCAGCGCGTGCCCCACCGCCTCCGGGTCGCCCGGCCCGTTGGAGATGAACATCCCGTCCGCCCCCGCGCCCACGATCTCCTCCACCGGCGTGCCGGAGGGGAGCACCGTCACCTCGCAGCCGCGCTCCGCCAGCAGCTTGAGCGAGTGCGACTTGACCCCGAAGTCGTAGGCGAGCACCCGGAAGCGGGTCTCCCCGGCCGCGGGGACCACGTAGCGGTCCGTGGTGGACACGCCGCACGCCAGGTCCAGCCCGGCCATGGAGGGCTGCTCCAGGATCCGCGCGCGGAGCGCCTCCGGGTCCTGCTCGCCGTGGGCGATGGCACCGCGCATGGCCCCCAGCGAGCGGATGTGCCGGGTGAGCGCCCGCGTGTCCACGCCGGCGATCCCCACCACGCCGTGCCGCCGGAGGTAGTCTTCCAGCGACTCGCTCGCCCGCCAGTTGCTGAACGCCGGCGGCGCCTCGTGGATGACGAACCCGGCCACCTGCGGCCCCACGGACTCCTCGTCCTCGGAGTTCGCGCCGTAGTTGCCGATGAGCGGGTACGTCATGGCCACCAGCTGCCCGGTGTACGAGGGGTCCGTCAGGACCTCCTGGTAGCCGGTCATGGACGTGTTGAAGACGACCTCGCCGAACACGGTCCCGGGGGCGCCGAACGCCTCCCCGTTGAACACGCGCCCGTCCTCCAGCATCAGCACGGCGGTCTGGCCCAAGTCGCTCTCCCCCGATCCCCGTCGGCTCGTTCGTTCAAGTGCATGCCGCATCGGCGGATGCGACCGCGGCAATCTACCGCCCCCGCGAGATCTGTCAAGCGCCGCCCTCGCCGCCCTGGGTTTCGGCGCCGGCCGGGGGTAGATTCACCCGCTTTCCGCACCCATCCCGCACCCGAGAACGATGAGCGAGCCGCTGGTCTTCATCTACGCCGACGAGTCCTGCCTGGGAAACCAGTTCAAGGGCAGGGCCCGCCCCGGGGGCGCCGCGGGGCTGGTGGAGTACTTCCACCCCGAGCGCGGCTGGGTCCGCCGCGACTTCTGGGTCTCGGAGCCGGACACCACCAACAACCGCATGGCCATCCGCAGCGCGGCGCTCCCGCTGGCGGCGCTCCGCAGCCCGTCGCGCGTGGTGTTCACCAGCGACAGCCGCTACCTGGTGGACGGGATGACGCAGTGGGTGCACGGCTGGGCCGCCCGCGGCTGGAAGCGCAAGGACGGGGAGATCGAGAACCTGGCGCTGTGGAAGGAATTGCTGGGGATCGCCCGCCGCCACCCGGTGCAGTGGCGCTGGGTCAAGGGGCACAACGGGCACGCGCACAACGAGTACGCCAACTACCTGGCCACGCGCGCCGCGGCCAGGCAGGACAGCAGCGGGGGACTGGTGGAGTCGCGCTTCGACGAGTGGCTGGCGGAGGAGCAGGCCAAGGAGCGCTACCTGGACTTCTTTCCCATGCCGCCCACCCGTTTCGAGTTCAAGGCCGCGCGGGCGCTCCCGCGCGGCTGACGGCGCCGAGGAAGCCCTCCGGGGACACGGCGACCGCCGGGAACGCGGCGATCACCCTGCGGTCCGCCGTGACCAGCGGCACGCCCGCGGCCTGCGCCAGCGCGACGAACTCGCAGTCGTAGGCCGTGCAGCCGGACGCCACCGCGAGCCGCAGCACCGTGGGGGCGTCCACCTCCACCTCCCGCCCGCGCATCATCGCCTCCGCCCCCGCCGCCAGCTCCAGCACCGCCTCCAGCCCCAGCCGGCCGCCCTTCACGTACAGCGCGAGTACGTTGCGGAACTCGCTCCGCCAGAGCGGCGGGGCGAGCCACGTGCCGTCCCGGGCCCGCACCTTTTCCGCGGCGGCGGTGTGCTCGCTCTGGATCAGCAGGTACGCGATCAGGTTGGTGTCCGCGACGATCACGGGCGCCCGTCGTTGATCGCCTCGTCCAGGAACTCCTCCGTGAGCGGCGGTGCCGCGATCCGGGCCCGGAGCGCGCGGATCTCGTCCAGGCTGGGCCGGTTGTATCCCGCGCGCGGCTCGCGCACCACCTGCTCCAGCGTGTGGATGATCTCGCCGTTGAGGCTGCGGCGGTGCTCCTCCGCGCGCTTCTTGAGCTGGTCGTACAGGTCGTCGGGGATGTTCTTGACCGTGATGTTCGCCACGGGATGCCTCCGAAACGGTTTCGAAATGGAACCGTTCGGAATCTAACGACCTGATCGACGGCCGCAAGAGTCTGTTTCCGTGCTGTCGAGCAGGAACAAGCCTACGGCAGGTTGCCGCGGATGGCGCCGGCCGGGAAAGCGGTGGTGTGCAGGTTGACGTAGTAGTGGTCCGGGTCGGCGAGGAGCGCGTTGGCGAGCGTGGCGCTGGTGGCGGTGCCGCTCAGCTCGAACTGCCGCGCGGTGTAGCTCCCGTTGAGCAGGGGGAGCACGACGGGTCCGGTCCCGTTGGCCTGGCTGACGAGGTGGATGTGCCCGGCCCGGAATGCCTCCCCCGCCGGGTTGTGCACCCGCAGCGTCCACTCGATCACGCCGCCGGGCTTCACCTTGATCTGCGCGAAGCCCCACGCCCTGGAGGTGGTGGGGGCGGGGAGCTCGTCCTGGGGGCGGAGCTGCGCCGTGTAGACGGCGAGCGGCGCGCGCTGGACGTCCACGCGCGCAAAGGACGCGGCACTCGCGGCGAACGCGCGCGTTGTGGCGGGCTCGCCACAGGAGGCGAGCGCGAGCACGAGCGCAATGGGAGCCAGAGTGCGCATGGTGCCTCCGGGGCCGCGGGTTCGGGGAGTGGATCGGTGTGGCGAGGGCGGGACAGCCTGACGCCATGCTGCAAGCCGCGTGCGCGCGGATTCCGCGGCTCCACGGACGACGGGGGGCGGCGGACACGCGTCCGCCGCCCCCCGTCGTCCGCCCGCCTCGCCGGCCTCAGCGCTCGACGGCGGCCCGGCCGAACTCCCTTTCGAAGCAGCGGACCACCGCGGCCTCCACCTCCTCCATCTCCACCGCGCGCCCCAGCTCGCCGGAAATGGAGCCGACGCCGTACTGCGTGATCCCGCAGGGTACGATGGCGCCGAAGAACGACAGGTCGGTGCTGACGTTGAGGGCGAAGCCGTGGCTGGTGATCCACCCCGAGGAAACGCGCACCCCGATCGCCGCGAGCTTGCGGTCGTCCACCCAGGCGCCCGTGAGCCCCTCCTTGCGCCCGCCCAACAGGCCGAACTCCGCCAGCACGGCGATGAGCACCTCCTCCAGGTCGCGGAGGTAGCGGTGCAGGTCCTGCCGGTCCGGCTTGAGGTCCAGGATGGGGTAGCCGACGAGCTGCCCCGGCCCGTGGTAGGTGACGTCGCCGCCGCGGCCGGTGTCGAACAGCTCAATCCCGCGCGCGGCCCGCTCCTCGGCGGAAACGAGCACGTTGTCGTCGTGCGCCCCGCTGCCCAGGGTGATGACGTGCGGGTGCTGGAGCAGGAGGAGCGTGTCGGGGATCTCGCCCGCGCGCCGCTGCCGGACGAGCTCCGCCTGCAGCTCCAGCGCGTCCGCGTAGCGCACGAGCCCGAGCCGCCGCACCTCCAGGGGCCGGGACGCCACGCCGCCTCGCGCCGGTCCGGCGCCGGTCACGCGGACCCCCCTGTCACAGCTCGATCTCGGCGTGGAAGACCACGACCGCCTCGCCCGCGACCCGCACCCTGGACGGCCTGCCCCCGTCGATGTCCACCATCACCTCCACCGTGCCCGGGCGTCCCATCGCGACGCCCTGCCGTGCCCGGAAGCGCAGTCGCCGCCCGTCGTGGGGCACCCTGGCGTGCTGCACCAGGAGCGCTCCGAGCGGCCCGTTGGCGTTCCCCGTCACCGGGTCCTCGGGGATCCCGATGGCCGGGGCGAACATCCGCCCGTGCGCGAGCACGCCCGGGTCGGGAGAGTCCAGCGTGAACACGTGGAAGCCGTTGAGGCCGATCCGGCCGCTCAGCTCGGCCAGCGCCGCCAGGTCCGGCCGCAGCGCGTCCAGCCTCGCCACCGACCGGATCCCCACTATCACCTTGGCGTGCCCGGTCGAGACCGCCTGCACCGGGAGCGCGGGATCCAGGTCGTCCTCCCCGAGCCCCAGCGCCGCCAGCAGGGTGTCCCGCTCCTCCCCGGCCAGCACCGGGCCGAGCTCGACCTCCCCCTGCGTCATCACGATCCGGTGGTCGCCGTCCTCGCGGACCACCTCCACCGGGAGGATCCCCGCGCCCGTCCGCTGCCGCACGACGGCGTCGCCGAGCCCCATCTCGCGCGCACGGACGTAGTGCGCCGAGATGGTGGCGTGGCCGCAGATGGGCACTTCCGTGGTCGGCGTGAAGAAGCGGATCCACACGTCGTGGTCGCTCCCGCTGGGGGAGAGGACGAACGCCGTCTCGGAGTTGTTGAGCTCGCGGGCGATCTCCTGCATCTGCCCCTCCGAGAGACCGTCCGCGTTCGCGACCACGCCCGCGGGGTTCCCCCGGAACCGCTCGCGGGTGAAGGCGTCCACCTGGAAGACCCGGTACCGCTTCATCGCTCTCCTCCCCCTGCCCCACCCCCGCCCACCGTCCGGCGCTACGCCTGCTCCGGGAACGTTTCCAGCATCTGCTTGACGCGGGCCAGGAACTGGTCCCCGTCCGCCCCGTTGACCAGGCGGTGGTCGTAGCCCAGCGAGATGTACCCCCGCTTGCGGGCCACGATGGCGTGGTTCCCGTACTCGTCCGAGATCACGGCCGGCCGCATCTCCACCCCGCCGACGCCCATGATCGCCACCTGCGGCTGGTTGATGATGGGGAAGCCGATGGTGGTGCCGAAGATGCCGGGGTTGGTGATGGTGAAGGTGCCGCCCTGGATCTCGTCCGGCGACAGCTTCTTGCTCCGGGCGCGCGTGGCGATGTCGTTGAGGCGCTTCGCCATCCCCACCAGCGACAGCTCGTCCGCGTTGCGGATCACCGGCACGATCAGGCCGTTGTCCAGCGCCACCGCGATCCCCAGGTTGACCTCGGCGCGGAGGATGACCTCGTGGTTGGAGTACGAGGCGTTGAGCTTGGGGTGCTCGCGCAGCGCCCGGGCCACGGCCCACGCGATGAAGTGCGTGTAGGTGACCTTGACCCCCTGCTCCTCCCACAGCCGCTTGCTCTTCGCGCGGATGTGGTCCAGCCGGGTGTAGTCCACCTCGAAGTACGAGTGCACGTGCGGGCTGATGCGCCGCGACTGCACCATGTTGTTCGCGATGATCTGCGTCATCCGGCTGGCCGGCTCCACGCGGTCGTTGGGACCGGCGGAGACCGTCGGATGCTGCGGCGCGCCGTAGAACTCGTCCCACGGGAAGCCGCCCTCGTACGCCGGCTTGGCGGGCGCGGCGGGACGCTGCGCCGGCGCGGCGGTGGCCGGCTGCGCGGCGGGCGCCTTCTGCCCCTCTTCCACGAACTTGAGGATGTCGTCCTTGGTCACGCGGCCGTTGCGCCCCGTGCCGGGCACCTGGTGCACCTCCACGTTGTGCTCCGCGGCGATCTTGCGCACCAGCGGCGTGCTCTTCGTGCGCAGCCGGTCCTCCAGCGACGCGGGCCCGTCCGACGGCGCCGGGGCGCCGGCCGCCTGGGGCGCCGCGGAGGCGGAGGCGGAGGCGGAGGCGGAGGCGGAGGCCGCCGCGGGTACGCGCCC
>JBEVLE010000154.1:0-5849 GCA_040509335.1 Longimicrobiaceae bacterium | reverse complement strand
CCCGCGGGCGGCACGCCCGCCGCGACCCCGGGCGCCCCCGCGCGCGACGAGGCGGCGGAGCGGGCCGCCGCGGCCGCGGTGCAGCAGACGGTGGTGGCGCTCAACGACAGCTGGGTCAACGGCGACATGGACGCGCACCTGGCCCACTACGCCGAGCGGGTGGATTTCTACGGGGCCGCGGACGCGCCGCGCAGCCGCATCCGCCGGGAGCGCGAGAACGACCTGCGCACCTTCAACCAGAACCGGCAGATCCGCGTCCTCCGCCAGGCGGTGACGTTCCCGGAGCCGGGGCGGGCGCGGGCACTGGTGGACAAGGAGTGGACGTTCGAGGGCGACCGGCAGCGGCGGACCGGGGCGGGGCGGCAGGAGCTGATCCTGGTGGAGCGCGGGGGCCGCTGGGTGGTGGTGTCCGAGAAGATGCTGGAAACGACGCGCTCGAAGGTGGAGCGGCGGTAGGGGGGTCTGGAACTGCTGGATCTGGGCGTGCCCCCGGCTGGCGCCGGGGTCGGGCTTCGGCTCCGTAAGCCCGTAAACAACGCGGGCTAACGGAGTCGAGCCCGCGCAAACAGCCGCGCGGTCTCGCCCCTGGCGGGCCGAAATCCCTCACGCGGGGTGAGCGCTGGCGTCCGCAGGGGCCCCCACCCGGCTCGCTCAGGCTCGCCACCCTCCCCCAATTCTGGGGGAGGGCTTCCCGATCCTCGGTTTTCGTCGGCGTGCTCCCCCTCTCCCCTTGCGCGGAGGGGGCCGCCGGGCTCAGTCCCTGCCGCGTCCCCTGCCCTTTCCCTTGCCCGGCTTGTCGTCCTTCCGCTCCCTGCCGCGCCCTCTCGCATCGTCGCGGCCGCGGGCATCGTCGCGGCCCGTCGACTCCTGCCCGCTCTCGCCGCCACCCTGGCCCGGCACGGCGGCGGCGGCCGCGGGCGGAGCCGCGCCGGGGCGCGCACCGCCGCCACCGCCGTCCCCGGCTCCGCCCGCATCCTCGCCCGCCTCGCGGAGCGCCAGCGAGCGCGGCGCGACGATGCGGCTGGCGACCACGTAGGGCCCGTCGGTGCTCCCCTCCACCCGCACCGAGTCGCCCCGCGCCAGCTCGCCGGCGGGCACCGGGTCGCCGTCCGGCGTCGCCGTTTCGGTGAGCGGCCCCACCACCACGCGCAGGTCGGGGAGCGACTCGTCGGCGGGGCGCACCAGGAGCACGTCCCCCGCCTCCGAGACCGCGAGCACCGTCCCGTCCGCCCGCAGCTGCTCGGGGAGCGGGCGCGCTGCGTAGCGCAGCCCGTTCACCGTCACCGTCGCCGCGCCGTCCAGCCCGACCGACGCCGGAAAGGCGAGCCCGCCCTCCCCGTCCAGCCGGATGCCGCGCAGCTCCAGCGACGCGCCCTCCGGCAGCTTCCCCACCTCCATGCGCGCCACGGAATCGGCGCCGCGCGCGAAGCGCAGCGTCGCCGGGCCGGGTCCCACCCCCGGCAGGACGAACGCGCCCCCGACCACCGGCACGCGCTCGGAGTCGCCCGCCACGCGGACGTACAGGGTGTCGCCGTCCACGGCGAGCTGGTCCGCGCGGAGCGCGCCCCGCACCGTGGCGCCCCCGGCGTCGGGCGCGCCGCCGCCGCAGGCGGCGAGCAGCGCGAGCGCGGGAACGAGGAGGAGGAGGAGGCGCGTCATGGCGGCGGAGGGGGCAGGGATCGTGCCCGGGAGCCTCCGCGAGGGGAAAGGAGAACTGCGACGGCGACCCCCTCCCCCGGCCCCTCCCCGCAAGGGGGAGGGGAGCACGACACGCTGCAAGTCGAGGAACGGGGGAGGGTGGCGAGCCTGAGCGAGCCGGGTGGGGGCCCCTGCGGACGCCAGCGCCCACCCCGCGTGAGGGATTTCGGCCCGGAGGGGCGAGACCCGGCGGCAGTTTGCCGGGCTCGACTCCGTTACGCAGCGTTGATTGCTGCGTTACGGAGCCGAAGCCCGACCCCGGCGCCAGCCGGGGGCACGCCCGAACCCAGCAGTTCAGCCGTACTACTCCGGCGGCATCGCCTCCAGACGCTCCAGCATCTCCACCATCCGCCCCCGCACCCGCTCCATCAGCTGCTCGGAATTCTCCCCCGGGACCTCGCCATGAAAAACCGGCGCCCCGAAGTGCACGTGGATGGTGCTGGGACGCACCCGCCAGTCGTCCGGCCGCATGATGTCGAAGCTCCCCACCACCACCGTGGGCACGATGGGCACCCCCGCCTCCACGGCCAGCGTGAACGCCCCCTTCTTGAACGGCTGCAGCCGCCCGGTGCGCGAGCGCGTCCCCTCGGGGAAGATGACCACGGCGCTGTTGCGGGCGCGGATCTCGGCCCCGGCGCGGCGCAGGCTCTCGATTGCCTTCTTGCGGTCGGAGCGGTCGATGGAGATGTGTCCCGCGGTCTTCCACGCCCGCCCGAAGAGCGGGATCGCCTCCAGCTCCTTCTTGGCGACGAAGTGGAAGGGGACGGGGATGACGCTGGCGATGGCGAAGATGTCGTACCACGAGACGTGGTTGGAGACCACCACCAGCGGGGTGCCGGGACGCACGTTCTCCGCCCCGTGCGCCACCACGGGCGAGGCGCTGGCGCGCAGGATGGCGCGCGCCCAGCCGCGGGTGAGCTCGATGTAGAACTCCACGCGCGAGCGGAAGAGCGAGTCCACGATGGCGGTGCCGCCGTACCAGATGGTGGCGGCGGCCATGGCCGCGAACACCCACAGCGTGCGGATCACGCGTCCTCCGAGAAGTGCTGGTACGCGTCGATCCCCAGCGCGGTGCGGCTCCCCTGCGCGTCCACCCACCACACCCCGTCGCCGCCGCCCACCCGCCCCACGCAGGTGAGCGGCACCCCCAGCTCCCGCTCGAAGTCGATGGCGTGCCCCAGCACCGCGCCCACCGGCGCGGTGAAGCACAGCTCGTAGTCCTCGCCGCCGCCCACGGCCATGCGCAGCGCCGCCTCGTCGTCGGCCACGGCCAGGCGCACGGCGGGGTGCACGGGGATCATCTCCGCGGAAAGCAGGATGGCCGCCCCGCTCGCGGCGGACAGGTGCGCGGCGTCGCCCGCCAGCCCGTCCGACAGGTCCACCAGCGCGTGCAGCAATCCCCGCTCGGCGAGCCAGCGCGCCTCCCGGACCCGCGGCGCCGGCCGGGCGAAGCGCTCGCGCGCCGCCGCGGACGGCTCCTCGCCGCGGAGCAGGCACGCCACCGCCGCCGCCGCCGCGCCCAGCTCCCCGGTCACCCACACGTCGTCGCCGTGCTGGGCGCCGGAGCGCAGCACGGGCTTCGCCGCTTCGCCCACCACCGTCACGTCCACGGCGAGCGGCCCGGGCGAGCGCGTCACGTCACCGCCCAGCACCGCGGCGCCCACGTGCTCCGCGGCCTCGCGCACCCCCTTCATCAGCTCCACCGCGGCGTCGCCGGCGTCCTCCGGCGGCAGCGCCAGCGACACCAGCACGCCGATGGGGCGGGCCGCCACCGCCGCCAGGTCGCTGAGCGCCGCCGCCGCCGCCCGGTAGCCGATCTCCCGCATGCTCAGCCAGTCGCGGCGGAAGTGAACGCCCTCCATGCTCATGTCGGTGGACAGGGCGATGCCGTGCCCCGTCACCACCGCGCAGTCGTCGCCCACGCCCACGGGCACGTCGGCGCGCCGCGGCTCCGCCCGGGGGACGAAGCGCCGGATCAGGTCGAACTCGGCCCCGGGAGCGAGGGGGAGGGTGCGGGTGTCTGTCACGGGAGCGGGGGTGGGTGGGTGCAGGGCGCGAGCGGCGGGCCCTCGAAAATACGCGATGGCCGCTGGGGATGCGAGGGGACGGGCCGCGCGGCGCGACGAGATGCTTGACGGCAGGACCGGGCCGGAGTAGTGTATGGGTGTACCTAGTACACTAGAACAGACGATACACATGCTGATCCGGCTCGACCCCGCGGACGCGCGGCCCATCTACCAGCAGATCGTGGACGAGGTCCGGCGGGCCGTGGTCCTGGGGACGCTGGCGCCGGAGGATCCCCTCCCCTCGGTGCGGGCGCTCGCCACCGAGCTGCGGGTGAACCCCAACACCGTCCAGCAGGCGTACCGCGAGCTGGAGCGTGCGGGGGTCGCCTACTCGCGGCGCGGGCAGGGGACCTTCGTGGCCCGCACCCACGCTCCCTCGGAGCGCGAGTCGCTGGCCCGTGACGTGGCGGAGCGCGCCCTGCGCGACGCGCGGCGCTACGGGATCGAGCCGGAAGAGCTGGTCGCAGCCGTCCTCCGAGCCGCAGAGCTGGAAGCCCTTTCCCCCAACCGGAGCCACCCATGAGCGCCCCGTCCCTCCCCACCCGCCTGGCCGGCGCCGAGCTGGCCCTGGAAACCCGCGGCGTCGAGAAGCGCTACGGCCCCGACGCCCCCGCGCTGGCGGGGCTCGACCTGGAGGTCCCCGCCGGGGCCGTGTACGTGCTCGCCGGCCCCAACGGCTCCGGGAAGAGCACCGCGATCAAGGTGCTGCTGGACCTTGTGCGCGCCGACCGGGGCACCGCGCGGGTGCTGGGGATCGAGACCACCTCGGACCCCGCGCTGGTCCGCGCGCAGATCGGCTACGTCCCCGAGTCGGCGGAAACGGCCTACGGCTGGCTCACGGTGGAAAGGTTCCTGCGCCACCACGCCGCCTTCTTCGAGGCCTGGGACTGGGAGTACGCGAAGCTGCTCTGCCGCCGGCTCGGCGTCCCTCTGCGGGACAGGATGAGCGGCCTTTCCAAGGGCGTGTCGCGGAGCGTGGTGCTGGTGACGGCGCTGGCGCACCGCCCTCCCGTGCTCCTGCTGGACGAGCCCACGGACGGGCTGGACCCGCTGGCCCGCGAGGAGCTGTCCGGCCTGCTGGTGGACCACATGGCGGACGCGCCCACGACGCTCCTCTGGTCCACGCACCACGTGCACGAGGTGGACCGCCTGGCCGACCATGTGGGCGTGCTGCGCGAGGGCAGGCTCATCCTCCAGGCCCCGCGCGACGAGGTGCGCCTGCGCCTGCGCCGCTACCGCGCGCAGGTGCCGCAGGGGTGGGCGGGCGCGCCGGCCCTCAACGGCGAGGTGCTGCTGCGGGAGGGGACGGAGCGCGAGGTGGCCTGGACGGTGTGGGGCGACGAGAGCGAGGTGGCCGGGAGGCTGGCCGCCGCGGGCGCCACGCTGCGCGAGGCGGTGCCGCTCTCGCTGGAGGAGGCGACGCTGGCGCTGCTGCGCGCCGGGAGGCCGGCGTGAGCGCGGCGCCCCGACCGCCCGCGCGCACCGCCGTGGTCGCGCGGCACTACCTGGGGATGCTGGGGAGCGGGACGGCCCTGAAGGGAATCGGCCTGGCGGCGGCGGCCTCGCTCTGGACGAGCACGAACACCGTGGAGGCGTTCGCGGGGATGACGGCGTGGCTGCCGCTGATGGCTTTCCTCCCCCTCTTCCAGTGGCGCGGCGGCGGGGGATGGGACCCCGAGCCGGCTCTCCCCCTGGCGGGTGTCCGCCACGACCTGGTCCGGGTGGCGTGCGGGCTGGCGTGGGCCGCCGCCACCCTGGTCCTGCCGGCCGCCCTGTGGAGCTTTGGGGCGTGGACGAGCTCGTACCCCGGGTGGTATCCGCTGCTGATGGTGGCGGCGGGGCTCGGGTACTACCTGCTCGGGTCGGCGGTGTGGCTGCGGGCCGCCCACCCGGGGCGGGTGCTCCTCGTCGTGCTCCTGCTGGCGCCGGCGCTGTGGGAGGCGCTCGGGCTGGGCCCGGCCGCATGGACGGTGGTGTACGCGTCGCGGGCGGAGCTGCGCGGCGTCGGGGCGGCGCAGGGGATCGCCGCGGCCGCCGCTTGGCTCGCGGCCGGGTGCGCGGCGGTCGGCCTGGCGGCGGCCGTGG
>JBEVLE010000153.1:0-4251 GCA_040509335.1 Longimicrobiaceae bacterium | reverse complement strand
CGGAATCGGCCGCCCCGCCCTTTTTGCGTCCCCCCCGGCGGAAACGTACGGCGGGCCTGTATCCGCGCTTCGCCGAAGCAGATCCGCGCACTATGTAGATCTGCACCCCCGCATTTCGTGGCACGCTGTTTGACCCGTGTCCACTCCCCCGGTGCGCGCTCCTGCCCGCCGGCGCCGAAGCACTCCGAAAGAACAAGACCGCATGACGCTCCCCGCTTCCCGGGAGCCGGACGCAGCCCGGCTCCCCGACCTCGTCTGCCTGTCGCACCTGCGCTGGGACTTCGTCTACCAGCGCCCGCAGCACCTGCTCAGCCGCTTCGCGCGGGGGCGCCGCGTGTTCTTCGTGGAGGAGCCGCTCTTCGACGCGGGGGAGCCGTACCTGCAGGTGGAGCGGCGCGAGGACGGCCTGCACGTGGTGGTGCCGCACCTGGTCCGGGGGCGGTGGGACGAGGTGGACCGGGCGCAGGGCGAGATGCTGGACGGGCTCCTCCGCGAGCACGGCGTCCGCGACTACGTGCTGTGGTTCTACACGCCGGTCCCGGTCGCCTTCACCGGCCACCTGGACCCGCTGGCCACCGTCTTCGACTGCATGGACGAGCTGTCCGCCTTCAAGGGCGCCTCCCCCGTGATGGTGGAGCGCGAAGCCGAGCTGCTGCGCCGCGCCGACCTGGTGTTCACCGGCGGCCAGAGCCTGTACGAGGCCAAGCGCGACCGCCACCCCAGGGTGTACGCCTTTCCCAGCAGCATCGACGCCGCGCACTTCGCGCGGGCCCGGGAGCAGGCCGCGCCGGCGGAAGCGGCGCGGGGGCGGCCCCGGCTGGGCTACTACGGCGTGATCGACGAGCGGATGGACCTGGAGCTGCTGGCCGGCGTGGCCCGGGCGCGCCCGGAGTGGGAGCTGGAGATGGTGGGGCCGGTGGTGAAGATCGAGGAGGCCGACCTCCCCCGCCTCCCCAACCTCCACTTCCCCGGCGGCGCCGAGTACGCGCGGCTCCCGGAGCGGGTCGCCGGGTGGGACGTGGCGCTGATCCCCTTCGCGCTCAACGAGTCCACCCGCTTCATCAGCCCCACCAAGACCCCCGAGTACCTGGCGGCGGGAAAGCCGGTGGTCTCCACCCCCATCCGCGACGTGGTGCGCCCCTACGGCGAGCAGCGGCTGGTGCGCATTGCCGGCACCGTGCCCGAGTTCGTGGAGGCGGTGGAGGCGGCGCTGGCGGACGACGCGGCCACGCGCGCGGCCTGGCTGGAGCGGGTGGACGCCCTGCTGGCGGGCACCTCGTGGGACCGCACCTGGCTCGCCATGGACCGGCTGGTGGAAGAAGCCGCCCCGGGGTGGAACGGCGCGGACGACGACGAGATGGCGGCGGACTAGGACGGCGGGAAGACCGGGGACGGGAAGGCCGTGGACGCAGGGACGACACGCTCGCTGAAAGGGCACGAAAGACCATGTTCGACTATCTGATCGTAGGCGCCGGGTTCGCGGGGAGCGTGCTGGCGGAGCGGCTTGCTTCGGAGGCGGGGAAGAAGGTGCTGATCGTGGACCGGCGCGGCCACATCGGGGGCAACGCCTACGACCACTACAACGACGAGGGCGTGCTGGTGCACCGCTACGGCCCGCACATCTTCCACACCAACTCGCGCGAGGTGTTCGAGTACCTGTCGCGCTTCACGGAGTGGCGGCCGTACATGCACCGGGTGCTCGCCAGCGTGGACGGGCAGCTGGTGCCCATGCCCATCAACCTGAACACCATCAACCAGCTGTACGGGCTGTCGCTGAACTCCTTCGAGCTGGAAAAGTTCTTCGAGTCGGTGGCCGAGCCGCGCGAGGAGCTGCGCACCTCCGAGGACGTGGTGGTGAGCAAGGTGGGGCGCGAGCTGTACGAGAAGTTCTTCCGCAACTACACCCGCAAGCAGTGGGGGATGGACCCGTCCGAGCTGGACGCCTCGGTGACCGCGCGCGTGCCCACCCGCACCAACCGCGACGACCGGTACTTCACCGACACCTACCAGGCCATGCCGCTGCACGGCTACACCCGGATGTTCGAGAGCATGCTCTCGCACCCCAACATCAAGGTGATGCTGAACACGGACTACCGGGAGATCGAGGACATGATCCCCTTCCGGGAGATGGTCTACACGGGGCCCATCGACGAGTTCTTCGACTACCGCTACGGCAAGCTCCCGTACCGCTCGCTCCGCTTCCGGCACGAGACGCTGAACCGGCCGGTGTTCCAGCCCGCGCCGGTGGTGAACTACCCCAACGAGCAGCTCTACACCCGCGTCACCGAGTTCAAGTACCTGACCGGGCAGGAGCACGCCAAGACGTCCGTGGTCTACGAGTTCCCCTGCGACGAGGGCGACCCGTACTACCCGGTGCCGCGCCCGGAGAACGCCGAGATCTACCGGCAGTACAAGGCGCTCGCCGACGACACCCCGGCGGTACACTTCGTGGGGCGGCTGGCCACCTACAAGTACTACAACATGGACCAGGTGGTTGCCCAGTCCCTCACCACCTTCGCGCGGATCATGGGGACCAAGCGCCCCCGGCGGCCCGTGGGCGTGGTGGAGACCACCACCGCCCCGGCGGGGGGCGGCTGGGGCGAGGGCGCCCGCGGCTCCAACGGGGGGCGGACGTCGCTCCCCATGGCCGCCGCCCCCGCGAGGGCCGACGAGCGGTAGCGGACGCGCACTCCTTTCCGGACCGGCAAGAAGTGCCCGGCGCCCAGGCGGCGCCGGGCGCTTGCCTTTCGCAGCCATACCGCCCACCCGCAACGGCTTGCGAGATCTTGCGGCCCGGCCGCCGCGGTGGTATCTCCCTTGCCGTAGCGCTCCGACCAAACACACTCCCCCGAACCGCTCCCCCGTGCCCCCCGCACGGCCGGGCCCCTGCCCGGCCGGGGTCGCTTTCCGCACGCCGTCCACCCGCCGGAACCGAGGATCCGCAGCGCCCATGCAGCCCCTTCCGTTCTTCTTCGCCACGGGGATCGAGAACAGCTACCCCACGATCGCCGGCGGCAAGCGCATCGACCAGATGGAAAAGTGCGGGCACTACGCCCGCTGGGAGGAGGACTTCGAGCTGGTGCGCGAGCTGGGGCTCGGCGCGCTCCGCTACGGTCCCGCCTACTACCGCACGCACGTGGGCCCCGACCGCTACGACTGGTCCAGCGCCGACGCGCCCATGGAGCGCCTGCGCACGCTGGGCGTGGAGGTGATCGCGGACCTGTGCCACTTCGGCGTGCCGGACTGGCTGGGCGGGTTCCAGGACCCGGCCTTTCCCGTGCTCTTCGCCGAGTACGCGCGGGCCTTCGCCCGGCGCTACCCCTGGGTGCGCTACTTCACCCCCGTGAACGAGATCTTCGTGTGCGCCAGCTTCTCGGCGCTGCGCGGGTGGTGGAACGAGTGCGAGACCAGCGACCGGGCCTTCGTGACGGCCATGCGCAACCTGTGCATGGCGCACGAGCTCGCGGTGGAGGCCATCGTCGCCGAGCGGCCGGACGCCGTGATCGTGCAGGGCGAGTCGATGGAGCACTTCCACCCCGCCGGCAGGGCCTCGGAGCGGCAGGCCGACCACCTCAACGCGGTCAAGTTCCTGTCGCTGGACCTCACGCTGGGCCACGAGCCGGCGCCGGGGATGGCCCGGTTCCTCAACGAGCACGGCGTCACCTCCAACGACCTCAGCTTCTTCCGCGAGAAGCGGGTGCCGGAGCAGCGCTGGATCGGGCTGGACTACTACCCCACCTGCGAGCACCGGGTGGCCTCCACCGGGCGGTGCACCACCCGCCGGCAGCCCTACGGCTTCCGCGCGCTTGCCGCCGAGTACCACGCGCGCTACCGCAAGCCGCTCTTCCACTGCGAGACCAACCGGGTGAGCCACCTGGCCGTGGACTGGCTGCGGCGGCAGTGGGACGACGTGCAGGCGCTGCGCGCGTCGGGCATCCCCGTGACCGGCTTCACCTGGTACTCGCTCACCGACCAGGTGGACTGGCAGCACGCCCTGCGCGTGGAGCGCGACGACCTGCACCCGGTGGGCCTCTACGACCTGGACCGCCGCATCCGCCCGGTGGGCGAGGCCTTCCGCGACCTGGTCGCCCGGCACTCCGCCGAGGAGGCCGCCCCGGTCGCGGCGAGCCCGCTGTCGCGCACGGCCTGACCCGGCCCCGGCCGGCCGCTCGGGCGGAACGAAAAGGAGGGGGCGCCGCCCGGCGCCCCTCCTTTTTTCTTTTTGTCGGCGGATGGCCCCCCATCCCCCCG
>JBEVLE010000152.1:0-23176 GCA_040509335.1 Longimicrobiaceae bacterium | reverse complement strand
GGGGTGTTTTTTGTCTGCCGCGGTTGGGGGGGGGTTGTGTATCTTAAAAAAACGCTGCGCCCCCCCTCCGTGTCGGGCCCCGCGGGTACCCGCCGCCGGGCGGGCCCCCGGCTACCCGCGCCGCCGCTCCAGCAGCAGCATCATCAGGATGCTTAGCACCGCGAGCGTCTCGTCGTTGGGGCTCAGGTCGCCCACCCGCTCGATGGAGTAGCGGCCCTCGAAGAACGCCGGCTGCTTCACCGCGCGCAGCATCGGCGCCTCGTCCACCGCGCGGGACACCACGTACGCGGGGTGGAAGAAGTACCCGGTGAACATCCCCACCACCGGGAGCTCGCCGAGCACGCCGTCCATCACCTTCACCCACGGGTTCGCCTCGCGGATGTTCAGGATGGGGCCGCCGCCGCGGTGGATCTCGTAGTGCGCCTTCCACAGCGAGCGCATGCCGCGGCGCTGGAGGACGCCCAGCTCCCCGCCGCCGGCCGACTCGGTCATGTGGTACCGGGCGGAGATGTCGAGCACGCGGTCGGCGGCGATGCTGTACAGCGGGCGGGTCTGCTCCGCGTCCGCGAACACCGTGACGGCCTCCTTGAGCTTGAACGCCTTCTGCTTCACGTAGAAGAGCAGGCGCCCGGCCGAGTCGGTGACGGAGATCTGCGGGGAGATGGCGACGGTCTTGAACTTGAGCTGGAGCGGGAAGTCCATGGTGCCGAGGAGGGCCCGGGGGGTCGGATGGCGCGCGCCAGGGGGAGCGTCGGCGCGCGTGGAGCGCGGCAAGGTAGCGGCTTCATGGATAGCCGGCAACAAGGGATTGAACGGCAGGTCCGGGCGTGCCCCCGGCTGGCGCCGGGGTCGGGCTTCGGCTCCGTGCTGCGTCCGCCGTGCTCCTTCCCCTCACCCGGCGTCGCGGACCTCCACGCGTGCGGCCCACCCCTCCACCGCCGCGGGCGAGGGCGGCTCCGACGGGTCGCGGGTGAGGGCGTCCAGGGAGAACGCGGTCGCCAGGCGGGCGAGCTCCGGGAGGGGGAGGCCGCGGAGCCGCGCGGCCACGATCCCCGCCACCATGGCGTCGCCGGCGCCCACGGTGCTGCGCACCTCCACGCGCGGGGGCACGGCGAGCACCGCCTCGCCCCGCTCCGCGAAGAGCGCCCCCTCCTCCCCCATGGAGACCGCGGCCAGCTCCACGCCGCGGGCCAGCAGCGAACGTGCCGCGCGGAGCACGGCCTCCGGCGTGGGCAGGGGCTCGCCGAGCAGCGCCTCCAGCTCGTGCACGTTGGGCTTCACCACCCGCGGAGCGGCGTCCAGCGCGTGGCGCAGCGGCTCCCCGCTGGCGTCCACCACCACCGGGCACCCCGCCTCCCGCAGCGAGCGCGCGAGGTCGCGGTACAGGGTGGGCTCCACGCCGGGCGGCAGGCTGCCGGCGAGCACGAGCCACGGGCGGGGCTCCCCCGCGGCCAGCTCCGCCACCACGTCCAGCAGCGCGCGCACCCCCGCCGCGCCGGGGGCCAGGCCGGGAAAGTTGAGGTCCGTGGTCTGCCGGCCGGCGGGGTCCGCGACCTTGATCCCCACGCGCGTCGCCCCGGGGACGCGGACGAAGCGGTCGGCGATGCCGGCGCGCGCGAAGAGCGCCTCGAAGGGCGCCGCGTTGTCGCGCCCCAGGAAGCCGGTGGCGGCCGCGCGCACGCCGTGGCCCGCGAGCGCCGCCGCGACGTTGACGCCCTTGCCCGCGGCGTGCGAGCGCTCCGACTCCACGCGGTTGACGCGGCCCGCGGCGAAGCCGGGGACCACCAGCGTCCAGTCGATCGCCGGGTTGGGGGTCACGGTGACCACCCGCACGGGGGGCTCCTGCATGCGCGGGTCCCCGGCTCAGGCGGGGGCGAGGGCGCGCACCTCGTCCGCCGTCGCGCAGGCCAGCGCCCGGCGCGCCAGCGCCCGCGCCCGGGCGAGCGAAACGCCGCGCAGCTCCGCCTTGACCGGCGCGATGCTGGGGAGGTCCATGCTCAGCTCGGCCACGCCCAGCCCCACCAGGATCCGCGCGCCCAGCGGGTCCCCCGCCACCCCGCCGCACACCCCCACCCACTTCCCCGCCCCGTCCGCCGCGCGCACCGTCATGTCGATCATGCGCAGCACCGCCGGGTGCAGCCCGTCCACCTGGCCGCCCAGCGTGGGGTGCATGCGGTCGATGGCGAGCACGTACTGCGTCAGGTCGTTGGTCCCCACCGAAAAGAAATCCACCTCGCGCGCCAGCGCGTCCGCGATCAGCACCGCGGAGGGCACCTCGATCATGATGCCGATCTCCACCGGGGCGGCGCCCAGCTCCGCCCGCACCGCCTCCGCCGCCTCGCGGGCCGCGCGCAGGTCCTCCAGCGTGGCGACCATGGGGAACATGATGCGGACGGGCCCCGTCGCCGCGGCGCGGTAGATGGCGCGCAGCTGCGGCACGAACAGCTCCGGCCTGCGCAGGCACAGGCGGATGCCGCGCACTCCCAGGAAGGGGTTGTCCTCGTGCGGCATCGCCAGGTAGGGGAGCACCTTGTCGCCGCCGATGTCCAGCGTGCGGATGATCAGCGGGAGCCCGCCCAGCGCGCGCGTCATCTCCGAGTAGGCGGCGAACTGCTCGTCCTCGGTGGGCGCGGTGTCGCGGCCCAGGAACAGGAACTCGGTGCGCATCAGCCCCACCCCCTCGGCGCCCGCCTCCACCGCCGCCGCGGCCTCCGCCGCCGTGCCGATGTTGGCGGCCACCTCCACCCGGTGCCCGTCCGTCAGCAGCGCGGGCTGGTAGCGCGTCCCCAGCTCGCGGTCGCGGCGGCCGCGCAGCTCCGCCTGGAAGCCACGCGCGGACTCCAGGTCCGCGGCGCTCGGCTCCAGGTACAGCCGCCCGCCGGTGCCGTCCAGGATGCACGCGGCGCCCCCCGCCCGCTCCAGCACCGCGGGGCCGGCGCCCACCACCGCGGGGATGGCGAGCGAGCGCGCGATGATCGCCGTGTGCGAGGTGGGCCCGCCCGAGGCGGTGCACAGCCCCAGGATGCGGCGCGGGTCCAGCCGCGCCGTGTCGGAGGGGGCCAGGTCGTCGGCGACCAGGATCACCGGCTCGTCGGGAAAGCGCGGCGGGCCGTGGCGGGTCCCCACCAGCGCGCGCAGCACCCGCTGCCCCACGTCGTGCAGGTCGGCGGCGCGCGCGGCCAGCCGCTCGTCCTCCACCCCCGCCACCTCGGCGACCCGCCGCTCGACGGTCTGCTGCCACGCCCACGCGGCGCCGTGCCCCGCCCGCACCAGCGCCGCCACCTCGGCGTGGAGCTCCTCGTCGGCCAGGAGCGCCTGGTGCGCGCGGAAGATCATGGCCTCGCCGCGGCCGGAGCGCTCCCTCACCTCGTCGAAGAGCGTGCCCAGCTGCTCGCGCGCCGTTTCCACGGCCCCGGCCAGCCGCCGCAGCTCCGCCTCGGGCCCGTCGCCGGGCGCGTCCTCCACCACGATGCGGGTGGCCTGGAGCTGGAAGAGCGGCCCGACCGCCACCCCCGGCGACGCCGCCACCCCCTCCACCGCGCGCCCCTCCGACACCGGCGTCCAGGCGAGCCCCCGCCCCGCCGGCTCGCGGGCCTCCTCCTCGCCCAGCCCGCCCTCCACCGCCTCGCGTAGCGCCGCCAGCGCGGCCTCCGCGTCCGGGCCGGCGGCCAGGATGCGCAGCGTCGCGC
Source organism: Longimicrobiaceae bacterium (assembly GCA_040509335.1). Taxonomy (GTDB): domain Bacteria; phylum Gemmatimonadota; class Gemmatimonadetes; order Longimicrobiales; family Longimicrobiaceae; genus JAFAYN01. The sequence continues at coordinate 19,487 of JBEVLE010000152.1, read as the reverse complement.
CGCCGGGCGCACCCAGCCGGAGCAGCGAGGACAGCGCCCTCGCGTTTGCCTCGCGCCCGCCGTGGCGCACGCGCACCTCGGACGCGAACCCGGAGGCCACGTCCACCAGCCAGGTGGCCGGCCGGGCGTGCAGCCCCGGGCCCGGGGGAAGCACCACGTCCACGTGCACGGCGCCCTCCAGCGACTCCGCGGATGCGGCGGGCGCGCCGCCGCCGCGGGTGAGCCCGGCGACGATCTCCGCGGGGTCGCGGGTGGCGGCCAGCCGCGCGGCGATGCCGGGGTCGTCCAGCACGTCGGTGAGCGCGGCGAGCACCCCCAGGTGCTCGTCGGACTTCGCGGCGATCCCCACCACCAGCTTCACCGCCTGCCCCGGGCTCCACTCCACGCCGTCCGGAAACTGCACCACGCACACGCCGGTGCGCAGGATCAGTCCGCGGTCGGCGCCCATGCCGTGGGGGATGGCGATGCCGCTTCCCAGGTAGGTGTTGGCCTGCGCCTCGCGCCCCAGCATGCTGTCCACGTAGCCCGGCGCGATGTAGCCGCGCTCCACCAGCACGCCGCCGACGGCGCGGATCGCGGCTTCCTTGTCCCGGGCTCGGGCGCCCAGCCGCACGTCGGCGGCGGTGAGCTGGATCATCGGGGGCGGGGTCGGGGGGTGCGCGGGGGTCAGGCGGCACCGCGCGCGGCGTCCGCGATGCCCGCGTCGTCCACGGCGGGGGACCGGCGCTTGAGCACGAACAGCGCCGCCGCGGTCACGGCCGTCCCCGCGGCGATGGCGCCCAGGTACGCGGGGAGCTGGGTGACGGCGCCGGGGATTAGGGCCGCGAAGATGCCGCCGTGCGGCACCAGCAGCCGCGCCCCCGCGGCCATGGAAACGGCCCCCGCCGTGGCGGAGCCCAGCACCAGCGCGGGGATGACGCGCAGCGGGTCCTTTGCGGCGAAGGGGATGGCACCCTCGGTGATGAACGCGAGCCCCAGCACGAACGCCGGGCCGCCGGCCCTGCGCTCGTCGGCGCCGAAGCGCCCGCGGAACAGGAACGCGGCCACCGCCAGCCCCAGCGGCGGCGTCATCCCGGCGGCCATCACGGCCGCCATGGGCGCGTCCACCCGGCTCGCCAGCAGCCCCACGCCGAAGGTGTACGCGGCCTTGTTCAGCGGCCCGCCCATGTCCACCGCCATCATCGCGCCCAGCACCAGCCCCAGCAGCGCGGCGTTGGCGCCCCGCATCCCCAGCAGCCAGCCGTTCATGGCCCCGTTGAGCGCCTGGGTCGGCGGGGCGATGACGTAGATCATCCCCAGCCCCACGGCGAGCGTGGCCAGCAGCGGGAGCACGAGCACGGGCTTGAGCCCCTCCAGCGTGGCGGGGAGGCGGATCCGTTGCGCCAGGAAGCGGGTCAGGTATCCCGCCAGGAACCCCGATGCGATGCCGCCCAGGAAGCCGGCCCCCATCTCCTGCGCGAGCAGCCCGCCCACCAGCCCCGGCGCGAGCCCCGGCCGGTCGGCGATGGAGTACGCGATGAAGCCGGAGAACACCGCCACGAACAGCCTGAACGCGCCGCCGCCCACCTGGTTGAGGGCGAAGGCGAGGGTCCCCTCGCGCTCCCCGGCGTAGATGCCGCCCAGCGCGAACGCCAGCGCGATGCACAGCCCGCCCGCGATCACCACCGGCAGCATGTACGAGACGCCGGTCATCAGGTGCTTGTACGGGCCGCTGCGGGACTTCGCGGTTTCGGCAGAGGCAGCGCCGCCCGTCGTGGCGGACGACGGACCGGACGCGGCGCCCGCCGGCTGGGCGAGCGCCGTGCCGATGACCTCCTGTCCGGCCTTGATCGCCTGCTTGGTGCTGGTGACGTACACCGGTTTGCCGCCGAAGCGCGACGTGTCCACCTGCGTGTCCGCGGCGATGACCACGGCGTCGGCGGCGGCGATGTCTTCGGGGGAGAGCTGGTTCTTTGCGCCCACCGAGCCCTGCGTCTCCACCTTGATCTCGTGGCCCATCGCCCGCGCCGCCTTCTGGAGCGCCTCGGCGGCCATGAAGGTGTGCGCGATGCCCGTGGGGCACGCCGTGATCCCGACGATGCGCTTGCCGCCGTGCGCTGGAGCGTCGGAGGCAGACTCCGCCGGGACGACGGGAGCTGGAGACGGCGCCTGAACGGGAACGGCGGAGGGCGTGGAGACGAGAGCGAGCGCAGCGTCCAGCACGGCGCGGGTGTGGCGGATGGCGTCGGCCGTGCGCACCTCGTGTACGGGCCTGCCGGCGAAGCGCTCGCCGTCCGTCCGCGCGTCTGTCGCGAGGATCACCACGTCGGCCGCGGCGATCGCCGCTTCCGACAGCGGCTCCGTGGCGACGCCGGGGTCCTGCGTCTCCGCGCGAACGGAGTGGCCCATCACCTCGGCCGTGCGCTTCAGCGCCTCCGCGGCCATGAGCGCGATGGCGGGGCCGGCGGAGGAAGCCGTGACAGCGACGATCTTCATGCGCGGGACACGTTTCGGGTGCGGACGACCGCTCGCGAGACCTTCCGGCGGGCAGACGGCATTTTTCTGGCCGCGGATCTCACGATGGCCGCTGTGCGAGACAGCGCAGCCCCGATGCGTGCCTGCGAATAGGGCGCATCTGAAAAGATTATTGGATCACTTGCCTGCCATAAACGATAAGGAAAGAATACATACTGGGTGACTGCCCCGGCCAGCTATTTTCAACGTGTTGGGGATCGCCCATCCCCCACCTCAGCAACGCGATCGACGCTGTCCGCAGGTGTGCATACTACGTCGAAGGCCTGTCCCGGCGCCGGATCCCCCATCAGAACAGTCTGACCAGTAGACATATCTCGCCAGAGAGCTAGCGCTCGCCCGTTTTTTAAAGCACCACACTCCTTTTCTATTTGCGCGCGTAGCTCAGAAGCAGTAGTGGAATCGAGAGCCAACGTTGGAGGACGCTGTCCTGCAGCCGTAGCAATGGTATTAATCGTAGCGGCTGAGAAAACATACCGTGCGCGATGCTGATGTATTTCGCGGGTCGTCTTGATTCTGAGGATCAGATCGGAGGACTGGTTAATCTGAAGGGCAGCCAATATAGGTGTAGCGGCAGTATAGGGCCGGATTTCCCCCGCCTCCATCTTTTCTACTGAATTGGGCCTAAATGAAACCAATAACTTTCCAGAATTATCGGTAAGCTCGACGCTTCTAACATAGACTGTTACCTGGCCGAGGTTAATAACAGATACTGGGAGTCGGATGAAGCCTTGGCTGGTGATTACCGGATCCCCTGTCTCTACATTCAGTACTTCTGTCCGTGCACCCACATTCTCTTTGACTTGCCAAGCGAAAGCAGCAACGCCTAATAGCGCCATGAAGAAAGTCACTTGATCGGACGAAATTCCACGCCATGGCCAGTACCATCGCACCTTCGTCATAGCAGAAGCAGCGGAATTGGTCACTTCTTCGTGCGTCGCAGGGGTCTCCAAAGTATCATTGTTCAGCCCTTCCCCACCCTCACTTCGCGCAGCGTTCTCATTCTTGAGCACGGTAAGAGGAGGAGCCACGGCCAAGTTGAGCGCAGCATCCACTACCGCACGTGGATCATAGATAGCCTCAGAAATACTGACTGAATGCAAGAGTTTTCCAGCGAAACGCGCGAAGTCTGTCGGCACATCCATCACGAGAATCGCCACGTCGGCCGCCGCTATATCTGCTTCCGTCAGCGGCTCAAAAGTCTCGTTTGGACCCTTTGCCTCAACTCGAATCTGATGACCCATTTCCTCCGCCGTGCTGCGGAGTGCTTCGGCTGCCAAATACGCGAGCCTAGCCGTAGTCGAGGAGGAAGTTGCGGCAACGATTTTCATCCGCGGGACGTTCTCGGATCATAGGGGCGGGCTGAGGCTATCGACCTGTTCGGCATTTTTCCTGCCGCACGCCGCGGAACTTAAACGGGGAGGGCGCCGTCCGGCACCCTCCCCGCTCTGGTCCCGCTCCGTGATCCGACTACGCCCGCACCAGCTTCCGGTACTTGATCCGGTGGGGCTGGTCCGCCTCGGCGCCCAGGCGCTTCTTGCGGTCCGCCTCGTACTCCTGGTAGTTGCCCTCGAAGAAGCGCACCTCGCTCTCCCCCTCGAACGCCAGGATGTGCGTGCAGATGCGGTCCAGGAACCACCGGTCGTGCGAGATCACCACCGCGCACCCCGCGAACTCCAGGAGCGCGTCCTCCAGCGCCCGCAGCGTGTCCACGTCCAGGTCGTTGGACGGCTCGTCCAGCAGGATCAGGTTGCCGCCCTTCTGGAGCACCTTGGCCAGGTGCGCCCGGTTGCGCTCGCCGCCGGACAGGTGCTTCACCAGCTTCTGCTGGTCGCTCCCCTTGAAGCCGAACCACGAGCAGTAGGCGCGGGAGTTGACCTCGCCGCGGCCCAGCTTGATGACGTCCGCGCCGCCGGAGATCTCCTGGTACACGGTCTTCTCGCCGTCCAGCGTGTCGCGGCTCTGGTCCACGTACGCCAGCTCCACCGTGGAGCCCACCTTGAGCGCACCGCCGTCCGGCGTCTCCTGGCCGGTGATCATGCGGAACAGCGTGGTCTTGCCCGCGCCGTTGGGCCCCACCACGCCCACGATGCCGCCGCGCGGCAGGCGGAAGGTCAGCCCGTCGATGAGCAGCCGGTCGCCGAAGCCCTTGCTCAGCCCCTCGGCCACCACCACCTCGTCGCCCAGGCGCGGCCCGTTGGGGATGACGATCTCGGCGCGCGACAGCTTTTCGCGCGGGTCCTCGCCCAGCAGCTGCTCGTACGAGCTGATGCGTGCCTTGCTCTTGGCCTGGCGGGCGCGGGGCGCCATGCGCACCCACTCCAGCTCGCGGTCCAGGGTGCGCTGCCGGGCGCTGGCCTGCTTCTCCTCCTTGCGGAGGCGCTCCTGCTTCTGCTCCAGCCAGGAGGTGTAGTTGCCCTTCCAGGGGATCCCCTCGCCGCGGTCCAGCTCCAGGATCCACTGCGCCACGTTGTCCAGGAAGTAGCGGTCGTGGGTGATGGCGACGATGGTGCCCTTGAACTCGGCCAGGTGGTGCTCCAGCCACGCCACGGACTCGGCGTCCAGGTGGTTGGTGGGCTCGTCCAGCAGCAGCATGTCCGGCTCCTCCAGCAGCACCCGGCAGAGCGCCACGCGGCGCTTCTCGCCGCCGGACAGGCTCTCCACGCGCGCCTCGGCCGGCGGGAGCCGCAGCGCGTCCATGGCGATCTCGATCTTGCGGTCCAGGTCCCACAGGTTGCCCGCGTCGATCTGGTCCTGCACGCGCGCCTGCTCGTCGATCAGCGCCGTCATCTCGCCGTCCGACATGGGCTCGGCGAACTTCATGTTGATCTCGTCGAAGCGGCGCAGCAGGTCGCGCTGGGCCTTCACCGCCTCCTCGACGTTGCCGCGCACGTCCAGAGCGGGGTCCAGCTCCGGCTCCTGCGACAGGTAGCCCACGCGGGTCCCCTCGGCGGGCCACGCCTCGCCGTTGAAGTCCTTGTCCACGCCCGCCATGATGCGCAGGAGCGAGGACTTGCCGGAGCCGTTGGGGCCCACGACGCCGATCTTGGCGCCCGGGTAGAACGAGAGCCAGATCCCCTTGAGGATCTCGCGGTTGGGGGGGACCACCTTGCGGAGGTCCTTCATTACGTAGATGAATTCCGGTCCGGCCATGTCGTTGAGCCTCGCGGGGGTGCGCCGGGCGCGGGCGCCCTGGCGGTTGCGTTTGCACGAGCGGGGGCGGCGACGTGCCGCCCCAGACGCAACAACATATCAGCCCGCGGGTTCCGCCGGGAGGTGTCAGAGGGCGGCACAACAAAAACGCAACGTGCTACCCAAAGCAGTTTCGCTTCGCCTCATCTAGAGCTGTTGCAAACGCTTCTTGGTTGCTAAGGCTAATCGTTAGGACTAGGTTGAGAACACGTTGTGGTCCATCCCATGGAGCCGCCAGACTCTCCTCGACTTCCTTAAGAATGAGCGGGCCGAAAGTCTCAACTTTCTCAATCAAATCGTCCGTCATTCGAGCCATCTCGACGACGGCAGATCGAAAGCACTCTGGGACATGGGCCCTTAGAACATGTAACGACCAATTTATTGCTGCACGATAGATCGCGCCGGCCTTTCGGGCTGTATCAACTATTGCCTCAACACTTCCGGGTTCCCCTGGCGGTCCTAATGACTCTTGGAGGTTATCTCCTAGAACGACATTAACTGCTTGCACAAGGCGTTGTATCTCTTCCATCCGAGCCTGCATCCATGGCGCAACCTGCTCCAGAGCCAAATGATCACCCGATCCAAAGATTAAACCGAGATGGTGGTCCTTCCTGAGATCACCATGTTCACCGACTTGATCCGTTAGTACCTGCCCGAACAGGCGGTGCTCCCAGGCATCAGGTTTTTCAAGAGCTAGACGCAAAGCCTTACCGTGCAAATCGCGAGGGAATTGATTATCAAGTTTTAGGAACTGCAACCGCTGCTGAAGTCCATCGCGCATGAGATAGGCGAGTTGGAGCCGAAGTGTCTGAATGATTTCTTGAGCGATCTCGAACTCGTGCATCCATATTTTATCCTCGGACCGAACCCGTTGAATAAACTCAAATACCCGTGTGTCACTTACCACGTCAGAAAAGTCAGCCTGCGGATTTTTCGCCCAGACTGGCAGTACAGATAGCACACTCTTTTCCACAAACGCGTAGATCGGAATGCCCTTTCTCTGTGCAACGAGATACTCCAGATTCGTAATAGACTTCAAACTGTTTGGATCGACATATCCGTACCGGCCACCTATGACCAGCACAAAAAGATCAGCATCTTGTTCCACCCGCCGCCTACAATTCTCGATTGTGTCCGCGTCAGGATCTACCGGAAATGACCGATGCTCAGACAATAGAGCGCGATAGCCAAGATCGTCTTCAAGGAAGCACCCAAGATCTGCGCGAATCTGCCTAAGATCGTAAAAAGTGGAACTAACCATCACGGCAGGAGAGCTTGTATTCAATTTTCTGCTCCTTGAAGAGTGCCATTCGTGTACGTTGGAGGCAGCATCGTTATACGCAGGCAAGGTACATCTCGCTTGCGCTTCTAGAGGCGCGCTATAGGCGTTCAGAGCTCGGATAATATAATCTCCGTCCACGTGCCGCACAGGCTCAAGGCAATGTGTCCAAGCCGTCGCACGCCCGCCGCAACCGGCGCGCGAAGCCCGCGGGAACCATTCCGCCGCGCCACGCATTTGTGATACGTCCTTCAGGGGCGGTGGCCGACCTCCCGGCGCGGAAAATGCCGCGCCGGGCGGGGTTGGCCATCCCCCGCTCCACCCGGCCGCGGGTCCTCGCGGTCGCCTCCTGCCCAGGAGGGAGTATGCGTCTGCTCACCGTCTCCACCGCGCTCGTGCTGTCCGCCCTCGCCGCCGGCTGCGCGCCGGACACCCCCACCGAGGCGTCGCCGCTGGAGATCCCCATCGTCTTCAGCCGGCACGCGTCCGACAACTTCGGCGCGAACCTGTCGGGCGGCGAGGAGGTCCCCGCCAACGACTCGCAGGGCCGCGGGCACGCGCAGTTCTGGCTGAGCAAGGACGGCACCTCCATGCAGTACAAGCTGATCGTGGCGAACATCGAGAACGTCACGCAGTCGCACATCCACATCGCCCCGAAGGGAGTGAACGGCCCCGTCGTCGTCTTCCTGTTCGGCTTCGTGGCCGGCGGCGTGACGGAGAACGGCGTGCTGGCGGAGGGGACGTTCTCGCAGTCCAACCTGATCCCCCGCCCCGCCATCGGCTTCGGCGGCACCATGGCGGAGCTGCTGACTGCAATGCGCACCGGCAACGCCTACGTCAACGTGCACACGGTGGCGCTCCCCGCCGGCGAGATCCGCGGCCAGGTCCGGGAGGAAGGACCGACGAAGTAGCCGCCGGCACCGGCGGCGCGAAAGCCGACGAGGGGTCCGGCCACGGCGGCCGGACCCTCTCGTTCGTGCAGGGCGCGCTCTCGATTCGAGCACATGAGAACGCGTTTGTTGACAGACCATTTGCGGACGACTACGGTGCAGCCGGGACGCCCGGAGCGGCCGGGCGTGTCGTCTCGGGAGGGGACGACCTTCTGCTCCCTCCTGCGGCGCCGCCTCGCCCACCCCCCTGCGCCCCTTCTCCCGCCCACACCCCAGCCGCAGGAGCGACCCATGTCCCGCATCGCCTACGTCTTGCTGCTCGCCTGCACGGCCGCCGCGGCCGCCTGCTCTCAGGACGCGCCGACCGCCGTGAAGGCCGGGGGCGCACCGAGCCACAGCGGCTACGTGGTCGCCTTCGGGGATGAGCTGATCCCCTGCGATCCCGCCGACGGCAACCCCGAATGCGTGTGGGTGGGCGGCGACCAGTAGCTTCTCCCCGCCCCGGGGGATCGGGCCCGAGGCGAGATGGAGGGGGCCCGCCCGGGGGCACGCCCGAACCCAGCCGTTCTCCTGCCGTTGCCGTACCTATAACGAAACACAGAAATCAATACGCGCTGACGTGCACCCCCCGCACCGCGCGCCCGGACGGGTCCGTCACCGCCGCGAGCGACGCGTCCCACGCCAGCGCTTCCGGCGTGCTGCACGCCACCGAGGGCCCCCCCGGCACGCACTCCGCGCACGTGTCCAGCGGAAAGTGCTCCGCGAAGAGCGCGCGGTAGAAGTACGCCTCCTTGGTGGCAGGCGTGTTGTGCGGGAAGCGGAAGCGCGCCCCCGCCAGCTCCCGGTCGCTCACCTGCGCCTCGGCGTGGGCCCGCAGCGAGTCGATCCACCCGTAGCCCACGCCGTCCGAGAACTGCTCCTTCTGCCGCCAGGCGATGGACGCCGGGAGCGCGTCCGCGAACGCCTCGCGCAGCACGTGCTTTTCCATGCGGCCGGGCCCCGCCATCTTGGCCGCCGGGTCCACGCCCATGGCCACGTCCAGGAACTCCTTGTCCAGGAAGGGCACCCGCGCCTCCACGCCCCACGCCGCCATGGCCTTGTTGGCGCGCAGGCAGTCGTACAGGTGCAGGCGGTCCAGCTTGCGGATGGTTTCCGCGTGGAACGAGCGCGCGTCCGGCGCCCGGTGGAAGTACAGGTAGCCGCCGAAGATCTCGTCCGCGCCCTCGCCGGACAGCACCATCTTGATCCCCATGGCGCGGATGCGGCGGGCCATGAGGTACATGGGCGTCGCCGCGCGCACCGTGGTGACGTCGTACGTTTCCAGGTGGTGGACCACGTCGGAAAGCGCGTCGATCCCCTCCTGCACGGTGAAGTGGAACTCGTGGTGCACCGTGCCGATGTGCTCCGCCGCGTCGCGGGCGGCGCGCAGGTCCGGCGCCCCCTCCAGCCCGATGGCGAAGGAGTGCAGCCGCGGCCACCACGCCTCGCTCCTCCCCTCCTCCTCCACCCGCCGGTCCGCGAAGCGCCTGGCCGCGGCGGCGATGATGGACGAGTCCAGCCCGCCGGACAGGAGCACGCCGTAGGGCACGTCCGTCATCAGCTGGCGCTTGACGGCGGCCTCCAGCGCCCCGCGCAGCAGCGCGGGCTCGGCCGGGCCGCCCTCCACCGCGTCGAAGTCGCGCCAGGCGCGGCGGTACCAGGGGCGCGGCTCGCCGGTCTCGCTGTCCAGCACGTGCCCGGCGGGGAACTCCTCCACCGTGCGGCACACGGGGACCAGCGCCTTCATCTCCGAGGCCACGTACAGGTTGCCTTCCTCGTCGCGGCCGGTGTACAGCGGCACGATGCCCAGGTGGTCGCGGGCCACCAGGTAGCGGCGCCGCTCCGCGTCGTACAGGACGAAGGCGAAGATCCCGTTGAGCCGGTCCAGGAAATCGGCGCCGTGCTCGCGGTACAGCGCCAGGATCACCTCGCAGTCGGACTCGGTGGCGAAGGCGTACGGCTCCGCCAGCGAGGCGCGCAGCTCCCGGTGGTTGTAGATCTCGCCGTTCACCGCCAGCGCGACGGTGCCGCCGGGGTCCAGCAGCGGCTGGGCGCCGTGCAGCACATCCACGATGGCGAGCCGCTCGTGCGCCAGGACGGCGTCGTCGGTGGCCCAGACGCCGGACCAGTCGGGGCCGCGGTGGCGCTGGAGCCGGCTGAGGCGGAGCGCGCGGGCGCGCAGCACGGCGGGGTCGCTCTTGATTTCCAGGACGGCGAGGATCGAGCACATGGGTCACGCTCCGGGGAGGGAGATGGGCCGCCCCCACGGGAGGGCGACAAAAAAAAGCGGCCCCTCGAGAGATCGAGGAGCCGCTTCGGCTGCCGGGTGCGTCGTTCCGCTATGGCAACGGACAACCCCAGCCGCGACTCCTCGTGGAGGGCGGATTGCGATTGACGTTGCGATTGAGGAAGAGCGCGTTCATCGGGCGATGCGATGCGTACGGTTTGCGTCAGTCTTCTGCATCTACGATACACCCGCACCGGCGCCGCCGTCAACCTCCCCGTGCACCGGGTGGTTGGCGAAGGTGGGGACGATCCCCTCCAGCTCGCCGCGGTGGTAGCGGACCACCGCGTCCGGGTCCTTGAGGAGGTGCCCGGTGAGGATGGCGCACACCCGCTCGTCGGGGCGGATGGTGCCCGCGGCGGCCAGCCTGCGGATCCCCGCCACCGTGGCACACGATGCCGGCTCCGCGCCGATGCCGGCGGCGTCCACCTGCGCCTTGGCGTCCATGATCTCCTGGTCGGACACGCGCTCCACCACGCCGCCGGTGGCGAGGACCCCGCGCAGGCTCTTGCGCCACGACACCGGGCTGCCGATGCGGATGGCGGTCGCCAGCGTTTCCGGGCGCGCGGCGGGGACCAGCTCGGCGCCGCTCCGCCAGGCGTCGTACAGCGGGCTCGCGCCTTCGGCCTGCACCACGGCGATGCGCGGCAGCCGGCCGATGATCCCCAGGGCGTGCAGCTCGCGCATCCCCTTCCACAGGGCGGCGCTGTTCCCCAGGTTGCCGCCGGGGAGGACGATCCAGTCCGGCACCTCCCACCCCAGGTCCTGGAGGAGCTCGAAGCCGATGGCCTTCTGCCCCTCGATGCGGAAGGGGTTCACCGAGTTGAGCAGGTAGATCCCCTCGTCGGCGCACACCGCCTCCACCCGCCGCATGGCGTCGTCGAAGCTCCCCGCCACCTGCACCACCCGGGCGCCGTACGCCAGCGCCTGCGCCAGCTTGCTGTACGAGATCTTCCCCTCGGGGATGTACACGCGCGCCTCCATCCCCGCGGCGGCGGCGTACGCGGCCATGGAGGCGGAGGTGTTGCCGGTGGAGGCGCACGCCACGCGCGTCATCCCCAGGCGGCGCGCCACGCTCACCCCGGCGGTCATCCCGCGGTCCTTGAAGGAACCGGTGGGGTTCTCGCCCTCGTGCTTGAGGCGCAGCGCGTCCAGCCCGGCGTAGGCGGCCACGCGGGGCGCGTCGTACAGCGGGGTCCCGCCCTCCTGGCGGGTGGCGACGAATTCCGGCTCCAGCGGCAGCACCAGCTCGCGGAAGCGCCACACCCCGGAGCGGTCCAGCGGCGCGCGCGAGCCCAGCCGCCGCTCCCACAGCTCGCGCAGCTCCGGGCCGCGCAGGGCGGAGGTGTCGTGCTCCACGTCCAGCGTGCCGCCGCAATCGCAGCGGTGGCGCGGCTCCAGCCCCGCGTACTCCGCCGCGCACTCCACGCAGCGCAGCGTCCAGGGGACGCCGGGGGTCGCGGCACCGCTCATACGCGCCTCGCTCCCGGACAGTCCGCCGGGGAGATCAGGATGGTGGACTCCAGCCCGCCCGCGTCGCGGAACGCCGCCGTCATGGCGCGGGCGATGGCCTCGGCACGGCGCGGGGAGTGGGAAAGCGCGAACACCGAGGGGCCGGAGCCGCTGATGGAGCTGCCCAGCGCCCCGGCGGACATGGCGGCGGCCATGACGGCCTCGCACCCGGGAATCAGCCGGGCGCGCACCGGCGTCACCGTGCGGTCCACGGCGCCCAGCCCGAAGAGCGCCGCGTCGCCCGCGTAGCAGGCGGCCACCAGCGTGGCGATGGCGGCGGTGTTGCTCACCATCTCCTTGAGCGGAACCTGCAGGGGGAGCGCTTCGCGCGCCAGGCGCGTGGACAGCTCGAAGGCGGGGGTGACCACCACCACCATCATCCCCGGCGGCACGGGGAGCCTCACCAGCTCCGCCGGGCTGGCCGAGCGCACCAGCACCAGCCCGCCCAGCAGCGCGGGGGCCACGTTGTCGGCGTGGCGGCCGGACACGGCGCCCTCGGCCTCCACGCACGGCCCCACCAGCTCCGCCCTGCGCAGCGGCGAGCCCACCAGGAGGTTCACGGCCAGGGCGGCAGCCACGGCGCTCGCGGCCGAGCTCCCCAGCCCGGTGCCGATGGGCATTCCCTTGTGGATCTCCAGCTCCACCCCCACGTCGATCCCGGCGCGGCGCAGCGTGGCAGCCGCGGCCACGCCGGCGGTGTTGGCGGCGGCGTCGCGGGGGAGCGCGCCGCCGTCGCCCTCGATGCGGGCGATGCGCACCCCGCTCCCCGCCGCCCGCCGGGCGACCACCGTGTCCCCCGGCGCGCGCACCGCCAGCCCCAGCACGTCGAAGCCGGAGCCCAGGTTGGATACGGTGGCCGGCGCGAACACCCGGACCTCCTCGCGATGCGCTCCCCTCATGACGGCCTCCGTTCCGCGGCGATGCGCATGATGTCCGCCAGCACTCCCATGGCCGTGACCTCCACCCCGGCGCCTGGCCCGGTCACCACCAGCGGGCGGGCGGCGTAGCGCTCCGAGCGGAACAGGATCAGGTTGTCGGTCCCCCGCAGCGCGCCCGGCGGCGAGTCGGCCGGGACCGCGGCGAGCCCCACCTCCAGCGAGTCCGGCCCCACGCGGGCCAGGTAGCGCAGCACCCTGCCCTCGCGCCGCGCGGCGTCCACCCGTTCCTGCATGGCGGCGTCGAAGTCGCGCAGCCGCGCCAGCAGGGCGTCCGGCTCCATCCCCGCCAGCGCGGGGTCCACCAGCCCGGCCAGGCGCAGGGGGACGTCGGAGCGCACCAGCCCGGAGAGCCGCCCCAGGATGGTGGCCTTGCGACCCACGTCCGCGCCGGACAGGTCCGCCACCGGGTCCGGCTCGGTGTAGCCGCGGCGCATGGCCTCCTCCACCGCTTCGGACAGGCGGGCCCCCTCCTCCAGCAGCGTCATCACGAAGCCCAGCGTCCCGGAGAGCGCTCCCTCCACCTCCAGCAGCCTGTCGCCGGTGGCAAGCAGCATCTCCAGCGTGTCCATGACCGGGAGCCCGGCGCCCACGGTGGCCTCGGCGCGCACGATGCGGCCCCGCTCCTCGGCCTCCGCCAGCAGCGAGCGGAAGCCCTCCAGCGGCCCGGCCAGCGGCGCCTTGTTGGCGGTCACCACGTCGCACCCCTGCCGCAGCGCTTCGCGGAAGACCTCGGCCGAGTCGGGGTACGCCGAGGTGTCCACCAGCACCGGGCGGGCGAGGCGGTAGCGCAGCGCGTCGCGCACCATCACGGCGGCGTGGCCGGGGGCGCCGCCCAGCGAGGCCAGGCTCCGCCCCGCGGCCTTCGCCTCCACGGCGGCGCGCAGCGCCTCCGGGGCGATGCCGCCGGGCTCCAGCAGGTAGCCGCTGCGGTCCGCCACGGCCACCACCCGCGCCCGCAGCCCGAAGCGGCGGAACAGGTGGGCGCTGCGCTCCAGGAGCAGCCCGGCCAGCGCGCGCCCCACGCTCCCGGGCCCCATCAGCAGCAGGTCGATGCGCTCGCCCCCGTCCTCGCCGGTGTCCAGCCGGTGGAGCCCGAAGGCGTCGTGCAGCGCGCGGATGGCCTCCGGCACCGCCCGGTCGTCCACGGCGAAGGAGATGTTCAGCTCGGAGGCGCCCTGGGCGATGGCGTGCACGCTGATCCCCCGCCGCGCCAGCGCGCCGAAGACCCGCCCCGCCACCCCGGGCGTCTGCGCCATCCCCAGCCCCACCGCGGCCACCACGCCCACCCCCGGCCGGACGGCGACCTCGTCCACCTCGCCGTGGGTGATGTCGGCGCGGAACTCGCGCTTCAGCGCCAGCTCGGCGTCGATGGCGTCGTGGGCGGGGACCACCAGGGTGATGGACGCTTCGGAGCTGGACTGGGAGATCATGGTGACGCTGATCCCGCGGCGGGCGAGCGCCCCGAAGACGCGCGCCGCCACCCCGGGGACGCCGGCCATCCCCTTTCCCTCCACCGTGACCAGCGCCTGCGCCGCCGCCGCGCTGATGGCCTTCACCGGGTGCGAGCCCGGGGTGAAGCGCCCGTCCACGACGGTCCCCTCGCCGGCCGTGAAGGTGTCGCGGATGCGGACGGGGATGCCGTGCGACGCCACCGGGAGGATGGTGCGCGGGTGGAGCACCCGGGCCCCGTAGAACGACAGCTCGGTGGCCTCGCGGAAGTTGAGCTGCCGGATCCCCTGCGCGCCGGGGACCACCCGCGGGTCGGCGGTGAGGACGCCGTCCACGTCGGTCCAGATGGTGACCTCGTCGGCGCCGAGCGCGGCGGCCAGCACGGTGGCGGTCAGGTCGGAGCCGCCCCGCCCGAGCGTGGTGGTGGAGCCGTCCGGCGCGCACCCCACGAAGCCGGTGACCACCGGCACCTCGCCGCGCTCCAGGCGCGCCGCCAGCGCGGAGCGCACCACGGCGTCGGTGACGCCGGGGAGCACGCCGGCCTCGCCGAAGCGGTCGTCGGTTTCCAGGAACTCGTCGGCGTCCAGCGGCACCGCGCGCGCGCCGGCGCGGCGCAGCGCCGCGGCGAACAGGCGCACGGCCAGCTTCTCGCCCACGGCGAGGATGCGGTCGCGGACCCGCGGCGTCAGCTCGCCCAGCGCGCCCACGGAGCGCAGCCACCCGGCGAGCGCCGCCGCGAGCGCCCGCAGCTCGTCCAGCACCTCGCCCCCGTCGCCGCCGGCCAGCTCGGCGAGCACGCGCTCGTGGCGCAGCCGCAGCTCGTCCGCGGTCTCCAGCGCCCGCGCCACGTCGCCCCGCAGCGCGGCGGCGGCGGCCTCCGCCAGCGCGCTGGTGACCCCGGCGAGCGCGGAGGACACCACCACCACCCGCGCCACCGCGGCGGCCCGCAGCGCCCGCTCCACGGCGGTTTCCAGGCGCGCCGCGTCCGCGACGCTGGTCCCGCCGAACTTGTGCACCTCCAGCCTGCCGGGCGGGCGTCCCCCGCCCCCGTCGTCCCCCGGACGCTCCGTGCCGCTCATCCCCTGCCTCCCGTCGGCGGTGCTGAAAAACGGCCCCCTCCCGTGGGGAGTGGGCCGGTCGTGGTGCCGGGCGGTCCCGGCCGGCTCATGCGTCGTCGGCGCGTCCCTCCGGCTCTCCCGGCGGAGAGTGGCGGGCGGCGGCACCCGGTGTCCCGGGGGGATGGAAGGCGAGCTTCATCGGATAAACGTGTCGTGAATTAAACTGCACCCCTGACGCGCCACGGCCTGCCACATACCAATAGCGGCGGCGGAGTCCGGAGTCAAGCGAGGCGTTCGCGGGGAGGGGCCCATCCCGGCCGCGGGACGATGCGGACGCCGCTCCAGGCGGGAAGGGGCGTCCGCTTCGCCGACGCGGCGCTCACCGCAGCTTCGCCGCCAGCCAGTCGGCGAGGGCGCCCAGGACCTCGGGGACCACCTGCTTGCTGGGGAGCGCTGCGTAGCCCGCGACGCTTCCGTCGGGGTCGCGCAGGAGCAGGTGGTTGACGCCGGGGAAGAGGCGCATCTCCACGTCGCGGTTGCCGCCGGCGCGGATCGCCGCCGCCAGCGCGGGGGCCTCGGCGGCGGGGACCTGGCGGTCCGTCTCGCCCTGGAGGACCAGCACGGGCATGCGCAGCCGCCGCGCGACGGGGAGCGGGTCGTGCGCCAGGAGTGAGCCGAACCAGGGACTCGCGGCGGCCAGCGAGTCGGTCTGGGCGGCCGCCATGACCAGGAGCGAGTCGAGGCGCGGGGCGAGCGTGCTGTCCGATTCGATGGCGAGGCGGCTCTGGTAGTCCACCAGCGCGCGCCCGGTGCGCGCCGGCGCGGCGATCAGCGCCAGCGCGCGCAGCGCCGGGTCCGCGGCCGCCACCATGGGCCCCACGTAGCCGCCCTCGCTGTGGCCCACGATCCCCACCCGCCGGGCGTCCACCTCCGGCCGCGCGCGCAGGAAGGCCAGCGCGGCGCGGGCGTCCTCCGCGAACCCGGCCAGGGTCGTGGCGTAGACGCTGCCGCCGGAGCCACCCACGCCGCGGTCGTCCAGCCGCAGCACGGCGATGCCGCGCCGGGCCAGCGTGTCGGCGACCTGCCGGAAGGGGCGCCACCCCGGCAGCCCCGGGGTGGACTCGTCGCGGTCCTGCGGGCCGGAGCCGGTGAGCAGCAGCACGGCGGGCACCTTTCCGGACGCGCTCGCGGGGAGCGTCAGCGTCCCCGCCAGGGTGATGCCGGAGGGCGTGCGCACCGTCACCTCCTCGGCGCGGTAGGGCGCACCCGCGGGCGCGGAGTAGTCCGCCCCGGGCGCCGAACAATCGACCGGCTGCCCCGCGCGCTCCATGGTGATCCCCTGCGAGGGGACGCACCCGCCCAGCAGCCGCCCGGAGGCATCCGCACCGAAGCGCAGCAGCACCGGCCCGACCGCGAGCACGGCCGAGTCCGCGGAGGGGAAGCTCACGGCGGCGGTGAAGGTATTGCCGCCGGCCAGGTTGAGCATGGGGATGCGCGCCGGGCCCCCGCCCAGCGCGCGGGTCCGGCGGACGGCCTGCTCCAGCAGCGCGACGGAGAGGTTGACGTAGGGGAGCGCCCCCCGCCCCGGCGCGAAGCGCTGCACCGGGGCCGTGGCGGTCCCGCGGACCTCCACCACCGCGCTGTCCCCGCGAAAGGCGACGCTCCCGCTCGCCACCGGCTCCTCCTCGCCGCTGCGCCCGGTGAGCGCGCTGAAGCCCATGCGCGGCACCGTGCCGTCCGCCGCCAGCTCCGCGTCCGCGCGCTGGCGCAGCACCGGCATGCGCAGGGCCAGCTCCGCCTGCAGCCGCCCTGCCGTGCGCGTGTACGTTTCCGTGGCGATGGTGTCGCCGCCGCGGCGGATCACCCACTCGCCGCGCTCGGGCGTCTGCGCTCCGGCGTTGGCCGCCAGCGCGAGGAGGAAGGCCGCGGCCGCCGCGGCGCGTCGGAAGGTCATGGGATCACCTGGAAACTGAAGTGCGAAAGTGCGAAAGTGCGGGAGTGCGAAAGTGAACGGCGGCGATACGGAGCAGCGGTGCCGGGTCGTTCGCCGTTGCCGTTCCGCAGTACCCACATGCGTCTGTTCGGAGGGAGACTCGCCGGCTGTTTGGCGAGGCTCCCTCCGGCGCAGGGAGACACCGGGGCAGTTTCCGGTGGCTCCCGGAGCCCGCGGAGGAGACCGGCAGCAGTATCGCCGGGCTCCGTAGCGGCCCCACGAAGCCTGACGAAGCAGCATCCAAGACAGCCAACACGGAAGACGCAATGACGGATAGACACAACGGCCTGGACCTGGGCTCCATCTTCCTGGGCCCCAAGGGCGAGAACGCCGAGACCTTCGAGCGCCTGCTGCTGGAGGCCTTCCGCGACCACGTCTTCTGGCGGCGCAACTTCCACCCCGAGGACGGCTTCATCGTCCGCGAGACGGAAAAGCACTCGCCCGACTACGAGCACTCCATCTCCACGCTGTCGCAGGAGCTGATGGGCCTGCTGGGCGAGCTCAAGGCCGGGGTGCCGTTCTTCAGCCCGCGCTACATCGGGCACATGTCGTCGGACCTGACCATGGCCAGCCTGATCGGGTACTTCGCCACCATGCTGTACAACCCCAACAACGTGGCCGCCGAGGCGTCGCCGGTGACCACGCGCATGGAGCTGGAGGTGGCGGACCAGCTGGCGCGCATGATCGGCTACGACACCGAGCGCCAGTGGGGGCACCTGACCTCGGGGGGCACGGTCGCCAACTTCGAGGCGCTCTGGGTGGCCCGCAACGTCAAGTACCTGCCGGTGGAGACCCGCTGGGCCGCGGAGGAGATGGGCGCCGCCGACCTCCCGGTGCGGCTCCCCGGGGGCGAGTCGGCCAACCTGCTGGAGCTGGACCTGTGGCAGCTCCTCAACCTGGCCCCGGACGACGCGCTGGACGCGGCGGCGGCGCTCCAGGGGTGGGCGGGCGACGTGTACCAGGCGCTGGAGGTGATGCGCCGCCACTCGCTGGCGGGGCTGGGCTACCAGGAGTTCGGGCGGCGGCTGCACTCGGGGTTCGGGGACGCGCTGGCGTCGGGGGTGGTGCTGGTGCCCTCCACGGCGCACTACTCGTGGGAAAAGATCTGCCGGGCGCTGGGGATCGGGGCGGCGCAGCTGGTGCACGTGCCGGTGGACCGCCGCTTCCGCATGGACCCCGAAGCGTTCGAGGAGCGGGTGAGGACGCTGGCGGAGCGGCGCACCCCCATCATCGCGGCGGTGTCGGTGATCGGCACCACGGAGGAGAGCGCGGTGGACCGGCTGGACCTGCTCGCGGATGTCCGCGAGCGCGCGGGGCGGGAGCTGGGGGTGGCGTTCCACCTGCACGCGGACGCGGCGTGGGGCGGCTACGCGGCCTCCATCACGCGGGGCGCGGACGGCGCGCGGCGCTCGTACGAGGACACGCTGGCGGACTACGCGCCGGAAGCGTGGCCGGAGGAGGGGGTGTACCGCGCGCTCACGGCGCTGGAGCGCACGGACTCGGTCACCATCGACCCGCACAAGCTGGGGTTCATCCCCTACCCGGCGGGGGCGGTGTCCTTCCGCGACCGGCGCGTGCGCGACCTGGTGGCGGTGGAGGCGCCGTACCTGTTCCACCGGGGCGCGTCGGAGTGGGGGTACATCGGCCGCTTCATCTTCGAGGGCTCCAAGCCGGGCGCCGCGGCGGCGGGGGTGTGGATGTCGCACAAGGTGCTGCCGCTGGACTCGCGCGGCTACGGGCGGCTGGTGGGGGAAACCGCGCGCGGGGCGCTGATGCTGCACCGCCGCCTGGCCATGGGCGAGTGGGCGCCCTTCCGGCTGGTGCTGCTCCCCACGCCGGACATCAACATCGTGTGCTTCGCCGTGGGGCACCCGGAGCTCGCGGGGCTGGAGGCGACCAACGCTTTCGCGGACCGCGTCTACCGGGCCATGAGCGTGTCCGAGACCCACCCGGCGCGGGCGCTGGACTACTTCGTCACCAAGACGGTGCTGCGCGCGGCGGAGTACGGGCGGGCGGCGGACCCGGTGGTGGAGGGGCTGGGGTTCCGCCACGAGGACTACCTGGAGGCGGGCGGGGTGAGCGTGATCCGCTGCACGGTGATGGATCCGTTTCTGGCGTCGCGTCGTGGGAAGGTGGACTTCATCGGGGGGTTCGCGGAAGCGCTGCGACGGGTTCTGCGTGAAGAGCTGGAACGGAGTTGAACCACTGGTTTGGGCGTGCCCCCGGCTGGCGCCGGGGTCGGGCTTCGGCTCCGTAACGCACGAAACAACCGTGCGTAACGGAGTCGAGCCCCGGCGGAAACAGCCCCGCCGGGTCTCGCCCCTTCGGGCCGAAATCCCTCA
>JBEVLE010000151.1:0-3469 GCA_040509335.1 Longimicrobiaceae bacterium | reverse complement strand
GCCGGGGCGGGGGCGGCCGGGTTGCGCGGCGCCGCGGCGGCGCGTTTCCGGATCGGCTGAAGCATCGCGTCACTCCCTCGCGTGCGGCTCCCGGCTCAGGCGATGGCGCCCAGGAACGTTGCCATCGCCTCCTCGCGGCCCTCGCCCGCGCGGGCTCGCTCGCGCGGGCAGCTCGCGCCGGCCTTGCGGTACTCGGCCTCCACCGCCGCCAGCAGGTCGCACTCGCGCAGACGGCCGTCGCGCGAGGAGAGCGCGAGCAGCGCGGCGTGCACGGCGGCGTTGCGGACCTGGCCGCCCGTCAGCTCGAAGCGCAGCGCCGCGTCCTCCACCGCCGCGGCCGGCACCGCGTGGTCGGTCGGCAGGTGCAGGCTCCACAGGTGCCAGCGCTCCTCGGCGTCGGGGAGGTGGAACGAGACCACCACGTCCATGCGGCGCCGGAACGCGCTGTCGATCGCCCCCGGCGTGTTGGTGGTCACGATCACGATCCCGGTATACGTGTCGATGCGCTGCAGCAGGTAGTTGGTCTCCAGGTTGGCCCAGCGGTCGTTGGCCGAGCGCACCTCGGTGCGCCTGCCCATCAGCGCGTCGCCCTCGTCCAGCAGCAGCACCACGTCCAGGTCCTCGGCGCGGCCCAGCACGCGGCTCAGGTTCTTCTCCGTCTCGCCGATGTACTTGTTGACGACCGCCGCCAGGTCCACGCGGTACACGTCGAGCCCCAGCTCGCTGGCCACCACGCGCGCGGCCAGCGTCTTTCCCGTTCCGCTGGGCCCCTGGAAGAGCGCCCGCACGCCGCGGTTGAGCCCGCCGGGGAAGTCGTCGGAGAGGGTGTCGATCAGCCGCTCGCGGTGGCGGCAGCGCCGCTCCAGGTGGTGCAGCTCCAGCAGCGTGGAGCCGTGCAGCACCAGCCGCTCCCAGCCGCCGCCGTCGCCCAGGCGCGTGGCGAGCGAGTCGAGCTGCTGGCGGTTGATGGCGCGCGCGGCCACCCGCACGTCGTCGGCGGTGACGAGGGTCCTGCGCTCCAGCGCCGCGTAGCCCCGCGCCAGCTCGGCGGTGCGGCGGATGTAGCGCCCGCCCAGCGTGTAGGTGGTGGTGAACTCCTCGCGCTCGTCGGCGCCGGCCTCGGGGAGGGCGCGCGCCCAGTGGCGCAGGCGCAGGGCGGGCGGCTCGGGGGCCAGGTGCAGGGTGATGGCGCGCTCGGCGGCGGGACCCGACAGGCCGCCGTCGTGCCCGATCACCACGCCGGCCGGGCCGCGGTACGCGCGCCAGGCGGGGATCTCGAACGTTTCCCCCGGCCCCAGCTCGAGCGCGAACGCCGGCACCGCGCGCGAGAGCGCCGCCAGCGGGCCCAGCAGCCTCCACGCGTCCGTGCCGGAGTCGGCCGGCGGGATGGCCTCGAGCACGCCGCGGCCAAGGCCGCGGGCCAGGGCGCCGATCACCTCCAGGCGCTCGCTGCCGGGCATCCCCCGCACCACCAGCGTGCGCGCGTCGCCGGCGGCCAGCAGCGCCAGCAGCTCGGCCAGGCGCTCGCGGTCGGCGTCGGCCAGGACCATCGCGGCGAGCGTGAGGAACGACTCGGGCGGGTGGTGGCGCACCCCGGGGAGCGGCTCGGCGGGCGCGTCGCCGCGCACGGCGTTCCACAGCGGCGCGGGGACGCGGAGCTGCCAGTCGGCGCGGGGCTCCTCGGGGTTGGGCACCTCCACCAGCCCGGCCTCCAGGAGCGGGCGGACCAGCGTCCACCCGTCGCCCTCCAGGGCGGGGCGCAGCGTGCGCACCACGTCGAAGACCAGCCCCAGGGTGGGGCGCTGGAAGGCGTGCGGCGCCTGCGCGGCGGCGAACACCTCGCCGAAGCGGGCATCCTCCTCCACCACGCCCGTGAGCACCAGCGCCAGCACCTGCGCTTCGGGGAGCCCCAGCTCGTCGCGCAGCGCCTTCAGCGGCAGCCACTCGTCGCCCGCCGCCTCCCACGTGGCGCGCCCGGCCGCCAGCCGGCCGATCGCCTCGTCCAGGCGGGGCTCGCCGGGAAGGCGCGACGCCAGCTCGTCCAGGTACGAGGCCAGGAACGGGTGGTCGGCCAGCGGAGCGCCCGGGTCCACCCCGGCGGCGGCGGCGCGCGCGCCGGCGTAGGTCAACACCCCCAGCACCGCCTCGTAGAACAGCAGCCCCAGGTGCCCGCGCGCGTCGCGTGGGACGTCGGAGAAGGGGTGACCGCTCATCTGGGTCTCACGCGTAGTGGAAGGTGACCACCCGCGCCAGCTCCGGCACCCAGCCGGGGTTGGCGTCCAGCCCGGCCAGCCGCACGGGAAGGCTCGCCTGGTCCAGCTCCATCCGCACCTCCACGTGGGCACGGGTGGCCTGGATGAGCCCCACGCGGCGGAACAGCGCCGTCTCCAGCCCGTCCTCGGCGCCCGCGGCGCGCAGCGCGGCCTCCAGCCGCAGGCGGACGAAGGGGACCACCAGGCCGAGGAAGCGCCGCAGCGGGGGCGGCGGGTCGAGGCCCAGCGGCGGCGGCGGCGCGGGCCGGGCGGCGCCCGTGTCCGGGAGGAGGGCAGCCCACGCGCCGGGGAGCGTCTCCGCCCCGGGGGCGATGAACCCGTGGCCGGCGGGCTCGTCCGGCCCGCGGCCGTCCAGCCCGGCCAGCACGCGCCAGACCGGGTCGTGCGCCAGCCCGGCGGCGCGCGGGGTGAGCAGCGCGCGCGCCAGCAGCTCGATCCACCCCCACCCGCCCACCACCGGCGGGAGGCGGAAGTGCTCGTCGAGCGCGGGGAAGAAGCCCAGCGCGCGCACCGCGTTCACCAGGTAGAACACGCCGCACGCGCCCGACATCGTCTCCACCGCCTCCACCGGCGGGGGCACGAGCCGCGGCGGCGGCTCCCGCCGCTCCACTTCGGCGGGGGACGGCCGGTCCACGCCGGGAGATCCGTCGCCCGGGCCGCGCGGGGCGCCGGCCGGACGCTCGCCGGGGGGCGGGCCGGCCGCGAGCGGTCCGCTCTCCGGAAGCTCGCCGGCGGCCGCCGGCGGGGACGCGCCGGCCGCCGCCTCCCACGTCGCGGATGCGCCGTCGCCGCGTCCGCCGTCTCCGGCGGCGGCACGGACGGCCTGCGGTGGGGCGGGGGGAGGAGGGGCGGCCTCCACCGGTACCGGGGGCCCCGGCCCCGCATCCGGGTCGGGGCGGGAGGAGGAGGAGGGGGGGGCCGCGCGGACCGGAGGCTCCTCCTCCGTGCGGGTGCTCGCCGGCGAGGCGGCCTGCGCGCGCCAGCGGACGAACCGGGAGACGAATTCGCCGCCGCGCGCGATCAGCGGCGCGCGGTGGAAGGCGAGCGCCACGCCCAGCAGCGCCCCCTGCTCCGGCGCCAGCCCGCGCGGCACGGCTCCCGGCCCGACCACCCTCTCCCACGGCGGCGCGACCGCCGCTCGAGGCCCTCGGGGCCGGCCGTCGGGCGGAGAGGGCGGGGGCAGGCCGGCCGCAGTC
>JBEVLE010000150.1:0-11282 GCA_040509335.1 Longimicrobiaceae bacterium | reverse complement strand
GCTGTACGAGGTTCCCGCCGGGCGGCCGGACGCGCCCGACGAGCCGTGGGAGGACTGCGCGCGGCGGGAGCTGCTGGAGGAGGCGGGGCTGGTCGCCGGGGAGCTGCGGTACCTCACCGCCATCTGGACCACGCCGGGGTTCACCGACGAGCGCATCCACCTCTTCGCCGCGTCGAATCTTTCCGAGGGACCCACCTCGTACGATCACGACGAGTTCATCGAGCGCGTGTCGATGCCGCTCTCCGAGGCGCTGCGGATGGTGCGCGACGGGGAGATCACCGACGGGAAGACGATCTGCACGCTGCTCTACGCGAGCGCCTTCCTCATCGAACGGTAAGGATTCCGCCGTCAGACGCGATGGGTCCGGCGCGTTGTGCGGAAGAGGAGAGGGCGCTGGATTCGGCCGGCGACGCAATCCGTCCCCTGTGGTGGACAACCACGGGACGGGGTCGCGGGATCGAAAGGCGAAGAAACGAGGCGGAATCAGGGCTTTGGCACGGGCAGGCGGCGGGTACGCCCCGTGCCTTTCCCATACGGCGAAGTCTGCCAACCCAAGCGGTACTCACGAGGGGAGGTCCAATGTTCGGAGTCTTGGCCGAGAGCAGGGTGCAGCCGGTGGGGCGCGCCTGGCTCAAGCCGCTCGACGACAGCCAGGTGGTGGCCGCGTTCCTGGACGGGAACCGGCGCGCCTTCGACGAGCTGGTGGAGCGGTACCAGAACCGCCTGCTGAACTTCGTCTACCGCACCACGGGCGACCGCGAGCGCGCGGAGGACCTGGTGCAGGAGACCTTCATCCGGGTGTACCGGCACCTGCACCGCTTCGACCAGACGAAGAAGTTCTCCACCTGGATCTACACCATCGCCAGCAACCTGGCGAAGAACGAGCTGCGCAACCGCTCGCGCAACCCGCTGGTGCTCTTCCAGGCGATCAAGAAGAACTGGGACGCCGACGCGCGGCCGCTGGAGTGGGAGGACAACACCTACCGCCCCGACGACCTGTTCCGGAAGCGCCACCTGCGCCGGATGGTGGAGTCCGCGGTCTCGGAGCTGCCGGAGCACCACCGCACGGTGTTCATCCTCCGCGAGATGGAGGGGAAGACCTACGAAGAGATCGCGGACATCACCAAGTGCAACCTGGGCACGGTCAAGAGCCGCCTCAACCGCGCCCGCAACAACTTCGCGCAGATCATCGCCCCCATGCTCGACTGAGCGTGTGGGGCCGGCCGGTCCGGCCCGCCGCGGCGTCGATTCGGAGGGTCGGAAGGCGAGAGGGTCGCTCCCGGGGGGGAAGCGGCCCTCTCGTTTTTCCGCTCCCGCGCCGCGTCCTTGTGACACGGGCGCGGCCCGCCGCAAGATCCGGCCGCAAGCGGGCTGGAACACCCAAACCTTTCCCGCGTAGAAGGAACCGGTTTCACGGTCCGCGCCCGCGGACCCGCACCGAACGCGTTTCCCTGCGACACAGAGCCATGGTGGACTGCGCACGCTTCCTCGACGAGTACTCGGAGTTCCGGGACGGCTTCCTGCTCCCGGAGGAGAGCCGCGAGTTCGAGGCGCACCTCGCCGCCTGCGCCTCCTGCGCCCGCTACGACCGGGTGGTCGACCGCGGCGCGGGGATCTTCCGCGACCTCCCGGAGCTGGCCCCCTCCGACGACTTCGCGGCACGGCTCCAGCACCGCATCTTCCACCTGGAGGACGAGCTGAGGACGCCGGACCGGCGCTTCTCGGGCGTCCCCACCCCCGCGGTGCTGTCCATCGCGGCGGTGCTCGCCATGGCGGCGTTCCTCCCCGTGCTCCGCCCGGTGACGGACGGGCTGTACAGCCTGCCGGCCGTGTCGGCGCGGGCGCCGGGCGCGGACCTGCCGCCGCTGTTCGTGGCCGGGCCGCTGCTGGCGCACACGGCGGTGCTGCACCGCGACCTGGAGCCCGCGGCGCTGCAGGCGCGTGACAACCACCTCCTGTTCCGCTACTATCCCATCGGGGTCCCGGTCACCAACCCCGTCGCCATGAACCTGCTGCCGGCGAACTGACGCCGGC
The DNA here is from genome assembly GCA_040509335.1 of Longimicrobiaceae bacterium. Lineage (GTDB taxonomy): Bacteria > Gemmatimonadota > Gemmatimonadetes > Longimicrobiales > Longimicrobiaceae > JAFAYN01. Next base: position 9,248 of record JBEVLE010000150.1, on the reverse strand, counting down.
GGCGGGCGGGGCGCCGGCCTCCACGGCCCGGGCGAGTCGCCGGGCCGCGCGCTCTTCGCACCCACCGCCGCGCAGCCGTGTCCGAGATCTCCCACGAAGCCCTGCTCCGCTCCCTGCGCGACCGCGCGGGCGGCGGAGTCTTCTTTTTCCACGGCGACGAGGACTACCTCCGCGAGGAGGCGGTCGCGCGCGTGGTGGAGCGGCACCTGGACCCGGGGACGCGCGACTTCAACTTCGACCAGGTTTCCGGCGCCGAGGTGGCGGCGGACGAGCTGGCGTCGCTGATCGCCACGCCGCCGATGATGGCGGAGTGGCGCGTGGTGGTGGTGCGGGCGGCGCAGGGGCTCTCGGTCAAGGCGCGCGAGGTGGTGGAGGCCGCGGCAAAGGCGCCGCCGCCGGGGCTGGCGCTGGTCCTTTCCGCGGCCATCCCGGCGGGCTCCAAGGCGAAGTTCTACACGGAGCTGCAGAAGCGCGCCACCTCGGTGGAGTACGCGTCGCTGGAGCCGCTGGACGCGCCGGGGTGGCTGATCGAGCGGGCGCGCGCGGCGCACGAGGTGGAGCTGGAGGCGGACGCGGCGAGCGCGCTGGTCGCGGCGGTGGGGACCAGCCTGGGGACGCTGACCTCGGAGCTGACCAAGCTCGCCGGGTACGTGCAGGACCGCGGCCGCATCACCCTGGACGACGTGCGCGCGGTGGGCGGCAACGTCCCCCGCGCCGACCGCTGGGCCTGGTTCGACCTGGTGGGCGAGCGGCGCCTGTCGGAGGCGCTGCGCGTCCTCCCCGTGCTGCTGGAGTCGGGCGAGAGCGGGGTGGGGCTGGTGATCGGAATGGCGCAGCAGCTCCTGCGCGTGGCGCTGGTGTGCGCGGGGGGGCAGGGGGCGCTGGAGCGCGAGCTGAAGCCGTACCAGAAGTGGCTGGCGCGCAAGGTGGCGCCGCAGGCCCGCAGGTGGACGCTGGCGGAGGTGGACGCGGCGCTCGCGGAATTGCTGCGCACGGACCGGCTGCTCAAGTCGGCGTCGCTCTCCGACCGGCAGGCGATGGAGGAACTGCTCCTGCGCCTGATCGCGCTCCGGCCGCCGCGCGAGAGCGCCGCCTGACGCGCGCCGCGGGTCAGCCCGCCTGCTCGACGCGCTCGCTCAAACGGTCGAGCGCATCGAAGGGAAACGGCGCGCTCCAGTTCGCGCGGAACCGCTCCGCCGCCGCGCGGTCCGACAGATCCCGCAGCCCCTGCCAGAACGGAAGCACCACGTCGAGCGGCGTTCCCCACGTCCGGGCCACCACCTCGCCCCTGCCGCCGCGCCCATCCGGGTAGGTCACGACTTCGAACGCCACGGCCGACGGGTCGAACGAGCGGAACCGCCAGTCGTGCTCCGTCGGCTCCTCGCAGATCCGGGCGACGTACTCCCCCGGCCCTCCCAGCACGCCGGTGAGGGCCGCGACCAGCTCTGCGATGAAGTCGTGGGGAAGGTACGACACGTCGAACGACAGCGTCTCGCCGTCGAGCTCGAGCATGGTCGGGAGCCACCCGTGGCGAGCTTTTCCGAACTGGAGCTTCGTCTCAGCCATCCCTCACCCAAGCTCCCGCGCGAGGTAGGGCGCCGTGCGGCTCTTCGCCGCGGCGGCAACCACGGCGGGCGGGCCGGCGGCGACCACGCGGCCTCCTTCCTCGCCGGCTCCGGGGCCGATGTCGATCACCCAGTCGCTGCCGGCCACCACGTGCATGTCGTGCTCCACCACCACGACGGTGTTGCCGGCGTCCACCAGCCCGTGCAGCTGCGCCACCAGCTTTTCCACGTCGGAAGGGTGCAGGCCGGTGGTGGGCTCGTCCAGCACGTACAGCGAATGGCCGCGCTGCGCGCGCTGCAGCTCGGTGGCCAGCTTGATCCGCTGCGCTTCGCCGCCGGAAAGCTCGGTGGCGGGCTGCCCCAGCCGCAGGTACCCCAGCCCCACCTCGCGCAGCACGTGCAGCGAGCGGCGCACGGCGTCCTCGCCGGCGAAGAACTCCCACGCTGCGTCCACCGTCATCCCCAGAACCTCGGCGACGTTGCGGCCCCCGTAGCGGATCTCCAGCGTCTTCGCGTTGTAGCGCGCGCCGTGGCAGGTGGGGCAGGGGGCGTAGACGCTGGGGAGGAAGAGCAGCTCCACCATCACGAACCCCTCGCCCTCGCAGGTCTCGCAGCGGCCCTTGGCCACGTTGAACGAGAAGCGGCCCGCGTCGTAGCGCCGCTTCCGCGCATCCGGCGTGGCGGCGAACAGGCGCCGTACGTGGTCGAACAGCCCCGTGTAGGTGGCCAGGTTGGAGCGCGGCGTGCGCCCGATGGGCTTCTGGTCCACGCGCACCAGGCGATGGATGCCCTCCATCCCGCCCGCGATGCGGCCGCCGGGGGAAACCGCGGCTGCGTGCTCCGGCTCGTCGTCGTCCTCCACGGCGGGGATCTCGTGGCCTAGGTGCGCGGCCACCAGCTCCACCAGGGCCTGGCTCACCAGGCTGGACTTTCCCGAGCCGGAAACGCCGCTGACCGCCGTGAACACGCCGAGCGGGAACCGCACGTCCAGCTCGTGGAGGTTGTTGCGGCTGACCCCCTCCAGCGCCAGCCATCCCCGGGGCTCGCGCGGCGTCCGCGCGGGCGGCTTCCCCTCGCCGAAGAGGTGGCGGCGCGTCTGCGACTCCTCCACCGCCGCGAGCCCGGCGGGAGGGCCGCTGTAAAGGACGCGCCCGCCCTGCTCGCCCGCCGCGGGGCCCACGTCCACGATCCAGTGGGCGTGGCGCACCACGTCCATCTCGTGCTCCACCACGAACAGCGAGTTCCCGGCGGCCAGCAGCCCGTCCAGCGCGCGGAGGAGGGCCTCGGTGTCCGCCGGGTGCAGGCCGGCGGAGGGCTCGTCCAGCACGTACACGACGCCGAACAGGTTGGAGCGCACCTGCGTCGCCAGCCGCAGGCGCTGCAGCTCGCCGGGGGAGAGCGTGGGCGTGCTGCGCTCGATGGACAGGTAGCCCAGCCCCAGGTCCAGCAGCACGGCCAGCCGCGCGGCCAGGTCCTGGGAGATGCGCTCGGCCACCAGCGCCTTTTCCGGGTGCTCGGCGTCGCGCCGCCTGCGCCCGGCCGCGGTCCCCTCCGCGTAGGGTCGCACCAGGGCGGCCACGCGGGCCAGCGGCAGGCGGGACAGCTCGGCGATGTCCAGTCCCGCGAACTTCACCGAAAGCGACTCGGCGCGCAGCCGCTTGCCCCGGCAGAGCGGGCACTCGGTGCTGAGCATGTACTGCTGCACGCGCCGCTTCATCGTGGCGCTCTGCGTGTTGGCGAAGGTGTGCATCACGTGCCGCCGCGCGCTGCTGAAGGTGCCCATGTAGTTGGGCTCCTCCTTGCGCTTGAGCGCCTTTTGCGTCTCCTCCGGCGACAGGCCGGGGTAGACGGGGACGATGGGCTGCTCGTCGGTGAACAGGATCCAGTCACGGACGTCCTGCGGCAGGTCGCGCCAGGGGCGGTCCACGTCGTAGCCGAGGGTGACGAGGATGTCGCGCTGGTTCTGTCCGCCCCACGCCTGCGGCCACGCGGCGACGGCGCGCTCGCGGATGGTGAGCGACGGGTCGGGCACCATGGACTGCTCGGTGACCTCGTAGACGCGGCCGTGCCCGTGGCAGCGGGGGCAGGCGCCCTCGGGGGTGTTGGGGGAGAATGCCTCGGCGTAGATGATGGACTGGCCGGGCGGATAGTCGCCGGCGCGCGAGTACAGCATCCGCAGCAGGTTGCTGAGCGTGGTCACGCTCCCCACCGACGAGCGCGTGGTGGGCGTGCCCCGCTGCTGCTGGAGCGCCACCGCCGGCGGGATGCCGTCGACCTCGTCGACGTCGGGGATGCCCATCTGGTGGAAGAGGCGCCGCGCGTACGGCGCCACCGACTCCAGGTAGCGCCGCTGCGCCTCGGCGTACAGCGTGCCGAACGCGAGCGACGACTTTCCCGATCCCGACACGCCGGTGAACACCACCAGCGCGTCGCGGGGGATGTCGACGTCCACGTTCTTGAGGTTGTGCTCCCGCGCCCCGCGCACGCGCACGAAATTCGCCTGTCGCGCGCCGTCCGCCGTATCTGCCGTTTTTCCTGGCTTCATTCGCCCACCGGGGGTTTTTCCTGGTGATGGAGATCGAGAGATGGCTGCGCAGCCGCACGCCGGTCTCCCGGTCGCGAGGTGCCAGAGTCGTGCCCGACGGCGAGGCGAGCCGGCATCGCGGCAGGGCAGCCGAACGGCCGTTGTCGTTGCCGTTCCCGCAGTATCCCCCGAATCCGTTGCGGGGGGAGACAGCCGGGCAGTTTCGGCTGGCTCACCCCGGCGCAGGGAGACCCGGAGGCAGTTTTCCGGGGCTCCCGGAGCCCGCGTAGGAAACAGGCCGGCTGTTTGGCCTGGTTCCGGAGCGGCCCGCCGCCGCACCGAAGTCTATCGATGAACGAACCCAGGAACGGCGCCAAGGAGTTGCCCGCCACGGCTGCCCTGGCTACCTTCCGCCGTCCCAGAAGCAGCGCTCCCGCTCCCCGCTAGTGATGCCTCGCACCACCCCCGGCAGCCGCCCGGCACCCGCCCCGCGCCGCGACGGATGAGCACCGCCGCAGAAACCCCCATGATGCAGCAGTGGCGGGAGGTGAAGAACCGCCACCCCGACGCCATCGTCTTCATGCGCGTGGGGGACTTCTACGAGATGTTCAACGAGGACGCGGAGGAGGGCTCGCGCCTGCTGGACATCACCCTCACCTCGCGCAACAACGGCGGCTCCCGCGCCCCCCTGGCCGGCGTCCCCGTGCACGCCCTCAACAACTACCTGCAGCGCCTGGTGCAGCAGGGGCGCCGCGTCGCCATCTGCGAGCAGGTGGAGGACCCCAGGGAAGCCAAGGGGATCGTCAAGCGCGCGGTGACGGAGATGGTGACGCCCGGGGCGCTCTTCTCGGACGCGCTCCTGGACGCCCGGCGCAACAACTTCCTGGTGGCGCTCGCGGGCGAGCCGCAGGGCGGCGACACGCTGGGGCTGGCGTGCGCGGACCTGTCCACGGGCGAGGTGATCCTGCGGCGCATCGCGTGGGCGGAGGTGGCGGCGGAGCTGGGGCGCATCGCCCCGTCGGAGGTGCTGCTGCCGCGCTCGTGGGAGATCTTTCCCGTGCCGGGGGCGGAGGGGGTCACCCGCACCTTCCGCGGCGACTGGCTCTTCGACGCGGAAACGGGGCGCGACGAGCTCCTGCGGCGCTTCCGGGTGCTGGGGCTGGACGGCTGGGGGCTGGGGCGGGAGGACGGGGACCTGGTCGGTGCGTGCGGGGCGCTGCTGGCGTACCTGGGCGAGGCGCAGCCGGGCGGCTGCGACCACCTGCGCCCGCCGCGGGTGGAGCGCGCCGGCGACGTCATGGCGCTGGACGAGATGACCCGCCGCAACCTGGAGATCCTGGAAACGCTGCGCGGCACCGGGACGGAGGGGACGCTGCTGCGGGTGATGGACGAGGCGCTGACGCCCATGGGCGGGCGCCTGCTGCGGCGCTGGATCGTGTCGCCGCTGGTGAAGCCGGAGCCGATCCGCGCGCGGCTGGACGCGGTGGGCGAGCTGGTGGACGAGGCGGAGCGGCGCGGCGCCATGCGCGCGGCGCTGGGGGAGATCCGCGACCTGGAGCGCCTCGCCGCCAAGGTGGCGACGGGGCGGGTGGCGCCGCGCGAGATGCTCGCGCTGGCCGCCTCGCTGGGGCGGCTCCCGGCGGTGCGCGACGCGCTGGCGGGGACGGGGAGCGCGCTGCTGGCGGAACTGCGCGACGGGACGGATCCCCTGGAGGACGTGTGCGACGCGGTCGCGCGGGCGGTGCACCCGGAGGCGCCGGCCTCGACCGCGGACCCCGGATACATCCGCGAGGGGTACGACGCGGAGCTGGACGAGCTGCGGGTGGCGCGCGACGGGGCGGTGGAGTGGATCGCGCGGATGCAGGCGCGCGAGCGGGAGCGCACCGGGATCGCCTCGCTCAAGGTGGGCTTCAACCAGGTGTTCGGCTACTACCTGGAGGTCACGCGCGCCAACGTGGACCGCGTCCCCGGCGACTACCACCGCAAGCAGACTCTCGCCAACGCGGAGCGCTACTTCACCCCCGAGCTCAAGGAGTGGGAGGAGAAGGTGCTGGGGGCGGAGGAGCGCATCGCCGCGCTGGAATTGCGCCTGTTCACGGAACTGCGGGCGCGGGTGGCGGCGGAAACGGCGCGGATCCAGGCCACGGCGGAGCGGGTGGCGGTGCTGGACGTGCTCGCGGGGCTGGCGGAGGTGGCGACGCGGCGCGAGTACGTCCGCCCCGAGGTGGACGAGGGGTACGCGCTGGAGATCGAGGGCGGGCGGCACCCGGTGGTGGAAACCATGATGCCGCGCGCCGAGTTCATCCCCAACGACGTGCGTCTGGACCGCGAGGCCCGGGTGATGGTGCTCACCGGCCCCAACATGGCGGGCAAGAGCACCGTGCTGCGGCAGGTGGGGCTCATCGCGCTGCTGGCGCAGGTGGGGTCGTTCGTCCCGGCGAAGTCGGCGCGGGTGGGGATCGTGGACCGCATCTTCACCCGGGTGGGCGCCTCGGACAACCTGGTGCGCGGGCAGTCCACCTTCATGGTGGAGATGAGCGAGACGGCGGCGATCCTGCACGGCGCCACGGAGCGCTCGCTGGTGCTGCTGGACGAGATCGGGCGCGGCACCAGCACCTGGGACGGGCTCTCGGTGGCGACGGCGACCACCGAGCACCTGCACGACCGCGTGGGGGCCAAGACCATCTTCGCGACGCACTACCACGAGCTGACCCGGCTTTCCGAACGCCTCGCCGGGGTGGTAAACTTCAACGTGGCGGTGCGCGAGTGCGGCGAGGAGATCGTTTTCCTGCGCCGGCTCCTCCCCGGCGGGGCGGACCGCTCCTACGGGGTGGAGGTGGCGCGCCTGGCGGGGCTCCCGCGCGAGGTGGTGGAGCGGGCGCGCGAGGTGCTGGCCGAGCTGGAGGGGGCGGCGCCCCCGGCGCAGCCCGCCGGCGGCAGGATTCCGCGCGCCGCGCCCGCCCCGGAGCTGCAGCTGGCGCTCTTCGAACCCCCGCCGCACCCCGCGCTGCTGCGGCTGCGCGCGGCGGACGTGCACAACCTGACCCCGCTCCAGGCGCTGGTGCTCCTGGCCGAGCTGGTCGAGACCGCGAGGCGCTGAGCCCCGCGACGGATGCCATGAAGCCCTTTCGCCCCCTCGTCCGCCTGGCGCTCCCGGCCGCGCTCGCCCTCGCGGCGGGGTGCGAGCCGGAGCCCGTGGTGGAAACGCCGCCGCGGCAGCTTTCCGCCTCCAGCTTCCAGTACCCCGAGGAGCTGTGGGACGCGGGGGTGGAGGGGGAGACCGTGCTGCGGCTCTTCGTCACCCCCGCGGGGACGGTGGACTCCACCCGGGTGGAGCGCGCCAGCGGCCAGGCCGCCTTCGACCAGGCGGCGGTGGACGGGGCGCGCGAGCTGCGCTTCGAGCCGGCCCGGCGCGATTCCGTGCCGGTGGGGGCGTGGGTGCTCCTCCCGGTGCAGTTCCGCATGAACACCGAGGGCGCCGCGCGCCCCGACTCGCTCTGACGCCCCTTTCCCGATCCCGGATCCGACCCCACATGTCCCGTCACGAGAAGCCGTACGACGACGTCCTGCAGACCATCGGGTGGACCCCGCTCATCCGCCTGGGGCGGATCACGCGCGGGATCCGCACGCCCGTGTTCGGCAAGGCAGATTTCTTCAACCCGGGCGGGAGCGTCAAGGACCGCATCGGCCTGCCGATCATCGAGGCCGCGGAGCGGAGCGGCGCCCTCCGGCCGGGAGGGACCATCGTGGAGGGGACGAGCGGGAACACGGGGGTGGGGCTGGCGATCGCCGCGGCGATCCGCGGCTACCGCTGCATCTTCACCATGCCCGACAAGATGAGCCAGGAAAAGGTCCGGCTCCTCAAGGCGTTCGGGGCGGAGGTCATCATCACCCCCACCGCGGTGGCGCACGACCACCCCGACAACTACGTGATGATGGCCAAGCGCATCGCCGCGGAAACGCCGGGCGCGGTGCTCGCCGACCAGTTCTACAACCAGGCCAACCCGGCGGCGCACTACGCCACCACCGGCCCGGAGCTGTGGGAGCAGACGGAGGGGCGCATCACCCACTTCGTCGCGGCGGCGGGGACGGGGGGGACGATCACCGGCGTGGGGCGCTACCTCAAGGAGCGGAACCCCGCCGTCAGGATCATCGCCGCGGACCCGCAGGGCTCCATCCTGGCCGAGACCTGGCGCTCCGGTGGAAAGGCCAAGGTAGAGGGGGCGCCGTACAAGGTGGAGGGCATCGGGCAGGACAAGGTGCCGGGGACGCTGGACATGAGCGTCGTGGACGAGTTCGTCACCGTGAGCGACCGCGACGCCTTCGCGGTGGCGCGTCGCCTGACACGCGAGGAGGGCCTGTTCGTGGGCGGGTCGGCGGGGCTCATCACCCACGCCGCGCTGAACCTGGCCCGCCAGCTGGACGACCCGGACGCCTGCGTGGTGACCTTCCTGTGCGACACGGGCGAGCGCTACCTGTCCAAGCTGTACAACGACGAGTGGATGCGCGAGAACCAGCTGCTGGAGGCGGACCGCGTCAGCATCGGCATGCTGCTGGAGCGCCGCAGCGAGGCCCCGGCGGCGGTGGTCGGCACCACCCCCGGGGCGCTGGTGCGGCAGGCGCTGGGGCTGATGAAGCTGCACGACGTGTCGCAGCTCCCGGTGATGGACGGCGAGGCGTGCGTGGGGAGCGTCACCGAGTACGACCTGGTCACCCGCGGCCTGGAAAGCAGCCGCTTCCTGGACGCCACGGTGGGCGAGGTGATGGACGAGGCCTTCCCCACCATCGACGCCTCGCAGCCCGTGGACTCGGTGTCCAAGATGCTTTCCCGCCAGACCCCCGCGGTGCTGGTGCGCGACGGGGCCGGGGTGGCCGGGATCGTCACGCGCTCCGACGTGCTCCAGTTCCTGATGACGCGGTAGGGCGGGGCGGACGGCGCGCACGCGACCCTTCGGGGCCGCTCCGGGCGATCCGGGGCGGCCCCGGACCGCTTTTGGTGGACGCCCGTCCAGGGTGCGCTTTTTCTTGTTACGTTGAAATAGAAAAGTCCGGGGTTTGGTTGCTTTAGAAATGTCCTCCTGCCAGGGTGCCTGAGCGCCGCCACGGGTGGTGGGGCGCGGGTTTGTTCGGGGTTCGAATCGGTTTCTCTTCCGCCCTCT
>JBEVLE010000149.1:0-5883 GCA_040509335.1 Longimicrobiaceae bacterium | reverse complement strand
AGCGTGGCCGCTCCCGGTCCCTTTTTTTCCGTGGCGCCCGGCCCGCGGCTAGCCTTCCTGCGACGCCTCGCCGCGGAGCGACTCGATCCAGGCGGGGATGGGCAGGTTGGCCGTGCGGTAGCCGTCCTCGGCCATGGCGAGGAAGGCGTCCACCAGGGCCTGGCGCTGGCCGGGCGGGATCCCCGCCGTGAGCAGCTCCAGCGCCGCCGCCGCGGTGTCCGCGTCCAGCGCGCCCCACCCGCCCTGCTGCGCTACGTGGCGCATGTACCAGCTCACCAGTTTGCGCTCGGTGGATGCGTGCAACCGGGTCCCGTCGAGCACCTTCCGCAGCCCGGTCGGGCTCATCCCGGTCTCGCGCGCGGCCTGGCGGAGCGACGTCTGCTCCGCCCACCTGGCCACCGTCTCCCGCACACGGGAGAGGGCCAGCCCCTGCTTACGGGCGTACATGGACGCCTCCGTTGCAGGAGTTCAGGGGAGCACCCGGGTGTGCTCTACGTAAACTATCCGCGCGCGTACACCGGGTAGTATAGCAGCCCCCGGAGGGGCCCACAAGCAAGGGAAGCCCGCAAGTGTTTCCCCCCGCCGCACCGGGTCCCCGGGGCGTGAGCCCGCTGTGGGTGCCCGCCTTCTCCTGTCCCTTTCGGCTCCGCGAATCGTCACTGCGCATACCTGCCGTCCCTGCAGGGTGTCCGAAGATTTTACTTCCCGGGCACCAAATGTAGACCGAAGAAAAACCGAAATCAAGTCTCTCGCTGTCGGATTCTGTTCGTAAGTGAAAGTGGACGCGAGGCTTCTGGAGCGGGACGCCGCGCCGGCCCACGCGATCCGCCGGTGGGGGGGACCCCCAAAGTAGACGCACGATTCCCGGCGGGATCGCCGCTCACCCCGCCCCCGGACCCGAAGACGGCCACTCGTCGCGGAGCGCGGCGTACAGGAGCTGGTCCACCACCTCGCCGTCCTTGAAGGCGCTCTGCCGCATGCGCCCCTCCAGGGTGTAGCCCGCCTTTTCCAGCACCCGCGCCGAGGCGCCGTTCCACGCGAAGGGCACGGCGAACAGGCGGCGCAGCCCGTGCTCGCGGAAGGCGTGCGCCGTCACCGCCCGCACCGCCGCCGTGGCGATCCCCCGCCCCCAGTGCGCCTCGCCCAGCCAGTAGCCGATCTCGGCGGAGAACCGCTCCACGTCGGAGTGCGGCGTGTAGCCGATCCCCCCCGCCGCCTCGCCGTCCACCTCCACGGCGAAGAAGGTGCACGGCTCCAGCCCGCGCACCACGCCCAGGAACAATTCCGCGTCCGCGGGCGAGTACGGGTGCGGGAACGCGTCCCGCAGGTTGCGCCACACGGCGCGGCTGTCGGCGTGCCTCGCCAGCGCCTCCGCGTCCGAAGCCCTCCAGGGGCGCACCACGCACGAGCCCAGTTCCAGGCGCACTCGGTCCTCCGGTCCAGGTGGGGAAAGCAGCCGCCGCGCCTCCAAGCTAACCCGTCACCCGGGCGCTCCGGCACCGACAACCCTCTCCGGCCGGCCCGAAAGGGCGTGAACGACCACCGGGTGCGTGGGGAGGTGAAAGCGGCTGGCTCCCTCTACCAACGAGCTGGCCGGCAGAGGCAGCGGGGGAGGACCCGGTTCGCAGCGGCGAGGGACCGCGAACCGGTCATGCGGGGCCGGTGTGGACCATGTGATTTGGGTGCCGGTCCACCCCGCGAGGGACCCCACGAGCTGGCGGGCCCGGCACTCCGGCAACACTCGCGTTCCGCTACGCCCCGGGCACTCGGATGAAGCGGGGGATCTCTTCGGAGAAGATCACGAGGTCCGTCCAGATCGGAAGCGGCTCGAACCAGTCGACGCTCACGACGAAGACGACCCGTCCATCCACGGGAGCAATGTTCTCGACGCGGATGTTGGCATTCCCGACGAAACGGACGTTGGGGTTCGTGGTGTTGCCTTCGTTGCCTTCGCTCACCGTAATGACGACGGTGGAATAGCTGCGTATGAATGGGGATGTGAAGGTCAGCTTCAAGCGGCCCATGTGGCGGCCCCAATAGATCTGGCGAAATTGCGGCATGGCGGCCTCCCGGGCTTGAAGTTTCTGCGGCAGGGTCCTACCGCTCCACCCCCACGATAGCTCCAGGCTCTGCCCCAGTCACGCGTGTCGATCCGGAGCGCCGGGAGATTCTGCAACGGGTGGCGGGAACCTGCGGCCGCCGGCGCGAGCCCCGCGTGAGGGATTTCGGCCCGAAGGGGCGAGACCCGCGGGCAGTTTCGCGGGGCTCGACTCCGTTACGCACGGTTGTTTCGTGCGTTACGGAGCCGAAGCCCGACCCCGGCGCAGCCGGGGGCACGCCCGAACCCGCCGTCGAAGTCGAAGCAGTTCCCCACCCAGACGTGCGCCCCTAGATTCCGGGCCATGAGCACACCCCTCCCGCTGATCGAAAACGGCGTCGTGCGCGGCGCCTGCCCCCACGACTGCCCGGACACCTGCGCCATGCTGGTGCACGTGAAGGACGGCCGCGCAGTGCGCGTGCAGGGCGACCCCGACCACCCGGTGACGCAGGGCTTCCTGTGCACCAAGGTGAACCGCTACGTGGAGCGCACCTACCACCCGGACCGGCTCACCACGCCGCTCCGCCGCGTGGGCGCCAAGGGCGAGGGCCGCTTCGAGCCGGCCACCTGGGACGAGGCGCTGGACGACATCGCCCGGCGGCTGGGGGAGATCCGCGACTCGGCGGACGGGCCGCAGGCCATCCTGCCCTACTCGTACGCGGGGACCATGGGGCTGGTGCAGGGCGGGAGCATGGACCGCCGCTTCTTCCACCGGATGGGCGCCAGCCTGCTGGCCCGCACCATCTGCGCGGCGGCGGGGAGCGAGGGGTGGCGCCACACCTACGGCGACCGCATGGGCCCCTCGCCCGAGGAGGCCGAGCACGCGCGCCTGGTGCTGCTGTGGGGGACCAACACGCTCACCTCCAACCCGCACCTGTGGCCGGCGCTGCGCCGCGCGCGGGAGCGCGGCGCGCGGCTGGTGGCCATCGACCCCATCCGCACCCGCACCGCCGCCCAGTGCGACCTGCACCTGGCCGTGCGTCCCGGGACCGACGCGGCGCTGGCGCTGGGGATGATGCACGTGGTCTTCCGCGACGGCCTGGAGGACCGCGACTACCTGGAGCGGCACACCGTGGGGTGGGAGGCGCTGCGCGAGCGGGTGCTGGCGGAGTGGGCGCCGGAGCGCACGGCGGAAGTGGTGGGGCTGGAAGCGGAGCAGGTGGAGGCGCTGGCGCGCGACTACGCGTCCACGCGCCCGGCCTTCATCCGCCTCAACTACGGGCTCCAGCGCCACGCCGGCGGGGGGATGGCGGTGCGCGCAATCGCCCTGCTCCCGGCCGTGGTGGGCGCCTGGCGCGACGTGGGCGGGGGGGCGACGCTTTCCACCTCCGGCGCCTTCCACATGAACGGAGCGGCGCTGGAGCGGCCGGAGTGGATCCCGGCGGGCACGCGCACCGTCAACATGATCCGCCTGGGCGACGCGCTCACCCTGCCGGACGCCGGCGTGGGCGGGCCGCCGGTGCGGGCGCTGGTGGTGTACAACTCCAACCCCGCCGCCGTGGCGCCCGACCTGGGCCGCGTGCGCGAGGGGCTCCGCCGCGAGGACCTGTTCACGGTGGTGCTGGAGCACTTCCGCACCGACACGGCGGACTACGCGGACTGGCTCCTCCCCGCCACCACGCAGCTGGAGCACTGGGACGTGCACCACTCGTACGGGCACCTGTACGTCACGCTCAACCGGCCGTCCATCCCCCCGGTGGGCGAGAGCCTGCCCAACTCCGAGATCTTCCGGCGGCTGGCGCGGCGCATGGGGATGGACGATGCCGCGTTCGGCGACGACGACCCCGCGCTGATCCGGCAGGCGCTCTCCTCCGGGAGCCCGCGGATGCGGGGGATCACGCTGGAGCGGCTGCTGGAGGAGGGATACGCGCGCCTGGACCTGCCGGCGCCCTTCGCCCCCTACGCGGACCCGGAGCGCTTCAACACCCCCTCCGGCAGGATCCAGATCCTGGCCCCGGAGCTGGTGGCCCTGGGGCTGGACCCCCTCCCCGCGTACGTGCCGCCCGCGGAGGACCCGCGCGCGAACCCGCGGCTCGCCGCGCGCTTTCCGCTGACGCTGCTGTCCCCGCCCGAGCACCCGTTCATGAACTCCACCTTCGTGAACGTCCCCGCGCTGTCCCGGGCCGCGGGCGGCGCCAAGCTCCTGCTTCACCCCAACGAGGCCGCGGTGCGCGGGATCCGCGACGGCGACCGGGTGCGCAGCTGGAACGACCGCGGCGATTTCACCGCCCGCGCCGTGGTCACGGAGGACGTGCGGCCCGGGGTGGCGGTATCGTACGGGGTGCGCTGGGCCCGGCTCTCGGACGGGGGGACGACGGTGAACGACACCACCTCGCAGGCGGAAAGCGACCTGGGCGGCGGCGCGGTGTTCTACGACAATGCGGTGGAGGTGGAGCCGGCGCCCGCCTGACGGCTGGCACGATCCCGCGCGGCCGGTTATCGTTCCGGCCGCTCCGCGGCCCCGCCGCCTCACGTCCACGACCCAGCGCCTCACGCGGCTTGCGCATCCTCTACGTTTCGCACTCCTTTCCCCTCCCCGGCGACCCGCTCTCCAACGTGGGCGGGATGCAGCGCGTCGCCACCGGGCTCCACGACGCCCTCGCCGCCCACCCCGAGGTGGAGCTGCACCGGCTGGTGCTGGAAACCGCCTGGGAGGACACCGGCCGGCGGATGCCCCCGTTCATGGCCGGGCTGCTGCGGGGGATCCCGCGAACGGTGGAGCGGGAGCGCGTGGAGGTGGTGCTCTTTTCCTCCATGGTCACGGCGACGCTGGCCCTTCCGCTCCGCCGCCGGGTCGCCGCTGCCGGCGCGCGCCTCGCCGCCATCCCGGTGGGGCGCGACGTGACGCTGCCGGTGCGGCCGTACCAGTGGCTGGTCCCGCGGGTCATGCGCTCGCTGGACCTGGTCTTTCCCATCAGCCGCGCCACCGCCCGCGAGTGCCTGGCCCGCGGCGCCGCCCCGGAGCGCACGCACGTGGTCCCCTGCGGCGTGGACACCGCCGCCTTCGCGCCCCCGCCCGACCGCGCCGCCGCGCGCGCCGCGCTCCTCCGCGACGTGGGCGCGGACGACGTGCCCCCCGGCGCGCTCCTCCTGGCCAGCGTGGGCCGCCACCAGGAGCGCAAGGGCTTCCAGTGGTTCGTGGCCGAGGTGGTGCCGCGGCTGCCGGACGGCGTGGTGTACCTGCTGGCCGGCGACGGTCCCGTGACCCCCGCCATCCGCGCCGAGGTGGAAGCGCGCGGCCTGGGCGGGCGGGTGCGGCTGCTGGGCCAGGTGTCCGAGGAGACGCTGGGCCGGCTGTACCGCGGCGCCGACCTGTTCGTGATGCCCAACGTCCCCGTTCCCGGCGACATCGAGGGCTTCGGCGTGGTGATGCTGGAGGCGGGGCTCTGCGGCCTCCCCGTGCTCGCCGCCGACCTGGAGGGGATCCGCGACGTGGTGCGCGAGGGCGCGAGCGGCCACCTGCTCCCCGCCCGCGACGCCGCCGCCTTCGCGGACGCCGTGCTGCGCTACCACGCCGACCGCCCCGCGCTGGCCCGCGCCTCCGCGGCCGCCGCCCGCCACGTGGCCGACACCTTTTCCTGGCGCTCCGTGGCCGACGAGTACCTGCGGATCCTGCGGGTCTGACGCGGGCCGCTACGGAGCCGGACGATACTGCCGTCCGTCTCCTGCGCGGGCTCCGGGAACCCCGCCAAACGGCCGGCGGGTTTCCCTGCGCCGGAGGGAGCCTCGCCAAACTGCCGGCGAGTCTCCCTCCGAACAGATGCAGGGGGGTATTGCGGAAGTGC
>JBEVLE010000148.1:0-7998 GCA_040509335.1 Longimicrobiaceae bacterium | reverse complement strand
GGCGGGGCCCTGCGCGTCTTCATCCGCCCCGGCGGCCGGGGGGGGTCAGGGCCGCCCGATCCGCAGCTTCGCCACCTTGCCCGCGGGTCCCACCGCCCACACCGCGTCCGGCCCCGCCGCGGCCACCGCGTTGTACTCAACGGTGTCGATCGGCGTCCAGCTCTCCCCCCCGTCCACCGAGTAGTCCGAGCCCGAGATCCCCACCGCCACCAGCAGCAGCGGGTCCGTCCCGGGGACGAAGGCCACGCCGGAGCGGTAGCCGCGCGGCGGCGCCCCGCGCACGGCGCGCCAGGTGCGGCCGCCGTCCTCCGTCCGGGCGGCGTTGCCCGCCGCTTCTCCGGGCTTGGTGTAGTCGCCGCCCACCGCGATGCCGTCGCGGTCGTTCCAGAACGCCACCGAAAAGATCCCCGCCCCCGACGATCCCGCCGCCATCGGCGTGGCGGCCGCCTCCCAGCTGCGCCCCCCGTCCCCCGAGCGGAAGACCCGCGCCTGCGGCCCGCCGCCCGTGCCGAACCACACCCGGTCGCCGCGCGCGGCGATCCCCGTGCCGCTCCCCGCGAAGCCCGCCTCGCCGGCGAGCGGGGCGGGAAGATTCGCCGGCGGCACCGGGCTCCAGCGCACCCCGTCCTCCGTCGCCAGGACCAGGAAGGCGCCCCCCACCGGGTCGCTGTAGGCGATCCCCCGCGCGGGGCCGCGGAAGGCCATGCCGTCCAGGAAGCCCTGCGGCCCCGGGAGCGTATGCTGGAGCGTCCAGCCGCGTCCCCCGTCCGCGGTGCGGTACAGGCGCGACTGCGGGCCCTCGCCCGCGCTCATCAGCCAGGCCGTCCCCGCGTCCGCCGCGTGCACGTCGCGGAAGTCCAGCCCCGCGGCGCCGGGAACCGTGTCCGCGCGCCAGGTGGCCCCGCCGTCCGTAGTGCGGATCCACGTGCCGCCCGTGCCGCTCGCCCACACCACCGCGGGGCCGGCGACGCTGAGGCCGCGGAAGCTCGACGTGGTGGGGACGGGGTGCGCGACCCACTCCAGCGCCGGCGGCGCGGCGGGGTGCTGCACCGGCGCCGCACACGCGGCGAGGACGAGGCACGACAGGGAAGCCGCGCGGAGCGGCCGGAGGAAGCGGAACGCGGTCACGGCGGGAAGCGGGCAAGGGGTGGAGGCGGAGAAGCGGACGTGCGCGGGCGGCCCGCCGGCGGGGAGCAGGGAGCGGCCTACGCCGCCTCCTGCTCCTTGAGCGCCTGGCGGGTCGCCCGGTATCCCTCCTCCAGAAAGAACTGCGTGCGGTCGAAGTCCCAGCCGCCCAGGTGCCACACCTTGGGGCGCACGTACATCAGCGGGGGTCCGTCGTACCCGTCCAGGCAGCGCGAGCGCTGGTCGCGCAGGTTCAGGTTCAGCACCCGGTCGTGGATGGCGATCATCCCGCGGTCGAAGTACCCCTCCGCCGGGGGGAGGAACTCCGAGCCCACGTCCACCCCGATGATCCGCTCCGCGCCCCACGCCTGCGCCTTGCGCACCGGGAACACGTCCAGCACCCCGCCGTCCACCAGGAAGTCGCCGTCGTCCGTCCTGCACGGCGGAAAGTAGATGGGGAGCGCGCACGAAGCGTACACCGCGCTCGCCAGCGAAATGTCCTGCCGGCAGTCCGTCCCGAACCACACCTCCTCCCCCGACACCAGCGACACCGTGTTCAGCCGGAAGGGGTGCTGGAGCTCCGCGAACGTCTTCACCGGGAGGATGCTCTCGATGTACCTGCGGAAGTGGTCGCCCATGAAGACCGCGTCCTCCCGCACCCCCCCGAAGAACACCGCGCGCCGGTTGATGGCGACGATGTCGTCCTTGGTGAGCTTGCGCGCGATCTCCGCCAGCTCGCGCCACCCGAAGCCGCTCGCGATCCCCGCGCCGATCAGCGCGCCGATGCTGGTGCCCATGATGGCGTCCGGGCGGACCCCCGCCTCCTCCAGCGCCTTCCACACGCCGATGTGCGCGATCCCCTTCATCCCGCCCCCGCCCAGCACCAGCACGGTGCGCGGGGAAGAGGAAGGCTGGGCCAGCGGGATCTGGTTCGTCTCGGTCACGGCGGGACCTCTGCGCGGAGGTGGAACGCTGGGGGGAGGGAGGCCCGCGGCGGACGGCGGCGCCCGCCGCAAGCTACCCCTCCCGCGGCGCAGGCTGCAACCCGCGGGCCAACCCCCCCCGTGCTCCGCACGCTTCTTGCCCACCCCCGGCGTGTCCACTCCCCGGGCCCGTCCGGAACCTTGACTTTGCCCCGGGCGCGGTCTACGTTGCTGAGTTGATAAGAAGAATCATTCTCCAGAGCTTCCCGCGACAGTCGGGGGCCCGGGGAGGGGGTCCGGGCGACCCAAGCCCAACGTCCGGTGTAGCAAAGAGATGACACGCCCCGCCGCGCGGCGGAGGGGATTTCCGGTTTCACGGGAGAACAACGAGAATGGCCGAGCCGCTGCTGAAGATCGTCAACCTGCACGCGGAGATCGCGGAGGACGGCACCGAGATCCTGAAGGGCGTGGACCTGGAGCTGAACGCCGGGGAGATCCACGCCATCATGGGGCCCAACGGCTCCGGCAAGAGCACGCTTTCCAAGGTGATCTCCGGCCACCCGGCCTACGAGGTCACCGACGGCGACATCCTGTTCCGCGGCGAGAGCGTGCTGGACATGGAGCCGGACGAGCGCGCCCGCTCCGGCGTCTTCCTGGCCTTCCAGTACCCGGTGGAGATCCCGGGCGTGTCCGTCGCCAACTTCATGCGCACGGCGATCAACGCCAAGCGCGGCGAAGAGGTGGACATCTTCGACTTCCAGGAGGAGCTGGAAGGCAAGATGGAGATGCTGGAGATGGACCCGGCCTTCGCCCTCCGCTCGGTGAACGAGGGCTTTTCCGGCGGCGAAAAGAAGCGCAACGAGATCCTCCAGCTCGCCATGCTGGAGCCGGAGCTCGCCGTGATGGACGAGA
Source organism: Longimicrobiaceae bacterium (assembly GCA_040509335.1). Classification (GTDB taxonomy): domain Bacteria; phylum Gemmatimonadota; class Gemmatimonadetes; order Longimicrobiales; family Longimicrobiaceae; genus JAFAYN01. Next base: position 5,038 of record JBEVLE010000148.1, on the reverse strand, counting down.
CCGATTCGGGGCTGGACATCGACGCGCTCAAGATCGTCACCGCCGGCATCAACCGGATCAAGGACCAGAACCCGGGGATGACGGTGCTGCTCATCACGCACTACCAGCGGATGCTCAACTACATCACGCCGGACCGGGTGCACGTGATGGTGGACGGGCGCATCATCCGCTCGGGCGGCGCCGAGCTTGCGCTGGAGCTGGAGGAGCGCGGATACGACTGGGTGCGACTGGAAACGGCGGACGCCGCCGTCTGAGATCGATTGAAGGACACCGGGCGCGGTCCGCCGCGCCCACTCTCCTCGGGACGGGAGTCCAGGACATGCCGCAGAACGACGCAGTCGCCCAGATCGGGCTCGACGAATACAAGTTCGGGTTCAGCGACCCGGAAAACTACTTCTACAAGTCCCGCAAGGGGCTCGACGAGGAGATCGTCCGCGAGATCTCGCGCCAGAAGGGCGAGCCGGAGTGGATGCTGAAGACGCGCCTCAAGGCGCTCAAGCACGCCCAGAAGCGCCCCTGGCCCACCTGGGGCGGCGACCTGTCGGGGCTGGACTTCGACAACATCTACTTCTACATCCGGCCCAACGAGAAGGTGGGGCGGACGTGGGACGAGGTGCCGGAGGACATCAAGAACACCTTCGAGCGGCTGGGCATCCCCGAGCAGGAGCGGAAGTTCCTGGCCGGCGCCGGCGCGCAGTACGAGTCCGAGGTGGTGTACCACTCGCTGCGCGAGGAGTGGGAAAAGGCCGGCGTCATCTTCAAGGGGATGGACGACGGCCTGCGCGACCACGAGGACATGGTCCGCGAGTACTTCGGGTCGGTGGTGCCCTACCAGGACAACTTCTTCGCCGCGGTGAACACGGCGACGTGGTCCGGCGGGTCGTTCGTGTACATCCCCAAGGGGGTGAAGCTGGACATGCCCCTGCAGGCGTACTTCCGCATCAACGCGGAAAGCATGGGGCAGTTCGAGCGCACGCTGATCATCGTGGAGGAGGGGGCCGAGGTCCAGTACATCGAGGGGTGCACCGCGCCCACGTACTCCCAGGACTCGTTCCACTCCGGCGTCATCGAGATCATCGTCAAGGACGGCGCGCGCTGCCGCTACACGACCATCCAGAACTGGTCGCACAACGTGTACAACCTGGTGACGCAGCGCGCCAGGGTGGGCGCCCATGCCAGCATGGAGTGGGTGGACGGCAACCTGGGCTCCAAGCTCACCATGAAGTACCCGTCCTGCTACCTGATGGGCGAGGGCGCGCGCGGCGAGATCCTCAGCATCGCCTACGCAGGCCCCGGCCAGCACCAGGACGCGGGCGGCAAGGTGGTCCACATGGCGCCGCACACCTCGTCGCGCATCGTTTCCAAGTCCATCTCGCGGGGGACGGGGCGCAGCTCGTACCGCGGGCTGCTCAAGGTGGAAAAGGGCGCGCACCACGTGAAGAGCAACGTGGAGTGCGACGCGCTCCTGCTGGACGAGGAGGCGCGCACGGACACCTACCCGTACATCGAGATCGAGGAGGAGCACGCCTCCATCGGCCACGAGGCCACGGTCTCCAAGATCGGCGACGAGCAGCTCTTCTACCTGATGAGCCGCGGCCTTTCCGAGGACGCGGCGGCCACCATGGTGGTGCGAGGCTTCATCGAGCCCATCGCCAAGGAGCTGCCGCTGGAATACGCGGTGGAGCTGAACCGCTTGATCGAGCTGGAGATGGAGGGCTCGGTCGGTTAGCGGCTGAAAAAAACGACAGGAGAATTGGTGATCGTGGCAGATACAGGGATTGCGAGCGAGCCGACCGGGGTCTTCACCCGCGACGAGGTGAAGATCATCTCGGCCCGCAAGGACGAGCCGGAGTGGCTGCAGGCGTCGCGGCTGGCGGGGCACGCGGCGTTCGCCGAGGCGCCCATGCCCAGCGTCCGCAGCGAGGACTGGCGGTACACCGACATCGGCGCGGTGCTCAAGCTGGAGGCGCTGACACTGGCGGAGGAAGTGCGGCCGGCCACAACGGTGCAGGAGCTGCCGGAGGCGCTGCTGGCGACGGTGGCCGAGTCCAGGACGGTGGCGGGGCGGCTGGTGCAGCGCGACGGCTCGGTGGCGCTGCGCGAGCTGCCCGAGGACCTGCGGGCGCAGGGGGTGGTGTTCACCTCGCTGGAGTCCGCGGTCCGCGAGCACCCGGAGCTGGTGCAGAAGTACCTGGGCACGGCGGTGACGCCGGAGGACGGCAAGTTCGCCGCCATGAACGCGGCGTTCTGGACGGGCGGGCTGTTCCTGTACGTTCCCCGGAACGTGCGGGTGGAGGCGCCCTTCCGCAGCTACCGCTGGATCTCGGAGGCGGGGAGCTCGGTCTTCCCCCGGGTGCTGGTGGTGGCCGAGGCGGGGGCGGAGCTGTCGCTGGTGGACGAGGCGGTCTCGCCCGACTTCGACCGGCAGACGCTGGCGATCGGCGCCGTGGAGGTGTTCGCGGAGGAGGGGGCGCGCGTCACCTGCGTGTCCGTGCAGAACTGGGGCGCGGGCGTGGTCAACCTGTCCACCGACCGGGTGGTGGCGGGGCGCGACGCGCGGGTGACCACCCTGGGGCTGGCGCTGGGCGGCGACCTGTCGCGCAGCGACATCCGCTGCCGGCTCACGCGGCCCGGGTCGCACGTGGACCTGCTGGGGCTGTACATCGCGGACGGGTCGCAGCACTTCGACCACGAGACGCTGCAGGACCACGTGTCGCCGCACGCTTCCAGCAACCTGCTCTTCAAGGGCGCGCTGCGGGACCGCGGCCGCTCGGTGTTCCGCGGGCTGATCCGGGTGCACCCGGGCGCCCAGCGCACCGACGCGTACCAGACCAACCGCAACCTGCTGCTGAGCAGCGAGGCGCGGGCGGACTCGCTCCCCAACCTGGAGATCCAGGCGGACGACGTGCGCTGCTCGCACGCGGCCACGGTGGGGCAGCTGGACGAGGAGGAGGTGTTCTACCTGCTGAGCCGCGGCATCCCCAAGCGGGAGGCGGTGCGGCTGGTGGTGTTCGGCTTCTTCGGCGAGGTGCTGGTGCAGCTCCCGCTGGACGAGGTGCGCGAGGAGCTGGTGCGCGCCGTGGAGCGAAAGCTCGGCAACCGGGGCTCGTGACGGTGGGGTTCGTGAAGGTCGCCTCCCTCGCGGAGGTCCCGGAGGGCGAACTGGTGGGGGTGGAGGCGGAGGGGGTCCTGGTGTGCCTGGCGAACGTGGATGGCGAGGTGTACGCCTTCGCGGACCGCTGCTCCCACCGCGACTTCCCGCTCTCCAACGGGGAGCTGGACACCGACGACTGCACCGTCGCCTGCGAGTGGCACGGCGCCCGGTTCGACCTCCGCACCGGGGCGGCGCTCTGTCTCCCGGCGACGCGCCCCATCCCGGTGTATCCGTGCAGGGTCGAGGGCGACGCGGTCTACGTCGACGTGTCGGCGTAGCCACCGGGCCACGGCCCACCTGAATTTCCGGGCGCGGAGCCGCCGGACCGTCCCCCGGGGACGGACGGGGCTCCGCGCCTTTTTCCCCCTGTGACACGATGAGCGCATCCACCATCGCCGCAGATCCCGCCTCCGCAGTCGCTCCCGCCACGGTCTTCGACGTGGAGCGCCTCCGGGCGGAGTTCCCCATCCTGGACCAGGAGGTCAACGGCCACCCCCTGGTGTACCTGGACAACGCCGCCTCCACGCAGAAGCCGCGCGCGGTGATCGACGCGGTCGCGCGCCACTACCTGCGCGACAACGCCAACGTGCACCGCGGCCTGCACGAGCTGTCCAACCGCTCCACCGAGGCGTACGAGAGCGCGCGCCATCGGGTGGCCCGCTTCTTCGGGATCGCGGACGCGGCGGAGCTCATCTGGACGCGCGGGACCACGGAGGCGCTGAACCTGGTGGCGTGGGCCTGGGGGACGGCGAACCTGCGCGCCGGCGACGAGATCCTGCTCACCGTGCTGGAGCACCACTCCAACCTGGTGCCCTGGCAGCTGCTGGCGCAGCGCACGGGCGCCCGCCTGCGCTTCCTGGACATCGACGCGGAGGGGCGGCTGGAACTGTCCGCCCTGGACGACCTGCTGACCGAGCGCACCCGGCTGGTGTCGGTGGGCCACGTGTCCAACGCGCTGGGAACGGTGAACCCGGTGCGGCGGATCGCGGAGCGCGCGCGCGCCGTGGGCGCCCTCGTGGTCGTGGACGGCGCGCAGAGCGCCCCGCACCTCCCGGTGGACGTCCCCGCGCTGGGGTGCGACTTCTACGCCTTCTCCGGCCACAAGATGTGCGGCCCCACGGGGATGGGCGGGTTGTGGGGGCGCAGGGAAGTGCTGGAGGCGATGCCGCCCTTTCTGGGTGGCGGGGACATGATCGACGTGGTGGAGCTGGAGGGATCCACCTGGGCGCCGCTCCCCAACAAGTTCGAGGCGGGGACGCCGCACGTGGCCGGCGCGGTGGGGATGGGCGCGGCCGTGGACTTCCTGGCCGGCGTGGGCCGCGAGGCGATCCTGGCGCACGAGCGCGCCCTGCTTGCGTACGCGCTGGAGCGCATGGCGGAGGTGCCGGACCTGCGCGTGTACGGCCCGCGCGACCTGGCGGAGCGCTCCGGCGTGGTGTCGTTCACCCTCGCCGACGTGCACCCGCACGACCTGGCCACCATCCTGGACGCGCGCGGGATCGCGATCCGCGCCGGCCACCACTGCGCGCAGCCGCTGATGCGCCGCCTGGGGGTGTCGTCCACCGCGCGGGCCTCGTTCTACCTGTACAACACCCCCGCCGACGTGGACCGCCTGATCGACGGGCTGCACCACGCGCGGGAGCTGTTCGGGTACTGATAGGGAACAGGGAACAGGGAACAGGGAACAGGGAAAAGCCTGCAATGGCGGCCCTCTCCCCCGGACGCCAGCGCGAGACTCGCGTGAGGGATTTCGGCCCGGAGGGGCGAGACCCGGCGGGGCTGTTTCCGCCGGGGCTCGACTCCGTTGCAGACGGTCGTTTCGTCTGCTACGGAGCCGAAGCCCGACCCCGGCGCCAGCCGGGGGCACGCCCAAACCATGCAGCT
>JBEVLE010000147.1:0-11627 GCA_040509335.1 Longimicrobiaceae bacterium | reverse complement strand
GCTGGTGCTGATGGCGGCGGCGCTGGCGGCGCTGCTGCTCGACAACTCTCCCCTGTCGTGGCTGTACGACGTGTTCCTGGAGACGCCGGTCGGCGTGCGCGTCGGCCCGCTCGGCCTCGACAAGCCGCTGCTGCTGTGGATCAACGACGGCCTGATGGCCGTGTTCTTCTTCCTGGTCGGGCTGGAGATCAAGCGCGAGGCGCTGGTGGGGGAGCTCGCTTCGCCGCGGCGCGCCGCGCTCCCGGCCGCGGCGGCGCTGGGCGGGATGGTGGTCCCGGCCGCGCTCTACGCGCTCTTCAACGCCGGAGGGGAAGGGGCGCCGGGGTGGGGGATCCCCATGGCGACGGACATCGCCTTCGCCCTCGGCGTGCTCGCGCTCCTGGGGCCCCGCGTGCCGGTCTCGCTCAAGGTGTTCCTGACCGCGCTGGCCATCGTGGACGACATCGGCGCCGTGCTGGTGATCGCCCTTTTCTACACCTCGGGGATCGCCTGGGGCGCGCTGTTCGCGGGGCTCGGGCTCCTCGCGCTCGCGGCGCTCGCCAACCGCCTGGGGGCCCGCCGCCCCCCGGTCTACGTCCTCCTCGGAGTGGGGGTGTGGGCCTGCTTCCTGGCCTCGGGGGTCCACGCCACGGTGGCCGGCGTCCTCCTCGCCATGACGATCCCGGCCCGGACGCGGATCGACGCCGACGGGTTCCTGGCGCACACGCGCGGGGCCCTGGTGCGCTTCGAGGACGCGGGCGAGGAAGGGCGCTCGGTGCTCACCAACCACGGCCAGCAGGCGGCCATCCACGTGGTGGAGGAGGTGGCGGAGGCCGCGCAGGCTCCGCTCCAGCGCATCGAGCACGAGCTGCACACGCCCGTGGCGTTCCTCGTCATCCCGCTCTTCGCGCTGGCCAACGCGGGCGTGGCGCTCCCGGCCGACGCCGGGGCGGCGCTGGCCCATCCGGTGACGCTGGGGATCGTCGTGGGGCTTCTCCTGGGGAAGCCGGTGGGGATCACGCTCTTCGCCTGGCTGGCGGTGCGGCTGGGCCTGGCGGAGATGCCGGCGGGGCTGCGCTGGGGGCAGCTCCACGCGGTGAGCTGGCTGGGAGGGATCGGCTTCACCATGTCGCTCTTCGTCGGCGGGCTCGCCTTCGCCGACGCGGCCATGGTGGACCGCGCCAAGATCGGCATCTTCGCGGCCTCCATCGCCGCCGGGCTGATCGGGTGGCTCCTGGTCCGGCGGAGCACGGCCCACCCCGCGGACGGGCGGGCGGCCGACGTGCGGGAGTCCGCCGCCCTCGCCGTTCGGTAAGCCCGCCGTCTCGGCCTCGACGGCTCCCACCGGTGTTGCGGGGAGTGCCGTGACACCGGCGCCGTGGGGCGAGGACTCGGCGGGGTCGGGTTGCGTTTCGCGGGAGCATCGGCCATTCTCCCCGCCCTGTGATCCAGCTCCCGAACTCCGGTGACGTTTGGCGAACGAGGCCGACCTGAGGGAAGCGCAGAGGTTCATCGCCGAGTTCATCCACTCGGCCGAACAGCTGGACGTGCTCCTGCTGCTGCACTCGCACCCCGACCGCGACTTCACGGCGGCCGAGGTAAGCCAGCGCGTGTACACCGTGCCCGCGGCGGCCACGCTGCGCCTGGAGGAGCTGGTCGCGGCGGAGCTGCTGGCGAGCGACCGCGCTCCGGATCCGCGTTACCGCTACGCACCGGCATCCCCGCGCGTGGCGGAGCGCGTGGACACCCTCGCCGCGGCGTACCGCGCGGACCGGGTCGCCGTCATCCGCCTGATCTTCCAGGCGCCGGCGGACCCGGTGCGCAGCTTCGCGGACGCCTTCCGGCTGAAGCGCCCAGGAGAGTGAATGGGGACCCTCATCTATGCGCTCTGCGCGCTCACCAGCCTGCTCTGCGCCGTGCTGCTCGCCCGTGGCTACCGGCAGAGCCGGGCGCGGCTGCTCCTCTGGTCGTCGCTCTGCTTCGCGGGGCTGGCGCTCAACAACGTGCTGCTGTTCATCGACCTGCGCGTCGTCCCCGACGTGGACCTCTCGGTGTGGCGCTCCCTCCCGGCGCTGGCCGGGCTGCTGGTGCTGATCTACGGGCTGGTGTGGGACGCGCGATGAGCATGCACCCGTGCACCCGCCCGCGAAGCCACCGGAGGCCGCGATGATCGCGAGCCTGGTCGCCGGGGCGATCGCCATGGGCTACTTCGTCGCCGGCCTCTTCTTCCTGAGGTTCTGGCGCGACACCCGCGACCGGCTCTTCCTGGCCTTCTGCGTGGCGTTCGGCATGCTGGCCGTGCAGCGCGTCGCGCTGGCGGTCGTGGCGGACGCGCGCGATGCGGCCATCGCGCTCTACGGGCTGCGCCTGCTCGCATTCCTGGTGATCATCGCCGCGATCCTGGACAAGAACCGGCCGTCGCGCGGCTGACGCCGCTCACTCGCGCACGCGCAGCCAGTCCCGCGGCAGCTCCGGCGCGAAGCGCTCCACCACCTGCTCCACCCCCGCGGGCCCGGAGAGCAGGCGGGCGAGCGCCGCGAGCGAGCGCAGGTGCTCGTCCGGCCGGCCGGCGGGACTGACGAGCAGGAAGACGAGGCGGGCCGGCGCGGAGCCCCGCGGGAGCGCCACGCCCGCGCGGCTCACGCCCAGGAGGAGCACCGGCCGGTCCAGCCCCTCGCGCCGCACGTGCGGGAGCGCCACTCCGGGGCACACCTCCGAGGAGAAGCGCTCCTCGTTCCGCAGCACCGCCCGCACGATCTCCCGCCGCTCCGCCGCCCCGAACACCCCCTCCGTCAACCGCTCCACCGCTGCGCCCAGCTCCGTCTCCTCCAGCACCACCACGCGCTCGGGCGTCACGCCGGGCGCCAGCTCCACGGGTCCCCCCGCCGAGGGCTCCGGGTCCGCGGCGTAGGCGACCACCAGGTTCCCTGGGAGGGCGTCGGCGAGGTGCTGGGGAAGCCGCTCCGCTGCCGGCGACCACACCGCCGTGCCTCGCCGCGCGGCGAGGAGCACCACTAGGTCGTCCCTCGACAGCGTCGCCAGCAGCGCGTCCAGGCCGTCCCAGCCGCCCGCGGCCTCCGTGGTGGCGGGCACCTGCGGGCGGGCCTCCGCGTGCAGCTGGCGGAGCCGCTCGCCGTCCCCGTCCACCGGGACGAGCAGCACGGGCGCGCCCAGCCCGGAGGTGAGCGTGTTGACCGTGCCGAGCACCTGGAGGAACGCCGGGTGGCGGTCCAGCCCGGGGGGGACCACCGCCACCACCCGCCGGGTGGTCCGGGGCGCCTGCGTGAGCCGGGCCACCAGCAGGGTGGCGCGGGTGCTCGCCGTGAGCTGGTCCAGCACGCTGCCGAAGACGGCCCTCGTGCCGCTGCGCCGCCCGTCCCAGCCGATCACCACGATGCTGGTGCGCGACTCGGCCACCCCCCGCGCGATCCCCGCGGCGATGCTGGTGTCCACCCGCGTCATGGGGACCACCTGCACGCCGGCGCCCGCCGCGTGCAGCACGGCGTGGCCCAGCACCGCCTCCGCCTCCGCGACCTCGGCCTCGCTCGCCGCGCCCTCCCCGGGAGCCACCATCAGCACGCGCAGCGGCTCCTCGTCGTGGTGCCCGCGCACCACCAGCGCCAGGTCCAGCAGCGCGTCCGCCGTGGCGGGGTTGGCGAGCGGGACCAGCACGCGGTGGGGCGCGTGCCCCGGGTCGTAGGGCCGGTCCGCCTCCCGCAGCGCCACGCGGCGCCCGTACCGCTGCACGGCCCACGGCCCCACGATGCAGGTGGCGAGGATCATCACCACCACCCCGTTCACCTCGGCCTGGTCGAGCAGCTTCGCGTCGAACCCCACCAGCACGATCGCCAGCGTCCCCGCCGCGTGCGGGACCGACAGCCCGAAGACCACCCACCCCTCGTCCGGCGTGTAGCCGAACAGCTTCTCCGCGGCCTTGGCGGCCAGCCACTTCGCCAGGATCACCAGCAGCGCCGCGGCCCCGGCCACCGCCCAGGCGAGCGCGCTGTCCAGCGCCCGCACGTCCACCACCATCCCCACGGACAGCAGGAAGAACGGGATGAACACCGCGTTGCCCACGAAGCGGGTGCGGTTCATCAGCGCGCTCTGCTCCGGGATCAGGCGGTTGAGCGCGAGTCCGGTGAGCAGGGCCCCGATCAGCGGCTCCACCCGCCCGAAGTGGGCAAGGTACGCCACCGAGAAGAGCGCCGTCATCACGAAGACGAACTCGGTCTCCCCCTCGCTGGCGTTGCGGAAGAACCAGCGCCCCAGGCGCGGGAGGACCACGAGGACCGCGGCGCCGTAGACCGCGAACGGCACGCCGATCCCCACCCAGAACACCCAGTCCATGCTGCGGCCGCGGGCCTCGACCACGACGGCGAGGAGCAGCAGGGCCAGGATCTCGACCAGGATCGTGCCGCCCAGCGTGGTCGTGACCGCGGGGTTGCGCACGATGCCCAGGCGCGCCGCGATGGGATAGGCCAGGAGGGTGTGGGACGCGAACGCGGACGCCACCAGGAGGGCGGAGGGAGTCCCGTAGCCGAGCGCGAGCGCGGCGACCGCGCCCACCGCGCCGGGGACCAGCGAGGAGACCAGGCCGAAGACGATGCTGCGGCGGCGGTATCGGGCGAAGTCGTTCAGGTCCAGCTCCAGCCCCACCATCAGCATCAGGTAGAGGAGCCCGACGGTGCCCAGGAGCACGATGGTGCGGTCGCGCTCCAGCACGCCGAAGCCGTGCGGGCCCAGCGCCGCGCCGGCCACGATCAGGCCGATGATCCCCGGGACGTTCAGTCGCTCGAAGAGGAGCGGCGCCAGCAGGAAGGTCGCCATCGCCACCGCGACGATGAGGACGGGGTCGGTGAGCGGGAGCGACGGGAGGACGAGGGCCAGTAGAGTCATCCGCGGAGGTCGCTGGTTCGGCGGGCACGGGGCCAGGGACGCCCGGAGAGAGAAGCCGGCGGGCGCGTGGCGGGGCAGGTGTGCGGCGGATGCAGGATCGGAGCCCCCTCCGTCAGACGGTGTGGGCGAGCTCGCGCTCGTAGGCCAGCAGCAGCACGTCGTCGCGGCTCAGCAGCCCACGAACACGGGTCCCCCGGGACACGGCTCCACGACCGGCAGAGCAAGGACGCGCGGGTTCCCTGGCGCATCAGCGGATGCGGAAGGCGTCGCTGAAGCTGCGGACCGGATCGGGCGGGCGGCGGAAGACCAGGTTCAGCACCCCGACCCGGTTCGCCCGGTACGCGTCCGCAAGCGCCTGCATGCCAGTGCCCTGTTCCTGCGAGTGGGGCCGGTACCGGTACTCCGGGTCGGCGGCCCCGTCCGAGCGCAGGAATCCCAGCTCCACCAGGCTCTCCAGCCGCAGGGTGGCCGCCGCGGGGACGGTGAAGATCTCGCGGCTCACGTCGTGGGCGCGCCACCCCCGGTCGGCGTGGCGGTGCAGCAGCAGGAGCACCTCGAGCTGCTCCGCCGAGTCGATGTTCGCCGCGATGAAGCGCTGGACGGGCTCGGGTACGGTGCTCACGGCCGGCCCGCCGGTTCCGGGGGATGGGGGTCCTGCAGCGCCGCGAGGAACGTGTCCGCCCACCGGTGCACGTCGAAGCCGAACACGTGCTCGCGCAGGCTCCGCATGCGTGCTCCGCGCTCCGGCGCCGCCATCACGAGCGCCTGGTGGTAGCGCTCCGCGCTCTGCTCCAGGTCGTAGGGGTTCACCAGCACGGCGCTGCGCATCTCCGCCGCGGCGCCGGCGAACTCGCTCAACACCAGCACCCCGTCCTCGTCGGGGCGGGTGGCGACGAACTCCTTCGCCACCAGGTTCATCCCGTCCCGCACCGGGGTGACGAGCGCGACGTCGGCGGCGCGGTAGAGCGCCAGCAGCTGGTGCTCGGGGACGCTCTGGTACAGGTACTGGACGGGCGTCCAGTGCGGCGTGCCGAACTCGCCGTTGATCCTGCCCACGAGCGCGTCCACCTCGCGCCGGATCGCGCGGTACGCGCGGACCTGCGTACGCGACGGCACCGCGACCTGGATCAGCCGCACCCGGCCCCGCCACTCCGGCCTGCGGGCGAGCAGCAGCTCGAAAGCCAGCAGCCGCCGGGGAATCCCCTTGGTGTAGTCGAGCCGGTCGACCCCGAGCAGCAGCCTGCACGAGCCGTCGTCCCGCAGGGCGCGCAGCTCATCTTGGACGGGCTCGGCCCGGGCACGCGCGTCGAGCGCCGCCGCGTCCACCCCCATGGGGAAGGCGCCCAGGCGCACCGGCCGGCCCTCGTGCCGCACCTCCTCCATCTCCCCCCGGATCCCCAGCACCCGCTGGAGCGACGAGAGGAAGTGGCGCGCGTAGGCTTCCGTGTGGAAGCCGATGAGGTCCGCGCCGAGGAGGCCGCGGAGCATCTGCTCGCGGTGGGGCAGCGCGGCGAACACCTCGGAGCTGGGAAAGGGGATGTGCAGGAAGAAGCCGATCCGCGCGCGCGGCAGACGCTGACGGAGGAGCCCCGGGAGGAGCAGGAGCTGGTAGTCGTGCACCCAGATCGAGTCCCCCACCCGGTAGAGTCCGACCACCGTGTCGGCGAACCGCTCGTTGACGGTGCGGTACTCTTCCCACCCCTCCACCCGCAACGGGACCTGCCCGATCAGGTAGTGGAACACCGGCCAGGGCACGCCGTTGGCGAACCCCTCGTAGAAGCGGCTCACCTCCTGCGCGCTCATGTGCACCGGGACGGTGCCCAGCTCCGCCAGGGCCGCCTCGAGCGCCGCCAGGTCCAGTCCGTCGGGACCGACGTACGGCCCGGGCCAGCCCACCCAGGGTCCGCCGAAGCGGCGGTGCGGCTCGCGGAGGCCGGTCGCCAGCCCCCCGGCGCTCGGCTCGATCCGGAGTCCGTTCTCGCCCGCGGCGACCGTCACCGGGAGCCGGTTGGACACCAGGATCAGCCGGCCCGCCGGGATCTCTGCTGAAGGCGCCATCATTGCATCCGGCAACGTGAGTAGCTGCTCCTCCTGGGCTGCCCGCCCGGACGCCGGCATCGTCTCCGGTCACCACGGCAGCGGCGGCGGCTGGTCGTCCGCGATCATGCCCCGACGGGAGGCGTGGCGGGGCCGATCCCGTCCGGATCGAAGTGGCGGCGGCCCCGGGGGACCTTCGCGTACGACCAGGTGATGAGGCCGAACGGGGCCGTCCAGACCACAGCCATGAAGATGATCGCTTCCGTCGTCATTTCTAACGTCCCCAGCTTCGGAATTCGGTGAGCCATGGCGATCTCCGGTCTGTGTCACCCGAATATGGGGGATACCCCATATTCAAACAACCCACCGGCTGGAGGTGAGATGAAGGGTGAGTTGAAGGACACGGGAACGGATGCCGGGGAAGCCGGAGGGGGTGGGGGAAGGGATGCGGACACCGCGGCCGCGGTCGACGCGCTGCGCCGCATCCTGCGCGTGATGCGCACCGCGGCGACGGACACACAGGCCGCGCTCGGGATCAGCGCGGCGCAGCTGTTCGTCCTTTCCCAGCTGACGGACGCGGACGGGCTTTCCATCAACGAGCTGGCCGAGCGGACGCTGACGGACCGCAGCTCGGTGGCTGCGGTGGTAGACCGGCTGGTGGGGAGGGGTCTGGCGGAGCGGGCGCCATCGCCGCGCGACCGGCGCCGGGCGGAGGTGCGGATCACCAGTGCTGGCAGGAGCCTGCTGGTGCAGGCGCCGACCGCGCCCACGGCGCTACTGGTGGCCGGCCTGGCACGGCTGTCGGACCCGGAGGTCCACACCCTCGCGGCGGCCCTCTACCGGCTAGTAGGGGCTATGCACCTGGAGACGACGCCCGCGGCGATGTTCTTCGAGGAAGAGGAGCGGCCGAGGTGAGCCGCCGCCGCGCTGAGAGCTCGGCCAGCGGGGGGCAGCCGATCGCTCCTCCGGCGAGGAAGTCGAGCGGAACCTATCGGTGCCGAGTCGAACGCCCTCCGCTGGCGTAGCGCTCCATGAAGCGGCGCTCGCTCGCCGTCGTCCCGATCAGGATCAACTCGGCACCGGGGCCACCCGGGATCGGCATGTCCGCAGGGGGATTCACCACTCTGCGCCCATCCTCCTCGATCGCGATGACGCTGCACCCGGTCTCGTCGCGGATGGAGGTCCCGCCCAGCGAGCGTCCGACCAAGTCGGCCGGAACGGGCGTCCGGAAGATGTCCAGGCCCTCCGCCAGCATCACCACGTCGCCCTTCTCCAGCACGTTGTAGATCGCGTTCGCCCCAGCGCAGGTCGCCACGGCCTTCCTCGCGGTGCTCGGCGCCGGCCTGGCCCTATTCCGCCGGGTGAACCCGGTAGCTCGCTGCGGCGGCCGGAGCCAGCGTGAGTCGAGATACACGCGCGGAGTACAGGGAACGGGAGCGCCGGACCACGTGTGCAGGCGCGGTCGCGGGGCACTCGCCTCCGCGAGCTGCGGCAAGCTGGTCGAACCGCCCGCGGTCGGTGTAAGGAAGGCTCGTACCTCCGCCGGCCCGGGCGCGCCGCTCTCGCGAGGCAGTGTGACGGGGTCCGCCAGAGGGGTATCTCTCTGGCGACCATCGGTTTAGCGCCATAAGTTCTCCGTTGGTGACGGAGCTCTCGCGGGTAGGGTCGCCAGCACCCCACCCATCGGCGATCCTCGACAGGACTGTCGGCGGTTGAAGAATGTACGGAGCGCTGTGAGCGCAATGTACGACGACGAGTTTGAGACCGCGCGCGGTGAGCTGATCCTTTACGAGACGGAAGACGGCCGCACGCGCGTGGAATGCCGCTTTGCCGACGAGACGCTCTGGCTGAGCCAGGCGCTCATGGCCGAGCTGTTCCAGGTAAAGGTGCCCACCATCAACGAACACCTGAAGGGCATCTTCGCCGAAGGTGAGGCAGACCCCGGGGCAACTATTAGGAGTTTCCGAATAGTTCGCCAGGAGGGCGAGCGGCAGGTCACCCGCTCCATCGAGCATTACAGCCTCGGCGTCATCCTCGCGGTGGGATATCGGGTGCGCTCGATCCGGGGCACGCAGTTCCGCCGCTGGGCCACGGAGCGGCTGCACGAGTACTTGGTGAAGGGCTTCACCCTGGACGACGAGCGGCTACGCGATCCGCCGATTGATGGGCAGGGCGTGCCCGACTACTTCGGCGAGCTGCTGGAGCGAATTCGGGACATCCGCGCCAGCGAGCGCCGCATGTACCTGCGCGTGCGCGAGATCTTCGCGATGGCCGCCGACTACGTCCCCAACCACGAGCAGACCGCGCGCTTCTTCCAGACCATCCAGAACAAGCTACACTTCGCCGTCACAGGACGGACCGCCGCGGAGCTGATCCGCGAGCGGGCGGACCACGGCCGACCTCACATGGGGCTGACCACCTGGAAGGGTGCGGACGTCCGCAAGGGCGATGTGACCGTGGCCAAGAACTACCTGCGCGACTGGGGGGAGCGGCTGGATGCGTTCCTCCGCTTCAACGAGCGCAACGTACTCCCTGACGCTGGTCGCATGAGCCGAGCAGAAGCCGACCGGTACGCGGAAGCTGAGTACGAGAGGTTCGCCGCGCGGCGGCGTGAGCTACTGGAAGCCGAAGGGGAGCGCACCAGTCTGGATGCACTCCAGGCCCACACGCGGCGTCCCCCTCCCCGCGCACCGGACCGGTGATCGCCGGCTCAGTGCCTCTCCACGAATGTGGCCTCTCGCGGAGCTCGGCGGTCCGAATGCAGGCGGAGTATCCGGTCCGTGGGTACCCCAAACTGTGTTGCTGATCCTCTCTTCCGAGACAGACTCGGTTTCGTCAAGTATACATACTCAGAAAATGATGGGCCCTGGCGGGTCGGACCCGCCAGGGCTCATCTTCGCTGGGTGCGTCGTTGTTGCTTTCAGCAGTGACCTGTCGCAAGTCAGCACCTGCCCGAATCGCAACGGGAATCGCAACGGCTCTGAAAACCAAAGAAAAAGCGGGGCCTTTCGGCCCCGCTGAGCGCCCACTCCAGGACTCGAACCTGGGACCCTCTGATTAACAGTCAGATGCTCTAACCAACTGAGCTAAGTGGGCAAACGAAGCGGGAGACGGGGCTCGAACCCGCGACCCTCAGCTTGGGAAGCTGATGCTCTACCAACTGAGCTACTCCCGCGTTTCCCGCAGTACCCCGTAGGGGAATCGAACCCCTGTTTACGCCGTGAGAGGGCGTTGTCCTAGGCCACTAGACGAACGGGGCAGCTACCAATGCTCTGGAGAGGACTCGAACCTCCACGGGCTTACGCCCACTAGATCCTGAATCTAGCGCGTCTACCAATTCCGCCACCGGAGCATACCAGGTGCGCCCGGAGAGATTCGAACTCCCGGCCTTCTGATCCGTAGTCAGACGCTCTATCCAGCTGAGCTACGGGCGCACAAACCAAAACCTGTGTTTTTCCCAGTGCACCGAGTAGGAATCGAACCTACAACCTTGGGATTAAGAGTCCCCTGCTCTGCCAGTTGAGCTATCGGTGCTTCAAATTGTTGCGGGGCACAAACATATAAAAATCCGCCCCGGCGTCAAGGCCCCGCGCAACTCGCTGCCGCGCACCGACTTGCGGGCGAGGCTCCTCCCCGGAAGCGGCGGCGCCCCCGTCCCACGAGGGGGACGGGGGCGCCCTGGAGCCTCGGGATCCGGCCGTCCGTCAGTAGTCGTACACCGTGCGGGTCGACTTGTCCACGTTGTTGCCGATCACCGCGCCGGCGATGCCGCCCACGGCGGCGCCGATCAGCGCGCCCTTGACCCGGTGGCGCGACCCGCCCGCGACCGCGCCGACGCCGGCGCCGACCACCGCGCCCACGGCCGCGTCACGCTTGGTGTTCTTGACCGTCACCGTGCGGGCCCGCGGAGCCGGGGCCTCGTACCCGCCGCCGTAGCTTCCCGAGCTGGACCCCGAGCTGCGCCGGGCCGACGAGCGGCGGCTGCTGGAGCTGGACGACGAGCGCGCGGCGGTCTTCACCGGCGCCTCCTCCACGGCTTCCTCCACCTCCGGCGCGGGTGCCGGGGTCTCCACGTGCGCCGTGTGGACCAGCCCGAGCTCCATGGGCGAGACGACGGCCTGCGCCGGGGTGCTCTGCAGCTCGAGCGTGTCGAGCCAGCTCAGGTCCGACGGCGCGGGCGCGGCCTGGCGATCGCAGGCGGCGGTGCCCACCACGGTGGACAGGACGAGGGCGAGATTGAGGACACGCATGAGCCAACTCCTGCTGTTCGCTGAACCAGTTCGCGCCCCTCGGGGCGCCGAAACACCGCGGATCTGCTGGACTTCCGACTTCCGGACCCCGGGTCGCGGTGCGTGGGGACACCGGGGACAGTGCAGGGATGGTGCCAACCGGACGGGACGCCATCGCTCAAGTGATTGCAGGCGACTAATATAGCTCAAATTCAACCGGATTGGAAGGCTTGCCGTGCCATTGCCGTCCCGCCCGCGCCCGGCTTGCGCCCGCGGACCCGCACGCTCCAACCTTCCGGCCGTGCGGATGTCGACGAACCGGGGAGGAGGGATGAGCGAAGAAGGATGGGCCGCGGCGCTGGCGGAGACCGGGCTGGGCCCGGCGGATGGACGCGCCGCCCTCCCCTTCCTGGAGGCCGTGGCGGCGCAGCTGGGCTCGCCGCTGGAGCCCGGCGGACGCCGCCGCTCCCCGGCGCGCGAGCGGGA
>JBEVLE010000146.1:0-8597 GCA_040509335.1 Longimicrobiaceae bacterium | reverse complement strand
CGTGCTGGTGCTCAGCAGCGTGCCCGCCAGGCTGGCGTGCTCCACCACCACGCCCTTGGGCCGACCCGTCGACCCCGAGGTGTAGATGACGTACGCCGCGCCGTGGACGCCGACGCCGCTCCCGGGCGCCTCGTCCGATTCGGCGGCGATCGCCTCGCGGTCCGCGTCCAGGCACACGATCCCGCCGCCGAACGCGGGGAGCACGGGGAGGAGGCGATTCCGCGACACCAGCAGGACGGCGCCGGAGTCGTCCAGCGCGTGGGCCAGGCGCTCGGCCGGGTACGCCGGGTCCAGGGGGACGTAGGCGCCGCCGGCCTTGAGCACCGCGAGCACGGCGACCACCATCTCCACCTCGCGCTCCAGGCAGATGCACACCCGGGCCTCCGGCCCGGCGCCGCGCGCCCGCAGGTGATGGGCGAGCCGGTTGGCGCGGCGCTCCAGCTCCGCGTAGCTCAGCGCCTCGCCCGCGGCGGCCACCGCGGCCAGGCCGGGGGTGCGCGCCGCCTGCTCCGCGAACAGCTCGTGTACGGCTCGTCGTGACGGGTTCATTCCGGTCTCAGTCTCCCCCGAGCGACTGCTGCTCCAGCAGCGTCCGCTCGGCCTCGTCGTCCGACATGGATCCGATGAGCCGCAGGATCTCCGCGACGCGCTCCGTCTGCCCCGGGACCGGGTCGCGCGCGACGATCGCCGCGGCCAGCTCCGCGACCGTGGGGTGCTCGAACAGGACGCGCACCGGGACCTCGGCCTGCAGCGTGGCGCGCACCGCCACCACCAGCTGCGTGGCGAGGATGGAGTGGCCGCCCAGCTCGAAGAAGTTGTCGTGCACGCCCACGCGCTCCACGTGCAGCGTTTCCGCCCACACGGCGGCGAGAGCCTCCTCCACGGCGGTGCGCGGCTCCACGTACTCCGCCTCCACCGCGGCCCGGCCGCCCTCCGGCGCGGGGAGCGCGGCGCGGTCGGTCTTGCCGTTGGCGGTGCGCGGCAGCGCCTCCAGCGGGACGAAGAGCGAGGGAATCATGTAGTCGGGGAGGCGGGCGCGCAGCCAGGCGCGCAGGTCGGGGGCGTCGGGCGGCACCTCGTCCTCCTCCACCACGTACGCCACCAGGCGCGCCTCCCCCGACTCGTCGGCGAGGGCGGCGGCGGCGGCCTCGCGCACGCCGGGGTGCGCGGCCAGCGCGGCCTCCACCTCGCCCAGCTCGATGCGGAAGCCGCGCACCTTGACCTGGTGGTCGTCGCGCCCCAGGAACTCCAGCACGCCGTCCTCGCGCCAGCGCGCCCGGTCGCCGGTGCGGTACATGCGCGCGCCGCCCCGCTCCGCGCCCCCGAACGGCTCCGGGAGGAAGCGGTCGGCGGACAGGTCGGGGCGCCCCAGGTAGCCGCGCGCCACCCCCGCCCCGGCCAGGTACAGCCCGCCCGGCACGCCCGCCGGCACCGGGTTGAGGTGGGCGTCCAGCACGTACGCCCGCGTGTTCGCCACCGGCGTCCCCACGGGCACCACGGCCTCGGACCCGTCCACCCGGTGGACGGTGGACCACACGGTGGTCTCGGTGGGCCCGTACAGGTTCCACACCACGGAGCCGCGCTCGCGCAGCAGGTCGGCGATGGCGCCCGGCAGCGCCTCGCCGCCGCTGAGGATGCGCAAGCTCCGGTCGCCCTCCCACCCGGCGAACACCAGCATCTTCCAGGTGGCCGGCGTCGCCTGCATCACCGTGGCCCCGGAGGCCGCGAGCAGGTCCGCGAGCGCCACGGGATCCGCCGCCGTGTCCCGGTCCGCCAGCACCACCCGCGCGCCCACCGTGAGCGGCAGCAGCAGCTCCAGCAGCGCGATGTCGAACGCCAGCGTGGTCACCGCCAGCAGCGTGTCGTCCGCGGAGATCCCGGGGCGCTCGCGCATGGCGTGCAGCAGGTTGACCGCCGCGCCGTGAGTGACCATCACGCCCTTGGGGCGCCCCGTGGAGCCGGAGGTGTAGATGGCGTAGGCGAGAGATAGGGAACAGGGAACAGGGAACAGGGAACAGCCTGCGACGGCGTCCGGGTCCGCGAGTTCGTCCACATACACGATCTCGCCCGCGAACGGCGGAAGGGTGTCGCGCAACGCCGACTGGGTCACCAGCACGCGGGCGCCGGAGTCGGCCAGGACGTAGGCGATGCGGTCGGCGGGGTAGGCGGGGTCCAGGGGGACGTAGGCGCCGCCGGCCTTGAGGACGGCGAGCAGGGCGGCGACCATCTCCGGGCCGCGCTCCAGGCACAGCGCAACGCGCGACTCGGGGCCCACGCCGCGCGCAGTCAGCTCCGCGGCGAGCGCGGAGGCGCGGCGGTCCAGCTGGGCGTAGGTCAGGGTCTCGCCGGCGAATTCCAGGGCGGCGCGCTCCGGGGTGCGGGCGGCCTGCGCCTCCACCAGGCCGTGCAGCGTGGAGGGCGGGAGCTCGCGGGCGGTGTCGTTCCACTCCGCCAGGATGCGCTCGCGCTCGGCCGGGGCGAGGAGCGGCAGGCGGGAAAGGGGGGCGTCCGGGTCGGCGACGATCCCGTCCAGCAGCGCCACCAGGTGGCCGCGCATCCGCTCGGCGGTGGAGGCGCGGAACAGGTCGGTGGCGTACTCCAGCAGGCACACCAGCTCGCCCTTTTCCTCGTGCGTCCACAGCATCAGGTCGAACTTGGCGGTGGTGCTGTCCACCCACTGCCAGGTCAGCTTGATTCCGGCCAGCTCCAGCTCCTCCTCCGGCGCGTTCTGCAGGGCGAACAGCACCGAGAAGAGCGGGTTGCGGCTGAGGTCGCGCTCGGGGGCAAGCTCCTCCACCAGCTTCTCGAAGGGGAAGTCCTGGTGCGCGTAGGCGCCCAGCGTGGTCTCGCGGGCGCGACCCAGCAGCGCGCGAAACGAGGGATCGCCGCTGAGGTCGCCGCGGAGCACCAGCGTGTTGACGAAGAAGCCGATGAGCGGCTCGATCTCCCTGCGCGTGCGGTTCGCGATGGGGGTGCCCACCACCAGGTCCTCCTGCCCGGTGTAGCGCAGCAGCAGCGTCTGCCAGGCCGCCAGCAGGAGCATGAAGAGCGTGGCGCCCTCCTCCCGGGCGACGGCCTTGAGGCGAGCGTTGGTCTCCGCCGGGACGCGGAACCACAGGCCGGCGCCGCGGTGGCTCTGCACCGGGGGGCGCGGGAAGTCGGTGGGCAGCTCCACGGTGGGGAGGCCGCGCAGCTGCTCGCGCCAGTAGCCGAGCTGCTTGTCCAGCACCTCGCCGCCCAGCCGCCCGCGCTGCCACACGGCGAAGTCGCCGTACTGCAGGGGGAGGTCGGGGAGGGGCGAGGGGCGGCCCTCCACGAACGCCTCGTACAGCTGCGTCAGCTCGCGGATGAACACGCCCATGCTCCACCCGTCGCTGATGACGTGGTGCAGCGTGGCCGCCAGCACGTGCTCCTCGTCGCCAAGGCGCAGCAGCCGGGCGCGGACCAGGGGGTCGCGCTCCAGGTCGAAGGGCGCCTCAAGCTCCGCGCGGATGCGCTCCAGCACTTCCGGCTGCGGGATGCCGGCGCACTCGTCCAGCGGGATCTCCACCTCGAAGGGCGGCCTCACCACCTGCCGCGGCTCGCCGCCCACCACCACGAAGCCGGTGCGCAGCGCCTCGTGCCGCCGGACGATCTCGGTGAGGGCGCGGGCGAGGGCGCCGCGGTCCAGCCGCCCCCGCAGCCGCACGGGCACGCCGATGTGGTAGAAGGGGCGCCCCGGCTCCAGCTGCTCCAGGAACCAGAGCCGCTGCTGCGGGAACGACAGCGGCAGCGGCCCCGTTTCCGCGCGGGGCGGGATGGGGTCGCGGGGGGCGCTGGCGGTGGCGCCGCGCAGCCGCTTTTCCAGCAGCGCCTTCTTCGCCGACGACAGCGCCGGGCGGGCGGGTCCGTCCTGGTTCTCCATGTTCCGTTCGCTTCGCGTGTCTATCGCCTGGGCTCCCGCGGCCTGCCCCTCAGCTTCCGCCGGGTCTCGGCGCGGCCGCGCCCGCTGCCGCCGTCGCCGCCCGCCGCGTCCGGGTCCAGGTGCCGCGCCAGCGCGGCCACCGTGGGGAAGCGGAACAGGTCCACCACCGTCAGCTCCAGCCCCAGCGCGCCCTGCAGCCGCCGGTGGAGCCGCGCCAGCAGGAGCGAGTGGCCGCCCAGCTCGAAGAAGTTGTCGTCCACCCCCACCCGCTCCACCTGCAGCACCTCCTCCCACGCCGCGGCGATCTCCCGCTCCAGCCCGGTCCGCGGCGCCACGAACGACTCGCCGGCCTCGAGGACGGGCGGCGGGAGCGCTCCGCGGTCCACCTTGCCGTTGGCGGTGAGGGGAAGCGTCTCCAGCACCACGAACGCCGCGGGCACCATGTAGTCGGGAAGGCGCTCCGCCGCCCACTCGCGCAGGGCGCGCGGGTCCACCGGCGCGCCGTCCGCCGTCGTGACGTACGCGACGAGCTGGCGGTCGCCCGGCCGGTCCTCGCGGACGAGCACCAGCGCCCGGCCCACCGCGGGGTGCGCCGCGACGGCGGCCTCCACCTCGCCCGGCTCGATGCGGAAGCCGCGCACCTTGACCTGGAAGTCCACGCGCCCCAGGAACTCCAGCCCGCCGCCGGCCAGGCGCCGCACCCGGTCGCCGGAGCGGTAGATGCGCGCTCCGGCCGTTCCGTGCCACGCGAACGGGTCGGGGACGAAGCGCTCGGCGGTCAGCGCCGGCCGCGACAGGTAGCCGCGCGTCACCCCGGCGCCGCCCACGCACAGCTCGCCCGGGACGCCCGTGGGCACCGGCTCGCCGCGCGGGTCCAGCACGTACAGCCGCCCGTCCGGGAGCGGCTCGCCGATGGGGCTCGCGGCGCCGGCCTCCACCTCCGCGCGCCCAATGCGGCGGAAGGAGTCGTGCACCGTGGTCTCGGTGATCCCGTGCATGTTGAACAGCGCCGGCCGCTCGTCGCCGTGCCGCTCCACCCACCCCCGCAGGCTCCCGGGCTCCAGCGCCTCCCCCCCGAACACCACGCACCGCAGCGCCAGCTCCTCCGCCTCGTCGGCGGCCTCGTCCGCCGCCGCGAGCTGGCGGAAGGCGGAGGGCGTCTGGTTGAGGACCGTCACCCGCTCGGCGGCCAGGAGCGCGCGGAACGCCTCCGGGTCGCGGCTGGTCTCCCAGGGCACCACCACCAGCCGGCCGCCGTGGAGGAGCGCGCCCCACGTTTCCCACACCGAGAAGTCGAAGGCGAAGGAGTGGAACATCGTCCACACGTCGTCCTCCCCGAAGCCGAACCAGCGCTCGGTCGCCTCCAGCAGGCGGAGGACGTTGGCGTGCGTCGCCATCACGCCCTTGGGCCGGCCGGTGGAGCCGGAGGTGTAGATGACGTAGGCCAGGTTGTCGGGGTGGACGGGGACGGTGCTGGCGTCCGCGGGATCGCCCCCACCCGGCTCGCTCAGGCTCGCCACCCTCCCCCAATTCTGGGGGAGGGCTTCCCGGAGGTCGGCATCGTCGTTCTCCCCCTCTCCCCTTGTGGGAGAGGGGGTCGGGAGGTGAGGGGTGTCCCACGCGACGATCTCGCCCCCGAAGTGCGGCAGCGCCCCGCGCGTGCGCTCCTCCGCCACGACGAGCGCCACGCCGGAGTCCTCCAGCAGGTAGGCGAGGCGGTCGGCGGGGTACGTGGGGTCCAGGGGGACGTAGGCGGCGCCGGACTTCAGGATCCCCAGCATCCCGGCGACGACCTGCGGGCCGCGCTCCACGCACAGCCCCACGCGGGTCTCGGGGCCGGCGCCGCGCGCCCGCAGCGCGGCGGCGAGGCGGTCGGCGCGGGCGTCCAGCTCGGCGTAGGTCAGCGACTCGCCGCGGAAGGTGAGGGCGACCGCGTGCGGCCGGGCGCGGGCGACGGCCCCGAAGCGGCCGTGCAGCGTGCCGGCGGCGGGGAAGCGCTCCGGCGACGGGTTGCCGCCGGCGGCCAGGTGGGCGCGCTCCGCGAATCCCAGGAGCGGGAGGGCCGAGACGCGGCGGGCGGGGTCGGCGGCGATGGCGCGCAGCAGCACCCCGAAGTGCCCGGCCATGCGCGCGATCGTCGCCGCGTCGAACAGCTCGGCGGCGTACTCGATCACCCCGGCGAGCCCGCCGCCGCGCTCCTCCAGCGCCAGCGTCAGGTCGAACTTGGCGGCGGTGCCCTCCACCTCCTCCGGCTCCATGCGCAGCCCGCCCGCGTCCACGGCGCGCGGCGGCTCGCCCTGGAGGACGAAAAACACCTGGAAGACGGGGTTGCGGCTGAGGTCGCGCTCCGGCTGGAGCGCTTCCACCAGCCGCTCGAAGGGGACGTCCTGGTGCGCGTACGCGTCCAGCGTCGCCTCGCGGACGCGATGCAGCAGCTCCGGGAACGTGGGGTCACCGGACAGGTCGGTGCGCAGCGCGAGCGTGTTGACGAAGAAGCCGATCAGCCCCTCCAGCTCCGCCCGCGTGCGGCCGGCGACGGGCGTGCCCACCACCACGTCGTCCGTGCCCGCGTAGCGCGCCAGCAGGAGCTGCCACGCCGCGAGCAGCGTCATGAACAGCGTCGCGCCCTCCCGCCGCGACAGCGCCCGGAGCGCCGCGAGCACCTCCGCGTCCAGCGCCAGGGGCAGCGTGGCGGCGCGGAAGCCGGGGACGGGCGGGCGCGGCCGGTCCGCCGGGAGCTCCAGCGCCGGGGGCGCGCCGGCCAGGCGGGCGCGCCACCAGGCGAGCTGCGCGTCCAGCGCCGCGCCCGCCAGGTGCCGCCGCTGCCAGACGGCGAAGTCGCGGAAGCGGACGGGAAGCTCCGGGAGCGGCGACGGCGCTCCAGCAGCGAAGGCGCGGACCAGCGCCCCCAGCTCGCGCAGCAGCACCCCCGCCGACCACCCGTCGCCCACGGCGTGGTGCAGGACGACGAGCAGCAGGTGGTCGCCGCCGGGGAGGCGCGCCAGGCGGACGCGGAAGAGCGGCCCGGCCTCCAGGTCGAAGGGGCGCAGCATCTCCTCGCGCACCAGCGCGGCGGCGGACGCGGCCGGTTCCGCGCGCAACCGCACGGACTCCGTGGGCCTCACCACCTGCACGGGCCCGCCGTCCACCACCGGGAACACGGTCCGCAGCGCCTCGTGCCGCCGCACGATCTCCGTGAGCGCGCGGGTGAGCGCGTCCTCGTCCACGGCGCCCGTCAGCCGCAGCGCGACGGGGATGGTGTACAGCCCCTGGCCGGGGCGCATCTGCTCCAGGAACCAGAGCCGCTCCTGCGAGAACGACAGCGCCACCGGGCCGTCGTGCTCCAGCCGGGCGACGGGCGGCAGCGGCGCGGCGCCGCCCCCGCGCCTGGCCTCCTCCACGCGGGCGGCCAGCTCGCGGACCGTGGGCGCCTCGAACAGGGCCCGCAGCGGAAGCTCCACGCCGAAGACCCGCCGCAGGCGCGAGACCACCTGCGTCGCCAGCAGCGACTGCCCGCCCAGCGCGAAGAAGCTCGTCCCCGCGCCGACGCGCCCGACTCCCAGCACCTCCGCCCAGATCCCCGCCACCACCTCCTCCGCCGGGGTGGACGGCGCGGCGTCGGCGTCGCCCGCTACATCGGGCTCCGGGAGGGCGCGCCGGTCCACCTTGCCGCTCGGGGTAAGCGGAAGCGTCTCCAGCATCACCAGCGCGGCGGGCACCATGTACTCCGGCAGCCGCGTCCGCGCGAACGCGACGATCTCAGCCCGCATCGTCTCCGCCGCGACCACGTAGCCGACCAGGCGCCGCTCGCCGCGCGCGTCCGTCCTCACCTCGACGACGGCGTCCCCGACGCCGGGCGCCCGCCGCAGCACGGCCTCCACCTCGCCCGGCTCCACGCGGAAGCCGCGCACCTTGGCCTGCCGGTCCAGCCGACCCAGGAACTCCAGCGTGCCATCGGCCAGCCACCGCGCCCGGTCCCCCGTGCGGTACATCCGCGCTCCCGCCCGGCCCGAGAACGGGTCCGGCACGAAGCTCAACGCCGTCAGCTCCGCCCGCCCCAGGTAGCCCCGCGCCACCTGCGCCCCGCCCACGCACAGCTCGCCCGGCACGCCCACGGGCGCCGGCTCCAGCCGCCGGTCCAGCACGTACGCCCGCACGTTGTCGATCGGCCCGCCGATCCCCGGCGCCCGCCCGATCCCCCGCCCCGCCGCGACCACGCCCGACGTGGCGACGACCGTGTTCTCCGTCGGCCCGTAGTCGTTGACCAGCGCGAACGGCACGTCGGCGCGCGGCCGGCCGCGCAGCGCGTCGCCGCCCGTCAGCAGCACGCGCAGCGGCGCCTCCGCCGGCCACTCCAGCGCGAGCAGCCCTTCCGCCAGCGGCGTCGGCGCGAAGGCCACCGTGACGCGCCGCTCCAGCAGGAACGCGCGCAGCGCCTGCGGCGAGGTCCGCGTCTCCTCGTCGGCGACCAGGTGCACCGCCGCGCCGCTGGCGAGGTACGGCCACAGCTCCCACACGGAGGCATCGAAGCCCAGCCCGGCCAGCTGCGTCGCCCGGTCGGCCTCCGTGACGGCGAACGCGCCCCGGTGCCAGTGCACCAGGTTGAGCAGCGCGCCGTGCGTGACCTCCACGCCCTTGGGGGTGCCGGTGGAGCCGGAGGTGTAGATGACGTAGGCGAGGTTGTCGGGGTCCG
>JBEVLE010000145.1:0-18793 GCA_040509335.1 Longimicrobiaceae bacterium | reverse complement strand
TGCAGCGCGAGTACGGGCTGACGGCGGACGACGTGGTGCTCCAGAAGACGCCGTTCAGCTTCGACGTGTCGGTGTGGGAGTTCTTCTGGCCGCTGCTGGCGGGGGCGCGCCTGGTGCTCGCGAAGCCGGACGGGCACCGCGATCCGCACTACCTGTCGGAGCTGATCGAGCGGGAGGGCGTCACCACGCTGCACTTCGTGCCGTCGATGCTCCAGGCGTTCCTCGACGCCGGGGAGCCGTGGCGGTGCGGGAGCGTGCGGCGGGTGGTGTGCAGCGGCGAGGCGCTGGGGGCGGAGGTGCGGGACCGCTTCTTCGAGCGGCTGCCGCACGCGGAGCTGCACAACCTGTACGGGCCGACGGAAGCGGCGGTGGACGTGACCTTCCACGCCTGCGAGCGCGGGCGGCCCACGGTGCCCATCGGGCGGCCGGTGGCGAACACGCGCATCCACGTGCTGGACGCGCGGCTGCGGCAGGCGCCGACCGGCGTGCCGGGCGAGCTGTACATCGCGGGGGTGCAGGTGGGGCGCGGCTACCACGGGCGGCCGGAACTGACGGCGGAGCGCTTCGTCCCCGACCCGTTCGCGGCGGAGGCGGGCGCGCGCATGTACCGCACGGGCGACCGGGCGCGCTGGCTGGCGTCGGGCGAGGTGGAGTACCTGGGGCGGCTGGACGAGCAGGTCAAGGTGCGCGGGCACCGCATCGAGCTGGGCGAGATCGAGTCCGCGCTGCTGCGGCAGCCGGGGGTGCGCGAGGCCGTGGCCGCCGCGCGCGAGGATCCTGCCTTCGGCATGCCGGGGCACGCGCGGCTGGTGGCGTACGTGGTCGCGGGCGAGGGCGGCGAGCTGTCCGTCGCGGCGCTGCGCAGCCGCCTCAAGGAGGAGCTGCCGGAGTACATGGTGCCCGCCGCCGTGGTGCTGCTGGACGAGCTTCCGCTGACCCCCAGCGGCAAGCTGGACCGCGCCGCGCTCCCCGCGCCGGAGTGGACCCGCGCCGAGGAGGAGGGGCCGGCCGTCGCGCCGCGCGACGAGGTGGAGGCGACGCTGGCGGGGATCTGGTGCGGCGTCCTCCGGCTGGACCGCGTGGGGGTGCACGACAACTTCTTCGAGCTGGGCGGCGACAGCATCCTCAGCATCCAGGTGATCTCGCGGGCGGCGCAGGCCGGCATCCGCATCACCCCCCGGCAGGTGTTCCAGCACCCCACCGTCGCCGACCTGGCGTCCGTGGCCGACACGGCCGCCGCGGTGCAGGCCGAGCAGGGCGAGGTCGCGGGCCCGGTGCCGCTCACGCCGGTGCAGCGCTGGTTCTTCGAGCAGGAGCTGCCGGAGCCGCACCACTGGAACCAGGCGCTGCTGCTGGAGGTCGCGGGTCCCGTCGAGCCCGCCGTGCTCAGGGGCGCGGTGGGGGAATTGCTGCGCCACCACGACGCGCTGAGGCTGCGCTTCCGCGGGGATGCGGACGGAGGCCGGGCGCAGGAGGGCGCGCCGTGGAACGGGGACGTGCCCTTCGACCACGTGGACCAGTCGTCCACGCCCGCGGCGCAGCGGGAGGCGGAGGTGGAGCGGGTGGCGGCGAGGTCGCAGGCCGGCATGTCGCTGGAGCGCGGGCCGCTCCTCCAGGCGGTGTACTTCAGCCGCGGCGAGGGGCCGGGGCGGCTCCTGCTCGCCGTTCACCACCTGGCCGTGGACGGCGTGTCGTGGGGCGTGCTGGTGGAGGACCTGGAGCGGGCCTGCGCGCAGCTCGCCCGCGGCGAGCCCGTGCGTTTCCCGCCGAAGACCACCTCGTTCCGGCAGTGGGCGGAGCGGCTGGCGGAGCACGCCCGCACCCCGGCCGCCGAGGCCGAGATGGAGCACTGGGTCGCCGCGGGGCGCGCCCCGGCCGCGCCGCTCCCCGTGGACTTTCCCGGCGGCGCGAACACGGAGGCGCACGCCCGCGTCGCCGCCGTCGCGCTTTCCGCGGAGGAAACGCACGCGCTGGTGCACGAGGTCCCCGCGGCGTACCGCACGCAGGTGGGCGACGTGCTGCTGGCCGCCTTCGCGCTCGCGGTGGGCGAGTGGACCGGCGCGCCCGCCGTGCGCGTGGAGCTGGAGGGGCACGGGCGCGAGCCGCTCTTCGACGACGTGGACCTGTCGCGCACCGTGGGGTGGTTCACGTCGGTGTTCCCCGTGGCGCTGGACGCGGGGACCGGGGCATCCCCGGGCGACGCGCTCAAGGCCGTCAAGGAGCAGCTCCGCGCGGTGCCGGGGAAGGGGATCGGCTACGGGATCCTGCGCTACCTGGGGCGCGACGAGGTGCGCGCGGCGCTGGCCGCCGCGCCCACGCCGGAGGTCAGCTTCAACTACCTGGGGCAGCTCGACGCCCTCCTCCCGCGCGCGGCGCTCTTCCGCCCCGTGGACGAGCCCATGGGCGCGGCGCACGCCGCCTCCGCCCCGCGCCGCTACCTGCTGGAGGTGAACGCCAGCATCCAGGGCGGGCGGCTGCACGCGGGGTGGACGTACTCGGAGCGCGTCCACGCGCCGGACACGGTGCGGGCGCTGGCGGAGGGCTGGCTGGCGGCGCTGCGCGGGCTGATCGAGCACTGCCGCGCCCCCGAGGCCGCGGTCTACACCCCATCGGACTTCCCGGAGGCGGAGCTGAGCCAGGACGAGCTGGACGACCTGATCGCCGACTTCATCTCGCTGAACGACTAGGACGCCGATGGACCGCAGCGCGATCGAGGCGATCTACCCGCTTTCCCCGCTCCAGCAGGGAATGCTCTTCCACACGCTGTACGCGCCCTCGTCGGGAACCTACTTCGAGCAGTTCGCGTTCACCCTGCGCGGCGCGCTGGACGAGGCGGCGTGGGAGGCGGCGTGGGAGCGGGTCGTGGAGCGCCACGCGGTGCTGCGCACGGCGTTCGCCTGGGAAAAGCGCGAAAAGCCCCTCCAGATCGTGTCCCGCGCGGCCCGCGCCCCGTGGCGCCGCGAGGACTGGCGCGCCCTCGCGGACGAGGAGCGGACGGCCCGCCTGGAGGCGTTCCTGCGCGAGGACCGCGAGCGCGGCTTCGAGCTGGGGCGCGCCCCGCTGATGAGGTTGGCGCTGCTGCGCGTGGCGGACGACGCGTGGGAGTTCGTGTGGAGCCACCACCACCTGCTGCTGGACGGCTGGTCGGTGGGGCTGGTGCTGGGCGAGGTGTTCGAGCTGTACGAATCGATCCGCGCGGGCGAGGCGGGCGCCCTCCCGGCGCCGCGCCCCTTCCGCGAGTACGTGGCGTGGCTGGGCCGGCGCGACCCGGCCGCGGCCGAGGCGTTCTGGCGCGCCGAGCTGCGCGGCTTCCGCGCGCCCACGCCGCTGGGGATCGACCGGGGGCCGCGCGCGGGCGGGGCGGGGGAGTACGGCGAGGAGCGGCTGGACGTGTCCCCGGAGGCGACGGCGGCGCTCGCCGAGCTGGCCCGGCGCCGCCACGTGACGCTGAGCACCGTGGTGCAGGGCGCCTGGGCGCTGCTCCTGTCGCGCTACTCGGGGGCGGACGACGTGGTCTTCGGCACGACGGTGTCGGGGCGCCCGCCGGAGCTCCCCGGCGTGGACCGCATGGTGGGATTGTTCATCAACACAGTTCCTGTGCGCTCGCGCGTCCCCCCGGACGCCCCGTTCGCGCCCTGGCTCCAGGAGCTCCAGGCCCGCCAGGCGGAGACGCGCGAGCACGAGCACGCGCCGCTGGTGGACGTGCGCGCCTGGAGCGAGCTGCCCGCGGGCGAGCCGCTCTTCGACAGCCTGCTGATCTTCGAGAACTTTCCCGTGGACGCCTCCGCCTCGGAGCCTCGAGGCGGGGTGGAGATCGCGGGCTTCCGCGCCTTCGAGCGCACCAACTACCCGCTGACGCTGGTGGTGGCGCCCGCGGAGGGGCTGGTGCTGCGCGCCATGTACGAGGCCGACCGCCTGGACGGCGGCGCCGTGCGCGCGCTGCTGCGCCACCTGCGCACCCTGCTGGAGGCCGCCGCCCGCGACCCGGAGGCGCGCCTCGGCGACCTGCCCATCCTGGACGCCGCGGAGCGCGCGCGCGAGCTGGAAGCGTGCAACGACACCGCCGCGGAGTTCCCGCGCGGCGAGCGGATCCACGACCGCTTCGAGGCGATCGTGGCGCAGGTGCCGGACGCCGTCGCGCTCGTGTTCCGCGGCGAGTCGCTGACCTACGCCGAGCTGGACCGCCGCGCCGCCCTGCTGGCGCGGCGGCTGTCGGCGCTGGGCGTGGGGCCGGAGTCGCGGGTGGCGGTGTGCCTGGAGCGCGGCCCGGAGATGGTCGCCGCGCTGCTGGGGGTGCTCAAGGCGGGGGGCGCGTACGTCCCGGTGGACCCCGCGTATCCCGCGGAGCGCGTGGCGTTCGTGCTGGAGGACGCGGGCGTCGTGGCGGTGGTGACGGACGGAAACGGCAGTGAGGAGTACGAAGTACGGACTACGCTGCACACCGTGGGGCAGGCGGACGGAGCCGTTGCAGGCTGTTCCCTGTTCCCTGTCCCCTGTTCCCTGTCGTCCGCGTACGTCATCTATACCTCTGGATCCACGGGGCGGCCCAAGGGCGTGGTGGTGCCGCACCGGGCCGTGGTCAACTTCCTGGACTCCATGCGCGCGCGGCCGGGGCTGGCGGCGGGGGACACGCTGCTGGCGGTGACCACGCTGTCGTTCGACATCGCCGGGCTGGAGCTGTTCCTCCCGCTGACCACGGGCGCGCGGGTGGCGCTCGCGGACCGCGAAACGGCCGGGGACGGCGCCCTGCTGCGCGACGCGCTGGCGGCGACCGGCGCCACGGCCATGCAGGCGACGCCGGCGACGTGGCGGATGCTGCTGGAGGCGGGGTGGACAGGCTCGCCGGGGCTGAAGGCGCTCTGCGGCGGCGAGGCGCTGCCGCGCGAGCTGGCCGAACGGCTGCTCCCGCTCTGCGGCGAGCTGTGGAACCTGTACGGGCCCACGGAAACGACCATCTGGTCGACGATCGAGCGCGTGGGCGCGGACGAGGGGCCGGTCGCGATCGGGCGGCCGATCGCGAACACGCGCGCGTACCTGCTGGACCGCGCCCTGGAGCCGGTGCCGGCGGGGATCTCGGGCGAGCTGTACCTGGGCGGCGAAGGGGTGGCGCGCGGCTATCTGTCGCGGCCGGAATTGACGGCGGAGCGCTTCGTCCCCGACCCGTTCGCGCCGCAGGCGTGCCGCGGCGCGCGCGCCTACCGCACGGGCGACCTGGCACGGCGCCGGCCGGACGGCGCGCTGGAGTACCTGGGCCGCACCGACCAGCAGGTCAAGGTGCGCGGCTTCCGCGTGGAGCTGGGCGAGATCGAGGCGGCGCTGGCGCTGCACCCGGAGGTGGGCGAGGCGGCGGTGGTGGCGCGGGAGGACGCGTCCGGGCACGCGCGCCTGGTGGCGTACCTGGCCGGCGCCGTCGTCCCCGGGGGGGTGCGCGATTTCCTGCGCGAGCGGCTTCCGGAGCACATGGTGCCCTCCGCCTTCGTCGCCCTGGACGCGCTCCCGCGCACGCCCAACGGCAAGACGGACCGGCGCGCGCTGGCGGCGCTGGAGGTGTCCCACGCCGCGCGGGACGCGTACGTGGCGCCGCGTACGCCGGAGGAGGAGATCGTGGCCCGCGCCTGGGGCGCGGTGCTGGGGGTGGAGCGCGTGGGCGCGCGCGACGGCTTCTTCGAGCTGGGCGGCCACTCGCTCCTCGCCGCGCAGGTGACGTCGCGCGTGCGCTCGGTGCTGGGCGTGGACCTGCCGCTGCGCGCGCTCTTCGAGGCGCCCACCGTGGCCGGGCTCGTGGCGCGCGTCGACGCCGGCGCGCGCGAGGCCGCGCCCCCCATCGAGCCCGCCCGCCGCGGCGGGCCGGTGCCGCTCTCCTTCGCCCAGGAGCGCCTGTGGTTCCTGGGGCAGCTGGGGACGGACACCGCGGCGTACGTCATCCCCGGCGCGCTCCGCCTGCGCGGCGTGCTGGACGCCGCGGCGCTCGCCGGGAGCCTGGCGGAGATCGTCCGCCGGCACGAGGCGCTGCGCACCACCTTCGCCTTCGTGGACGGCCGGCCGGTGCAGGTGGTGAGCCCGCCCGGCGGCCTGGACCTCCCCGCCACCGACCTGTCCGGCCTTCCCGCGGAGGAGCGTGAGGACGCCATGCTGCGCCTGGCCCGGGAGCAGACCGCGCGCCCCTTCGACCGGGCGCGCGGGCCGCTCTTCCGCGCGCGGCTCGTCCGCCTGGCGGCGGAGGAGCACGTGCTGCTCATGGTCGTGCACCACGTCGTCGCGGACGGGTGGAGCATGGGCGTGCTCTTCGGCGAGATGTCCGCCCTGTACGCCGCGCTCTCGCGCGGCGAAGCGTCGCCGCTGGCGCCGCTGCCGGTGCAGTACGCGGACTTTGCCCTGTGGCAGCGGAAGTGGCTTTCGGGGGCGGTGCTGGAGCGGCAGCTCGCCTGGTGGCGCGGGCGGCTGGCGGGGGCGCCTCCCCTGCTCGCCCTCCCCACGGACCGCCCGCGCCCGCCGGTGCAGCGCTTCCGGGGGGCGCTCGTGTACCGCTGGCTCCCCGACGCGCTGGCCGGCGACGCCCGGGCGCTCGCCCGCCGCGAGGGCGCGACGCCGTTCATGGTGTTCCTGGCCGCGTTCCAGGCGCTCCTCGCCCGCTACTCGGGCCAGGACGACGTGTCCGTGGGGACGCAGGCGGCGGGGCGCACGCGCGCGGAAACGGAGGGGCTGATCGGCTTCTTCGTCAACACCCTGGTGCTGCGCTGCGACCTGTCGGACGATCCCGGCTTCGGCGCGCTGCTGGCGCGGGCCCGCGAGGCCGCGCTGGGCGCCCACGCGCACCAGGACGTCCCCTTCGACCGGGTGGTGGAGGCGCTGGAGCCCGAGCGCACCCTCAGCTACACGCCGCTCTTCCAGGCGCAGCTCGTCTTCCAGAACGTCCCCGGGCTGGCCGTGGAGCTGCCGGGAGTGTCCATCGCCGGGGTGGACGTGGACCAGGGGACCAACAAGTTCGACCTGTCGCTGTACGTGCAGGAGACGCACCGGGGCACCCGCATCACGCTGGGCTACGACACCGACCTGTTCGACGCCGCCACGGCGGAGCGGATGCTGGCGCGCCTGGAGCTCCTGCTCGCCGGGGCGGCGGCGGACCCGGCGCGCCCGGTCTCCACGCTGCCGCTCCTGGACGCCGCCGAGCGCGCCGAGGTGGTGCACGCGTGGAACCGCACGGCGGCGGAGTATCCCCGCGGCGCCTGCCTGCACTCGCTCTTCGAGGCGCAGGTCCGCCGCGCCCCGGACGCCGTGGCGCTCCGCTTCCTGGGCCGGTCCATGACCTACGGCGAGCTGGACCGCCGCGCCAACCGGCTCGCGGGGTGGCTGCGGCGGCGGGGCGTGGGGCCGGAGGCGACGGTGGGGATCTGCATGGAGCGCGGCTTCGAGATGATGGTGGCGGTGCTGGGGATCCTCAAGGCGGGCGGCGCCTACGTCCCCGTGGACCCGCTCTTCCCCGCGGACCGCATCGCCTTCACGCTGGGCGACGCGGGCGTGCGCACGGTCCTCACGCAGGCGAGCGTGCGCGACAGCGTTCCCGCGGGGCTGGAGGCGCTCCGCCTGGACGCGGACGCCGGCCTGCTCGCCGGCGAGGCGGAGACCGCCCCGGAGGTCGCCGTGGATCCCGCCAGCCTGGCGTACGTGCTGTACACCTCCGGCTCCACGGGGCGTCCCAAGGGGGTGCTGGTGGCGCACCGCGGGATGGTCAACCTGGTGGTGGACCAGGCGCGCGTCTTCGGCTGCGGGCCGGGGGACCGCGTCCTCCACTTCGCGCCGCTGCACTTCGACGCTTCCGCCGCGGAGATCTTCATGGCGCTGGGATCCGGCGCCGCGGTGGTGCTGGGGACGCGCGAGGCGGTGCTCCCCGGGCCGGAGCTGGTGAGGTTGCTGCGCGAGGAGCGGGTGACCAACGCCAAGTTCACCCCTTCGGCGCTGGCGGCGCTCCCGGAGGCGGAGCTCCCCGACCTGCGCGTGGTGCTCGCCGGCGGCGAGGCGGTCCCGGCGGAGCTGGTGCGGCGCTGGGGGCCGGGGCGGGCCTTCTGGAACGTGTACGGCCCCACGGAAAACAGCGTGCGCATCTCCTTCGGGGTGTGCCGGCCGGACGAGGACCGCATCCCACCCATCGGCCGGCCGCTGGCCAACGTGCGCGCGTACGTGCTGGACCGCCACCTGGAGCCCGTCCCCCCGGGGATCCCCGGCGAGCTGTACTCCGCCGGCGACGGGGTGACGCGCGGCTACCTGGGGCGGCCGGACCTCACGGCGGAGCGCTTCCTCCCCGACCCGTTCGGCGCGGCCGGCGGGCGCCTGTACCGCACCGGCGACCTGGCGCGCTGGCGCGCGGACGGGGAGCTGGAGTACATCGGCCGCACCGACTTCCAGGTGAAGATCCGCGGCTTCCGCATCGAGCCGGGCGAGGTGGAGGCGGTGCTCGCCCGGCACCCCGCGGTGCACGAGTGCGCGGTGGTCGCGCGGGACGAGGGACGCGGGCCGTACCTGGCCGGCTACGTGGTGGCGGTGGGGGGCGCGCATCCCACGACGGCGGAGCTGCGCGCCTTTCTCCGCGAGCGGCTGCCGGAATACATGGTGCCGCCCGGGATCGTGCTACTGGACGCCATCCCGCTGGGCCCCAGCGGCAAGCTGGACCGGCGCGCCCTCCCGGCCCCAAGCCTGGAGGCGGAGGCGGGGTTCGTCGCCCCGCGCGAGGGCCTCCAGGAGGCGATCGCGGCGGTGTGGAGTGCGGTGCTGGGGGTGGACCGGGTGGGGGCGGCGGACAACTTCTTCGAGATCGGCGGGCACTCGCTGCTGCTGGTGAAGCTGCACGCCCGCCTGCGCGAGGCGCTTGGGCGCGAGGTCGCCATCGTGGACCTGTTCCGCTTCCCCACGGTCGCCTCGCTCGCCGCGCACCTGGAGCCCGCGGGCGAGGCGGAGGCGCCCGATCCGCGCGGCCGCGACCGCGCCGCCATGCGCCGGGCCATGTCGCGGCGGCGGGGGTGAGCCGCCAGAGGAGCTGCGGGGGCGGATCCTGCACTCGGCGCGCACGTACGGAGGGCCGCTCCCGCGGGAGATGGCGATGGCCTGGCGCGGCCACCTGGCCGCGGAGGAGGACGGCGCGGCGGTGCGGGTCGCTCCGGGCTCAGACGTCCGGGCCGGGTCCCGGCAACGCGTCCGGGGGGTCCAGGAAGTAGAAAGGAGAGTAGAATTGCCGGCCGTGCAGCTCGGGCGGGAAATCCTCTATCGTCAGGGGCTCCAGCAGCTGCGGGATGATGTGGGGGCGTCCCCGGCTCTCGCCGTCCAACGCGACGCTCAGCTCCCACCGCACCCAGTCCGAAGCCTTGGCGTGTCGCGACCAGAAGAGACAGAAGACGTCGGACGTGCGGATTGCCACTTCCAGCGTATCCCGGATCCATGTCCCTGGAACCGCTTCCAGGCGCCACTCGAACACCTGGATCGGGAGGCCGTGCAGGACCGCCAGCCTGGACGACACCTGGCGCCGGTCCTCGATCGCGTACGACGCGAACACCCTGGTGGGGGCGGGGTGCCCCACCGTCTTCCTCACCTGCACGGGCGCGTCCTCCACGATGCCGATGGTGATCCGCACGCTGTCCACCTGGACGGGTGTGCCGTCGTGCATCGGCAGGCAGACGCGGAAGTCCAGGACGGTGCTGCCGCGCGGAGCTTCCTCAAGGACGGTGCACTTGAACTCCGTGATAACGTACATCCCGTTCCACTCGAAGGACCCCTGTGGCGGATCGAACTCCAGGCCGGGTGCGGAGGGGATTACTAGGATGCGCATTCCTTCCTTCCACCAGGCCTCACGCTTGTCCAGGCGGAGGTCGCCGGCGTCTACCTCTTGGAGGAGCTTCTTCGCGACGTGATCCTTGTAGCTGGCCCCATAAGCGGCGAAGTGGGCGAGGAACTGGCTCCTGGGCCGCACCGAGTGAGGCGCGGCAGCCCCAACGTGGACCGGCTCGGGCGGTGCGGGCGAGCTCTTCCCGGCCGAGGGACGGGGGGGTGAGCCCCGGCCCCCGTCGCGGCGCCGGACGGGGTACACGGTGCTTGGCGGCGGCTGAATTTCACGGGAGGCGGGCGGGGGGGTGCCAGGCGGGAAGTCCTTCACCGCCCGGAGGAAGCTGTCTGCCGCGCGCGCCAGGGCGGCGGACTCCAGCGCGGGTGAGATGGCGTGGAGCACGTTGAGGAGCCCCGCCCGCCCCGCGGTCCACGCCACCTGGGCGCCGAGCGTCTCGCCCAGGCGCGCGAGCACCGGCCATACCCCGAAGAGCCGGAGCACGTCGGGGACCAGCATCGCCGGATGCGCGGCGACCAGTGCCGTGACGACATCCGCCGCCTCCGACCGCTCCCATCCCGTCACGGACCCCGCGGCGATCCGTTCCCACATCGACGTGGCATGGGCGGCGGCGACGCCGGCGGGAAGCTCGTGAAATCGGGCGGCTTCCGAACGGGAGATGAGCCATTCGGCCTCACCCGGATCGCCCGCCGGCCGGGACGACGTGGAATCCCACGGAGCCTGGAGCCGGCCGGCCAGCGCGGACGCTGCAAGCGCGCCCCCGGCCATGGCCAATCCACCGAGAAGAAGGCGGCCGTGGCGAACCGGTTTCCCGGCGTCGGAACCGGGCTCGCAGGCAAGCGCGAAACCGAGCCCCAGGCCGAAAGCCGCCCCGAGCGCCGACAACGGCCGGTCGTGGATCACCTCGAGCCCCACGCGGCCCGCGTCCAGGACCGAGAGGCCACCGGGAAGCTCGCTCGTCTCCTCCAGCGCCCCGTGAACGGCGAGCCGGGCGGCCGTGACGCCGGCTTCCTCCCGCGCCTGACCGCGGTGCACGTCCGCGTGGCGGGTCAGCCCGCTTGCGTGGCCACCGGGGGTGCTCGCGGCAAATCCGGCGGATGAAGCGTCGGGCGAAGGACGGTCGGCCCAGCCAGCAGGGTCCTGGCCCGGTTCGCGCTCCCCCGCTTCGTGGCCGATCATTGAGTGGCTCCGTTGACAGGGTGGATGGTCACCGGTTGGGAAGCGTTGCAACGTGATGGAGACGGAGGCGACGCGCCGGTCCTTCCGCGTGGGGTGGGGCTCCCCGCTCCTAGCCGGCCGCACACTGTTGCCGGGCAGCAAGTTGAGGACCAGTCGCCGAGGCGTCGCCGCTGCACGACAAGGGCGCGGCATACTGAGGCATCGGTGTCCCGCCTGTGGCTTCGCTCCGTCGGCCGTGCGGGTGGCCGGGTGCGTCAGCGGACAGCCACGGTCCCGACGTGTAGGCGGCGGCAGCGCGGATAGGGAAAGAAGTCCGGGATCTCGCCCGCTGCCTGACGCCGCTGCATCTCGCGCCAGAACCCCACGGTGAGCAGGTCGGCGTGGGCCTCCAGGAAGGCTTCGCGGAGGGGCCCCGCGGGAACCAGAAAGGGAAGGAACTCCTCCGGGAACACGTCCCCCTCGTCCACCGAGAACCAGGGGTCGGCGCTCATCTCGTCCTCGTCGTTGCGCGCCACCGGGAGCGGGCGGAAGCGGACTTCGGAAAGGAGCGCCAGCTCGTCGTAGTCGTAGAAGATGACGCGCCCGTGCCGCGACACGCCGAAGTTCTTGAGGAGCAGGTCGCCCGGGAAGATGTTGGCGCAGGCCAGGTCCTTGATGGCGTCGCCGTACTCCACCACGGCGGCGCGCGCCGCCTCCGGGGAGGCCTCGCGCAGGTACAGGTCCAGCGGGCGCAGCCGCCGCTCGGTGTACAGGTGGCGGATCACCACGCGGCCGCCGGCCAGCCGCACGCTCTCCCCCGCCTCCCCCAGCAGCTCCTCCAGCAGCGCCGGCGCGAAGCGCTCGCGCGGAAAGTCCAGGTGCTCGAACTCCTGCGCGTCCGCCAGCCGTCCCACCCGGTCGTGCGCGAACACCAGCCGGTAGCGGTTCATCACCCGGTCGCGCGTGACGCTCTTGGGCGCGGCGAATCGGTCGCGGATCACCTTGAACACCACGTTGTAGGCGGGGAGGGTGAACACGGTCATCACCAGCCCCCGCACCCCCTCCGCCGGCTCGAAGCGCGCGTCCGGCTCGGCGAGCTGCCGCGCGAGCTCGCGGTACAGCTCGGTCTTGCCGTGGCGGTTGTGTCCCAGGCTGTTGTACAGCTCGTTCACCGGCTTGGCGGGCATCAGCGAGCGGAGGACCTCCACCGTCTCGCGCACCCGGGCGGTGTCGGCGTGAAAGTACGAGCGGGCGAAGCTGAAGACCACGTGGATCTCGTCCGATGCCGTGAGCACGGCGTCCGGCCGCACGCCCTCCGGCGGGTGGCCGAGCGGGACCACCAGCGGGCGCACCCCGCCGGAGGCCAGCCGCAGCCGCGCCACCAGGTACGCGCCCTTGTTGCGGAAGAAGAGGAAGGGGAGCACCTCCGCCGCGAGAGCGGCGTCCGCGTGCGCGCCCAGCTGCTCGCGCGCCGCCCGGGCGCACAGGGCCGCGTCGCCGGGCAGGTCGGCGAAGTCGCCCGCCAGCCCGGTGTCGGCGAAGATCCGCTCGAACAGCTCCGGGGACACCCCTCGCGCCGGGTACTCGCGGTGCAGCGGGGGCGCCGCGGGCACGGGCCACGGCTCGCAGTCGGCGGTGAACTCGCTGCGGCGGTCCACCCCCACCGTCCCCAGCACCCGCCGCACCACGGAGTTGAAGAAGGTGGCCGCCATCTCGGCGTCGGGGCGGCCGCGCACCAGGGCGGCGTAGCGGGCCTTGAAGGCGGCCTCCTCCGGCGCGCCGGCGGGCGGGGCGGGGACCCGGCCGCGAAGCTCGCCGACCAGGCGCTCCACCTCGCGCGGGTACACGGTCAGCCGCTCCGCGGCGTCCTCCTGCGCGGCGCGCCACTCGCGCCGCAGGAAGCGGCCGGGCGCCCGCCGCGTCACCTCGCCGAAGGCGGCGAGGTACGCGTCGAACGCGGCGAGGATCGCTTCCGCGGGGTCCGCGGCCGCCGTCGTCCGCGCGCTCACTCGATGGGCTTCAGGTTCGCCACGATGGCGGCCCGCCGCGGCTCCAGGAAGGGCGGGAGCACCACGCTCTCGCCGAGCGTGGCGGGATCCTCGTCCACCGCGAAGCCGGGACCGTCCGTGGCGATCTCGAAGAGCACGCCGTTCGGCTCGCGGAAGTACAGGCTGCGGAAGTAGTAGCGGTCGATCTCGCCGCTGTTGGGAATGCGCATCTCGGCGAGGCGCGCGGCCCAGGCGTGGTACTCGTCCTCGGTGGGGGTGCGGAAGGCCACGTGGTGCACGCCCCCCGCCCCCGGCCCGACCACCGGGAGGTCGGGCTGCACGGCCACGTGCAGCTCGGCATGGGGGCCGCCCTCGCCCATCTCGTACACGTGCACGGTGTACCGCGCGTCCTCCGGGTGCGGGTACTCGCGGGTCGGGCGCATCCCCATCACGCGGGTGAGGACCGGGTCGGTGCGGCGCAGGTCGGGGACGCTCATCACGATGGGCCCCAGCCCGCGCACCTGGTGCTCCGCCGGCACCGGGCTGCGCTCCCAGGGCACCGGCTCGTCCCCCCTGCCGCCGTCGTCCACCAGCGCCAGCCGCTGCCCCTCCGGGTCCTCGAAGCTCAGGGTGAGCCGCCCGTCGAGCTCCACGACCTCGCCGGCGGCGACGCCGTGCTCCGCCAGGCGCGCCCTCCACCACTCCAGCGAAGCGGCGCCGTCCACGCGCAGCGACGTGCGGACGACGCTGTGCGTCCCCCGCCGCTCGCGCGGCACGCTCCAGTCGAAGAAGGTGAGGTCGTTCCCCGGCGAGCCGGCGGCGTCCGAGTAGAACAGGTGGTAGGCGCTCACGTCGTCCTGGTTGACGCTGCGCTTCACCAGGCGCATCCCCATCACCCGCGTGTAGAAGCGGTGGTTGCCGCGCACGTCGGCGGTGACTGCGGTCAGGTGGTGGATTCCGGTGAGGTCCATGCGGCTCCGCGGTCGGGCAGGGGGTTGTGGAGTGCGCCCGCCTGCGGGCGCGGGCGCCCGCGGTCCCCTGCAAGAAGCGCCGCCCTCCTCCGCGCCGCCCACGCGCGAATTCGCCGCTCCGTGCCCGGCGGCTGCTTCGCGCGGAGCCACCTGCTTCGCGCGGACACAGCGTGCCGCCGGCCCGCACGTCCGGTGCGGGGCGCGCAGGTGGGCGCCCCGCATGCGCTTGCCCCGCCTTCCGCGCCCGCGGGCCGGCATGGTACGAACGTTTCCCGTGGAAGCGGATGCCCCGTGCGGCGGCGCACCCCCATCGTTCCACGCGAGAGCCCGCCCCCGTCCGTTCACCTGCCGCCCCCTCCCTCCGTCCAACCGCCCCCGCACGGGGTCCCGCTTCCGCGCCGGTCCCGGGAACGGGGCCGGCTCCGAGCCGTGGATTCCTTCGCCAGGTACCCATTGCGGCACCAGCACTTGCACACGGTGGACGGAATGCGCCCGCGCCCGCTGTCAGAAACGGACAGCGTCGCGCGTTCTCCTTTCCGGGGGAGCGGCCGGGCATCCATCCCGGCCGCCTTGCCGCCCCGGCGCAGCCGACATGCACCGCACCCCTCCCAACCGCGACCCGTCGTGCCGACCCTTCGCCCCACCCTCCGCGCTCCCGCGTCCGCCGGCTCCCTGTCGCCGTTCCTGGGCTCCGGCGGATGACCCCGGCGCAGCTCGCTTCCGGAGCGGCGGACCCGCCCGGCCGCCCGGAGCTCCCGCGGCGGGAGGCCGAGAGCGACGCCCGCCTGGTGGTGCGCGTCCTTTCCGGCGACACGGCGTGCTACGCCGCGCTCGTGGGCCGGTACCAGGCCGCGCTGCACCGCTACGCCCGCGGCATGGTCCGCGACCCGGAGCTGGCGAGCGACCTGGTGCAGGACAGCTTCGTCAAGGCGTACACGCGCCTGGCGAGCTGCCGCGACCCGTCCCGCTTCGGCGCCTGGATATACCGCATCGTGGTGAACCGCTGCCGCGACCACCTCAAGCGCCGGCGCCGTCCCACCGTGCCGCTGGAGGAGCACACCGCCGCCGCCCCCGAGTGCGACGGGCCCGCGCTGCGGATCGACCGCGCCGAGCTGCGGGCGCTTCTGGAGCGGACGCTCGCCACGCTTCCCGCGCCCCAGCGCGAGGCGTTCCTCCTGCGCCACGTGCACGGGCACTCGTACGAGGAGATGGCCGGGATGCTCGACGTGACGGTGAGCGCGCTCAAGATGCGCGTCATGCGGGCCCGGGGCGCGCTCCAGGAGCGGCTGCGGGGAGAGCTGTAGAGAGGCGAAGGGCGGGGTTCGGGCGTGCCCCCCGCTGGCGCGGGGGTCGGGCTTCGGCTCCGTAAGCCCGCAAACAACGCGGGCTAACGGAGTCGAGCCCCGGCAAACTGCCGCCGGGTCTCGCCCCTTCGGGCCGAAATCCCTCACGCGGCATCGCGCTGGCGTCCGCCGGGGGCCCCCGCACCACTACGCACGAACGGCCCCGGCGTTTCACGCCGGGGCCGCCGTCCGCCGTTGCAGGCTGTTCCCTGTTCCCTGTTCCCTGTTCCCTGCCGTTCAGTCCACCCGCATCAGCCGGAGCACGGTGTTCCCCATGCGCAGGGTGTCGCCGGGCTCCAGGGATTGCTCCTGGTGGGCGGCGAGGGGGGCGTCGTTGACGTAGGTGCGGTTCTTGGAGTCCAGGTCGGTGACCGTGGCGCGGCCGCCGGCCACGCGGACGCGGGCGTGCTGGCCGGACATGTAGCGGTCGCCCAGGCCAAGCACGCCGTCGGCGGGCTTGCGGCCCAGCACCATCTCGCCGCGCACCTGCACCGGCTCGCGCAGCACCTCGCTCTGCACCACCTCCAGCAGCGCCAGGTTCTGCGGCGCGGCGCGGGCGGCGGGGCGGGGGGCGGCCACGATGGGGCGGCCCAGCTCCGGGGGCGCGGGGGCCGCCTTGGCTTCGGCGGCGGCGCCGGCCTCCAGCCCCAGCGGCTTCACGAAGGCGAACTCGCGCTTGGTGTCCAGCAGCACGATCTCCACCCGCAGCCCCGCGCGGGCGATGCCGTTGTCCTGCGCCCACTGCGCGGCGAAGCGGCGCAGGTGGTCCGTCTCGTCGCGCGACCACAGGGCGGGGTCCACCCCCGGCGCCACCAGGTCGGTGGACACGAACACGCGCAGGTCCGGCGCGCTGCGGCGGTCCGCGTAGCGGCGCAGCGCCTCGCGCACTCCCTCCTCGAGCTGCTGCCGGAGCGTGGGCTGAAAGAACTTGCGAAGCAGGCTGATCATCGTGCGCTCGTCGGGGTTTCGGATCCGTCCCGCGTCCCGCAACATCGGGACCGCGGGGGCCTCGCCGGAAGGGGGTCAGCCGGAGGTGGGAGGCGCGGCCTCCGCGGCCGGCAGGGTGAAGCAGAACACGCTGCCGCCGCCGGGGGCGTCCTCCACCCAGATCTCGCCCCCGTGCTCGCGGACGATGCTGCGGCAGATGGCCAGCCCCAGCCCCGTCCCGCCCTTGCGGCGCGAGTCCGAGGAGTCCAGCTGGCGGAACGGCTCGAAGATCACCTCGCGCCGGTCGTGCGGGATCCCCGGGCCCTGGTCCGCCACCCGGAAGAGCACCCTGGGGCCGCGGCCCCGCGCGTCCAGCCGCACCACCCCGCCCTCCGGCGAGAACTTGATGGCGTTGGCGAGCAGGTTGGTGAGCGTCTGGATCACCCGGTCCGGGTCGGCCAGGAGCGCCGCGGGGAGCGGGTCCACCCGCAGCGACACCCCGGCGCGCTCCGCCATCTCGCGCAGCGGCTCCGCGGCGCGCTCCATCAATTCCGCGGCGTCCGTGATGCGGGGGCTGATGGGGAGCTTGCCGGCCGCGATGCGCTCCGTGTCCAGGATGTCGTCCACCAGCCGCACCAGGCGGTCGGTGTTCTGCAGGGCGATCTCCACCAGGCGCTTGCCCCGCGCGTCCAGCGTGCCGGTGAGCCCGCCCGCCACCAGCCCCAGCGAGCCGCGCATGGAGGCCAGCGGGGTGCGCAGCTCGTGGCTCACCATGGAGATGAACTCGTCCTTCATGCGGTCGATCTCGCGCCGGCCGGTGATGTCGCGGGCCACCGCCTGCCACCCCGCCAGCCGGTCGCCCTCGCTCACCAGCTGCACGTTCTGCCCGATCCACACCTCGCGCCCGTCGCGGGTCAGCGCCGGGAACTCGTAGTAGGTGTTGGGGACCCGCTCCTGCACCTGCCGCCGGTAGAACTCCTCCACCCGCTCCCGCCAGTCGTCGCGGATCAGGTCGGCGTAGCGCGTCCCCAGGATCTCCGCCTCCGCGTAGCCCAGGATGCGGGCCGCCACCGGGTTGGCGTAGGTGAAGCGCCCCTCCATGTCCGCACGGTAGATGATGTCGCTGGCCGCCTCCACGAACTGCCGGAACTGCTCCTCGCTCTTGCGCAGCGCCGCCTCCGCCCGGCGCCGGTCGGTGACGTCGCGCGAGTTCACCACCACGCTCCCCACCGCCGGGTCGTCCAGGAAGCTGGCCCCGGTCGCCTCCACGTTGTGGAAGGTGCCGTCGCCGTGCAGGAAGCGCAGCTCCACGCTGAGCGGGATGCCGGGATTGTCCACGATGCGCGCGAACGCTTCCCGCACCCCCGACACGTCGGCC
This sequence comes from Longimicrobiaceae bacterium, assembly GCA_040509335.1. GTDB lineage: Bacteria > Gemmatimonadota > Gemmatimonadetes > Longimicrobiales > Longimicrobiaceae > JAFAYN01. The sequence continues at coordinate 1,199 of JBEVLE010000145.1, read as the reverse complement.
GGGTGCACCAGGTCGAAGACGCTGCGCCCCACCAGCGTCTCCGGCGCGTAGTCCAGCACCCGCCGCACCGACGGGCTCTCGTAGCGGATGGTCCCCGCGTCGTCCAGCAGGGTGATGAGGTCGGTGGCGTTCTCGATCATCAGGCGGAACTGCCGCTCGCTGCGGCGCAGCTCCTCCTCGTTGCGCTTGCGCTGGGTGAGGTTGCTGACCACCGTGATGGAGCCCACCACCACGCCGTCCTCCAGCCGCGGGGCGCTGGTGACCAGCGCGGGGAGCGGGACCGCGCCCTCGCGGAGCAGGCTCAGCTCGTAGGTGACCGTTTCCCCCGCGCGCCACTGGTGGCGAGCGCCCTCCAGCGTGCCCGCGTCGTCCGGGTGCACCACGTCCTCGCCGCGGGCGTGCAGCAGCGCCTCGGGGTCGCGCCCCACCAGCCGCGCGAACTGCGGGTTGACGAAGCCGAAGCGGCCCTCCAGGTCGGTGACGGTGAGCCCCTGGCCCATGGTGTTCACCACCTGCACCACGAAGTCGCGCTCGCGCCGCAGCTCCGCCTCCACCTCGGCGCGGGCCGCCGCGTCGCGCCGCAGCTCGATCTCGGTCACGGCCGAGGCCGCCAGGTCGCGGAGCGTTTCCACCTCGTCGTCGGTCCAGCGGCGCACCCGGGCGTCCAGCACGCAGAAGGCGCCCAGCACGTGCCCGTCCGAGGCGGCGAGCGGGACCCCGGCGAAGGCAAGCATCCCCAGCCCGGTCACCGCCTCGCTGGCGCCCAGCACGGGGTGGCCCCGCGCGTCGTCCACCACCAGCGGCTTCCCGCCGGCGACCACCTCGCGGGTGAGCGGCGACCGGGAGAGCGGGGTCTCGCGCATGCCCGCCCACGACTCGGGGAAGCCCACCACGCTCTTGAAGAACTGGCGCTCCTGCTCCACCAGCGACACCACGGCCACCGGCGCGCCCAGGACGCGGGCGGCCAGCCGGGTGAGGCGGTCGAATCCCTCCTCCGGCTGGGTGTCCAGCAGGCCGGTCCGCCGCAGGGCGGCCAGCCGCTCGGGGTCGGCCGCGGCGCGCGAGGGATCAGGGGTCATGCGGGCTGTGCGCGTGCGGGCGAGGGGAGCGGACCGGGGGCGTCCCGGACAAACATGCGCGGCGCGCGGACTTCGTGCAACCGAGCCGGACGGGGCGCAAACGCCGCGCCCGCCGCCGGG
>JBEVLE010000144.1:0-5438 GCA_040509335.1 Longimicrobiaceae bacterium | reverse complement strand
CGCGCTCCAGGCAGAGGCCGACCCGCACCTCCGGACCCACGCCGCGGGTGCGCAGATAGTGCGCGAGCCGGTTGGAGCGCCGCTCCAGCTCGGCGTACGTCAGCGTCTCGTCGCCGAAGGCGAGCGCGGGCGCACCGGGCGCGCGGGCCGCCCGGGCGGCGAACAGCTCGTGCACGCACGCCTGGGGGAGCCCCAGGGCGTCCGCGTGCGACGCGGCCAGCAGCTGGGCGCGCTCGCCTTCGCGCAGCAGCGACAGCTCCGAGAGCCGCCGGTCGGGGGCGGCCGACATCGCCTCCAGGATCGCCTCGAAGTGCCCGGCCATCCCCGCGGCCGTGTCCGCCCCGAACAGCGATGCCCGGTAGGCGAGTGTCGCGCTCAGCCCCTCTCCCTGCTCGAGGACGGTCAGGTTGAGGTCGAACTTGGCGACCTGCTCTCCGCTCTCCAGCGGCTCCAGCGCCAGCCCGCCCAGCGACAGCCGCTCCCTGCCACCCGCCTTCCGCAGCGCGAAAGCGACCTGGAAGATGGGCGCGTGGGTGAGGCTGCGCTCCACGCCCAGCTCCTCCACCAGGCGATCGAAGGGAAGCGCCTGGTGGGCGTACCCCCCCAGCGCCGTCTTCCGCACCCGTCCCAGCAGCTCGCGCCAGGTGGGATCTCCCGACAGGTCGCCGCGCAGCGGGAGCATGTTGACGAAGAAGCCGATCAGTCCCTCCAGCTCCACTCGCGTCCGCCCGGCGATGGGGGTGCCCACCACCACGTCGTCCTGCCCCGCGTAGCGACCCAGGAGCACCTGCCACGCCGCCAGGACCGTCATGAACAGCGTCGTCTCCTCCCGCGCCGTGAGCATCCGCAGCCGCTCGGTCAGCCCCGGCGACAGCGTGAAGCCGTGGCTCCCGGCGCGCGGGCCCTGCGCGGGGACGCGCGGACGGTCGGTGGGAAGCTCCAGCAGCGGGGGGGCGCCCGCCAGGCGCTCCTTCCAGTAGCCGATCTGCTCCTCCAGCACCTCGCCGCTGAGCCAGCTCCGCTGCCACACGGCGTAGTCCGCGTACTGCACCGCCAGCTGCGGCAGCGCCGGCTCCTCACCGCGGCTCAGGACGGCGTAGAGGGCGGAAACCTCGCGCACCAGCACGTCCATGCTCCAGCCGTCGCTGACGATGTGGTGCAGCGTGAAGCAGAGCACGTGATCCTCATCCCCCAGGCGCAGCAGCATACTCCGCAGCAGGGGGCCGCGCGCCAGGTCGAACGGACGCATCGCCTCGTCGGCGGCGAGCTGCTCCGCGCGCTGGGCCGCGTCCGCGGCGCCGCGCAGGTCGATGACCGGCAGCCTCGCCGGCGCCGGCGGATGGACGGTCTGCACGGGCGCGCCGCCGCGCTCGGCGAAGGTGGTCCGCAGCGCCTCGTGCCGCTTCACCAGCTCGCCGATGCTCGCCCCCAGCGCGGCCGTGTCCAGCGCGCCGCGCAGCCGGAGCGTGGAAGGCATGTTGTAGGCGGGGCTGCCCGGGTCCAGCCTGTCCACCACCCACAGCCGCTGCTGCGCGAACGACAGCGGGAACGGTCCCGGCCCACCCCGGCGGGGGATCCCGGCCTGGACCTCGGTGGCTTTCCGCGAGCGCAGGAGCTCCTGCAGGAGCAGCTGCCTGCTGTCGGAAGAAAGCCGTCCGAGACGCGTCCCCGCTCCGTCCGTTCGATCTTGGCTCATGATTGCAGCGTTCGTGGATGTGTCGGTGGCTTGGGCTTCGCTACTTCCCCGGGACCGGCTCGCCCGCGAGCTCCAGGCGGCTCAACCCGGCTTCGAACTCGGACGCATCCAGCGCCATGATGAACAGGTCCTCCACCCTCGTGGCCAGCGCCGCCACCGTGGGAAATTCGAACAGGGCCTGCAGCGGCAGGTCGATCCCGAGCTCCCGGCCGATCCGCGTGACGACCTGCGTCGCCAGGAGGGAGTGCCCCCCCAGCTCGAAGAAGCTGTCGTGGATCCCCACCGGCTCCTCCCGTGCTTCCTCCCCCGAGCTCAGTACCTCGAGCCAGATCCGGCAGAGGAGCTCTTCCATCTCCGTCCTCGGAGCGACGTACTCCCTGCTTTCCGTGGAGCGGAGCGACAGCAGCGCCCGGCGGTCCACCTTGCCGTTGGCGTTCAGCGGCAGACGCTCCAGCACCACGAACGCCGACGGCACCATGTACTCCGGCAGCCGCCCCGACAGGCGCCCCCGCAGCTCCGCCGCGGACGGCTCCTCCCCCTCCGCCGCGACCACGCAGGCCACCAGGCGCTTCTCTCCGGGCGAGTCCTCCCGCACCACCACCACCGCTTCCCGCACCCCCGCCTGCTCCATCAGCACCGCCTCGATCTCGCCGGGCTCGATGCGGAAGCCGCGGATCTTGACCTGCGCGTCCATCCGCCCCAGGTACTCGACCTCCCCCGCCGCCGTCCACCGCACCCGGTCCCCCGTCCGGTACAGGCGCGCGCCCGCCGCCCCGAACGCGTCCGGGACGAAGCGCTCCGCCGTCAGCCCCGCCTGCCCCAGGTAGCCGCGCGCCACCCCCAGACCGCCGATGCACAGCTCGCCGGGCACCCCCGCCGGCAGCGGCTCTCCCCCGCCGTCCAGCACGTACAGCGTCGTGTTCCCCAGCGGCCCGCCGATGGGCACCGTGGCCGCGTCGGCCTCCACGCCGCGCACGTGCTGCCAGCTCGCGTACGTGGTGGTCTCCGTGGGCCCGTACACGTGCAGCAGCCGCCCGGGCGCGCCCCTTTCCAGCACGCGCCGCACGCTCCGCGGGTCCACCGCTTCCCCGCCGAAGAGCAGGTGGCGCAGCGGCGCGAACGCCTGCGGCTCGTCGGCGGCGACGCGGTTGAAGAGCGCCGTGGTCAGGAACAGGGCGGAAACCTCCCGCTCGCGCAGCGCGGCCGCGAAGGCCGCGGGCGAGAGCGTGACCTCGCGCTCGAAGACCTCCAGCGAGCCGCCGTTCAGGAGCGCGCCCCAGATCTCGAAGGTGGCCGCGTCGAAGGCCAGGTTGGAGACCTGCGCGATGCGCTCCGACGGGCCGAAGGGCACGTAGCCGGTGCCGCGCACCAGGCGCACGACCGACCGGTGCGCCACGGCCACCCCCTTGGGCAGGCCGGTGGAGCCGGAGGTGTAGACGACGTAGGCCAGCTGCGCGGCGTCCGAGGCGACCCGCGGCGCCGTTTCCGGCATGGCCGCCAGCGCGGCGGCGACGGCCGGTTCGTCCAGCCGGAGCGCCTCGACGTCCCCGGGGAGCTGCGCCCCGGCGGCGGCGTGCGTGAGGGCGAGCGCGACGCCGGCGTCCGAGAAGACCTGGCGCAGCCGCTCGGTGGGGTTGGAGGGGTCCAGGGGGACGTAGGCGCCGCCGGCCGTGACGATGCCCAGGAGGGCGGCCACCGCCTCGGCGCCGCGCTCCATGCACACGCCGACCCGGGTCTCGGGCCCGACGCCGAGCCCGCGCAGCAGGTGGGCGATGCGGTTGGCGCGGCGCTCCAGCTCCGCGTAGGTCAGGGCCTCCCCGCCGGAGCGGACGGCCAGGGCGTGGGGGGCGCGGGCGGCCTGCTCGGCGAACAGCTCGTGGATGCAGACGTGCGGGAGGGCGGCGGCGGTGTCGTTCCACGCCTCCAGCACCCGGGCGCGCTCCGCGCCGCGCAGCAGCGACAGCCCGGAGAGGCGACGCGACGGATCGGCCACCATCGCCTCCAGCACGGCCTCCAGGTGCCCGGCCACGCGCGCGATCGTCTCCGCCTCGAACAGCCCCTCGCGGTACGCCAGCGCCCCGCCGAGCGTTTCCCGCTCGTCGAGGAGCGTCAGGAACAGGTCGAACTTGGCGACTCCCTCCCCGGACCCGAACGGCTCCAGCCTCACCTCGCCGAGCGACGGACGCTCGTCCCGGTCGCCGGCGCGGTCGAGGGCGAAGGCTACCTGGAAGAGGGGCGCGTGGGTGAGGCTGCGCTCGCCGACCAGGTCCTCCACCAGGCGCCCGAAGGGGAGCTCCTGGTGCGCGTACGCGCCCAGCGCCTCCTCCCGCACCCGTGCGAGCAGCTCGCTCCAGGTGGGATCGCCCGCCAGGTCGGCCCGCAGGCAGAGCATGTTGACGAAGAAGCCGATCAGCCCCTCCACCTCGTGCCGGGTGCGCCCGGCGATCGGGCTGCCCACCACCACGTCGTCCTGTCCCGCGTAGCGGCCGAGCAGCGCCTGCCAGGCGGCTATGGCCGTCATGAACAGCGTCGCCCCCTCCTGCCGGGAGAGCGCCCGCAGGCCCCGCGAAAGCTCCGGGGCGAGGCGGAAGGCGTGCGACCCCGCACGCGCGCTCTGCCCCATCGCACGCGGCCGGTCCGTGGGGATCTCCAGCAGCGGCGGTGCGCCGGCCAGGCGCTCGCGCCAGTAGGCGAGCTGCATCTCCATCACCCCGCCGCCGAGCCGCTCGCGCTGCCACACGGCGTAGTCCGCGTACTGGATCTCCAGCTCCGGCAGCCGGGCGGTCTCGCCCCGGCACGCCGCGGCGTAGTGGGCGGAGACCTCGCGCACCAGCACGCCGCGGCTCCAGCCGTCGCTGACGATGTGGTGCAGGGTGAACAGGAGCACGTGGTCGCCGTCGCCAAGGCGCAGCAGCGTGCTGCGCAGCAGGGGGCCGCGCGCCAGGTCGAAGGGCCGCAGCGCCTCCTCGTCGGCCAGCCGCCCGGCTCGGGCCTCCCGCTCCGCGGCCGGCAGCTCCCGCAGGTCGAGCTCCTCCAGCGCGACCGGAGCGGGCGGGTGGATGACCTGCACCGGGGCGCCGCCCTGCTCCGCGAACGTGGTGCGCAGCGTCTCGTGCCGCCTCACCAGCGCGTCCAGACTGGCCCGCAGCGCCGCCGAGTCGAGCGAGCCGCGCAGCCGCAGCGCGTACGCCATGTTGTAGGCGGGGCTGTCCGGCTCCATCCGGTCCACCAGCCACAGCCGCTGCTGCGCGAACGACAGCGGGAGCGGCCCCTCCCGCGACACCCGCTCGATCGGCGGCGCCGGCAGGGCCGCGGCGCCGCGCAGCGCCTCGATGCGCCCGGCCAGTCCGGTCACCGTGGGCGCCTCGAAGAGCGCCCGCAGCGGCAGCTCCACCCCGAACACCTGCCGCGCACGAGAGACCACCTGCGTCGCCAGCAGGCTGTGCCCACCCAGCTCGAAGAAGCTCTCCTCCGCGCCCACGCCCTCGGTCCCCAGCACCCCCGCCCAGATCCCCGCCAGGAGCTCCTCCTCCACCGTGCGCGGACCCACGGACTCCCTTTCGGAAGCGCTCTCCGGCGCCGGCAGCAGGCGCCGGTCCACCTTGCCGCTGGCCATCACCGGCAGCTCCTCCAGCACCACGAAGGCGCCCGGCACCATGTACTCCGGCACCTGCTCCTCCACGTGCGCCCGCAGCTCCGCCGCCGCCACCTCCACCCCCGCCTCCGGCACCACGTACGCCAC
>JBEVLE010000143.1:0-4945 GCA_040509335.1 Longimicrobiaceae bacterium | reverse complement strand
CTGCTCGATGACGTGCGCGAAGGACGGGCCGGAGGAGTACATCCAGATCGGGGCGTTGGCGCCGAGCACGTGTCGTCAGGCGAGCTGGAACGCCTGGTCCCACTCGTCCGCCGGGGCGGGGGCGGCGGCCGCCGCGTCCCGGGTGCCGTCGTCCTCCGTGAAGATCTGCATCCTCCCCGGAGCGGGCTGCGGGTAGATGCGCGCGGTGAAGGCGTGGTCCGTGTCGTTGATGTCCAGCCCGCCCACGATGGGCCGCCCGTCGCGGGTGATGCTGCCGGGGAGCTGGTAGCACATGATGGAGGTCTGGTCGGCGGGGGTGGACATGATGCTCCGCTCGTCCAGCGGGGTGAGCACCTGGGCGTCCACCATCTGGCGGCTCCATCCCTGCGTGCGCGCGAAGTACGCGTACGCCTTGGCCTTGTCGATCCGCGCCACCAGGTCGCGGCGCATGTGCTCGTGCGGGAAGCCCAGCGTGTGCCCGGCCTCGTGCCGCACCACGCGCCGGTACTCGCTTTCCGGCGTGCGCATGGTGAAGCCCTGCAGGTTCATGGTGGGGAGGTGGCGCGGGCGCAGCAGGATGTCCGTCCCCAGGTACGACCAGTAGCCCTCGCCCTCGCGGGAGATGCGCACCTGCCCCGTGTCGCGCGTCTCCACGAAGCGGACGCCGCCGCGCCTGGACCACGCGTTCATGTGCTCCACGATGCGGGAGCGCAGGTCGGCCGGGGTGGACTCCAGGAAGCTCACCGTGAGGCGGCGGGGCTGCGGCCCCCAGTACTTGGCGGTGACCACGGCGATCCGCAGCGGGTCGGAAAAGAAGTTCCTCGCCACGGCGTCCACGGGCCCCATCAGCGGCGCGTTCACCGGGTTGATCTCCACCGCCTTCATCGCCGCTTCCACCAGCAGGTGCTTTGGAACCGACTTGGGCGTGCAGACGTGGATGGGGTAGTCCTCCTCGTAGTGGTCGTGGCCCGAGTCGTCCCAGCCGTCCCCCTCGCCGGTCCCGTTGCCTCCTTCGTACGGGTCGCCCCCGCCGGAAAGGGCCGCCCTCGCCTCCGCCTCGATCCTGGCGAGCGCTTCGCGGTACAGCTCCTCTCTCTGGGACATGAGACCTCCACCGGTTGAACGTGTGGTCCCGCCGGAGCGGCGGCGGCCATCACGGATCGGACGGCCACCCCCACTCCATTTCCCGCCCGCGGGACCCGGCGGCCGGAGCGGATCGCTCCGGCGCGGGACGCGGAGCCGGCGGGGCCGGGCTCCCCCGGGCCGGCTACCGCACCATCACCCGGTATCCGTGCGCCGGGATCTCCAGGCTCCCCGCCGCGGCGAGCTGGACCGACGCCCGGCTGAACCAGTCCGTGAACGCGCCCGGCTGCGCCAGCCCCCGGTAGGCCGCCCGCGCCGGGGCGTCGCCGAAGTTGACGGCGACCAGCACCGTGTTCGCCCCCCGGGTGCGCGTGAAGGCGTAGACGCGGTCGCCGGCGTCCGTGCGCAGCACCGCCTGGTCGCCGCCCCACGGCCCGTTGGCCAGCGCCGGCTGCCGCTCCTTGAGGTCGAGCATGGCCGTGTAGAAGGGCGCGAGCGACGGGCCGCTCCAGCTCACCGTGTCCTTGTCGAAGAAGCGCAGCCGCCTGTTCAGGCTGGCCTCCTGGCCGGTGTAGACGAGCGGGATGGAGTTGTCCAGCGTGGCGCTCAGCACGAACGCCGGGGCGTGGTTGGCGCCCATCCGCTCGAACTCCGTTCCCTGCCAGCTGTTCTCGTCGTGGTTGCTGGTGAAGGACATGCGATAGGCGCCGGGCGGGTACGCGCTGTCCTCCTTCGCGAAGTAGCGGTCCAGCTCGCCCGTTCCCTTTTCGCCCCTGGCGATCTGGTTGAGGAGGTGGTGGAGCTCCCAGGCGTAGGTCGCGTGGAAGGACTCGTGCAGCCGGGGGTCCTCCGCCTCCGCCAGCAGGAACAGGTCGGGGCGCGCCGCGGTCATCTCGCGGCGCATCTCCGCCCAGAAGTCGTACGGCACCCCCCAGGCGACGTCGGCGCGGAAGCCGTCCACGTGCATGCTGTCCACCCACCAGCGCATCTCGGCGAGCATGGCGCGGCGCATGGGGGCGCTGCCGTAGTTCAGCTCGGCCACGTCGGTCCAGTCGGTTTCCCTGCCCTGCTGGTCCAGCGGGTTGGAGATGGAGCCGTCCGGACGCAGCGTGTACCAGTCCTTGTGCTCCACCGTCCACGCGTGGTCGTGCGAGGTGTGGTTCGCCACCCAGTCCAGGATCACCCGCATCCCCTGGCGGTGCGCGGCGTCCACGAAGCGCCGGAAGTCCGCCTCGTCGCCGTATTCGGGGTTGACGGCGGTGTAGTCGCGGATGGAGTAGTAGCTCCCCAGCCCGCCCTTGCGGTTCTTGACGCCGATGGGCTGCACCGGCATCAGCCACAGGATGTCCACCCCCAGGCTGTCCAGCCGCGGGAGGTGCCGCTCCAGCGCCGCGAAGGTCCCTTCCGGCGTGAACTGCCGCACGTTGACCTCGTAGATCGCCGCGCCGCGCGACCACGCCGGGTAGAACGCGGTGTCGGCCGGCGACTCCGCCCCGGGACCCGCGGCGCGCGCGGTGTCCGCTCCGTCCGCCGCGGCGGTGCGGTCCGCCGGCTCGGCCCGGCAGGCCAGGAGGGCGAGCGGCAGTGCCGCGGCGAGGAGTGCTGTTCTCATGGTCGTGATCTGCTGGAGTGTTGACAAGTCTTTTGTTGGGCGGCCGGCAAGCGGTCCCGCCCCTTACGGCGCCGGGCGGATGCGGACGGCCTGCCCACCGCCCGGCGCCATCTCGATCTTCAGCGTGGTGCCCGCGGTCACCTCCTGCCGGCGGATGGCGACGGGGAGCGGGTCGTCGCGCCAGTGGGCGCCGGGGCCGTCGGCGTAGATCTCGGCCACGTAGCGGCGGCCGGGGGAAAGGAACGAAAGCGGAACCTGGAAGCCGCGCGCCTCCTCGTCGGTGATCGCCCCCAGGAACCACGTGTCGGCGCCGCGCTGCCTGCGGGCGACGACGACGTAGTCGCCGATCTGCCCGCGGAGCACCCGCGTGGTGTCCCAGTCCACCGCCACGTCGCGGATGAACTGGAACGCCGGCTGCCCGGCGTAGTTTTCCGGCAGGTCGGCCGCCATCTGCAGCGGCGAGTACAGCACCACGTACAGGGCGAGCTGCTTGGCGAGCGTGGTGCGCGGGCGCGACTCCTCGGGGGTCCGGGGCCTGCCCGTGGGGCGCCGGACGAGCAGGTCGAAGATCCCCGGGGTGAAGTCCATGGGCCCGGCGAGCATGCGCGTGAAGAACAGGATGGTCTCGTGCTCGGGCGGGTTGCCGCCTTCCCCGCCCCACGCGTTGTACTCCATTCCCCGGGCGCCCTCGCGCGACAGCATGTTGGGCCAGGTGCGGCGCTCGCCGGTGTCCTTGATGGGCTCGTGGACGTTGACCATGATCCCGTACTTTGCCGCCGTCTCGATCACCCGGCGGTGGTGCCGCACCATGAACTGCCCCTGGTGCGCGTGCCCGTGCTCGGTCTTGTCCCCCACGTAGCCGGTCTTGACCGCCCCGACCCCCACGCGGCGGTACAGCGCCATCGCCGAATCCAGCTGGCGCTCGTAGTTGTCGATCTTTGTGGCGGTCTCGTGGTGGCCGATGAGCGTCATCCCCTTGCCGCGGGCGTAGGCGGCGAGCCCCGGCAGGTCGAAGTCGGGGTACGGCTGGGTGAAGGAGAAGGTGGCCCGCATGGTGTTGAACCAGTCCTCGTCCCACCCCGTGTTCCACCCCTCCACCAGCGTGCCGCCCAGCCCGTTGGCCGCCGCGAAGTCCATGTACCGCTTGACGTTCTCCGTCCGGGCGCCGTGCGTGGGGCCCTGCCCCCACGTTTCGGTGTTGATGTGCATCCCCCACCACACGCCGTTGTACTTCATGGGCGTGATCCAGGCCGTGTTCTCGATGCGGCTGGGCGGGTTCAGCTTGAGCCCGAGCACGGAGGGGACGAGGTCCTCGGGGCGGTCGGCGAGCTGGATCGTGCGCCACGGCGTGGCGAAGGGCGCCCGCCCGCGCACGGCCACACCGTCCGCCCAGCGCGCCAGCGTGGTGCGCAGCGTCCGGTTCGTGGTGCGCGCCAGGTACATCCCGGCGTAGTCCACCAGGTCGGCCTCGTGGATGACCACCTGGGTGCCGCCCGTGGTCTGCACCGTGAACGGCGTGTGGGCCGTGTCCACGCGGCTCACCGGCGACGAGGAGTACAGGATCTCCTGCCGGTCCGGCTCCGGCTGGTTGCCGGGGATCCACCAGGCGCGCCCGTTGTCGGCGAGCGCGAACTCGGTCAGCTCCTCCATCATCTCGAAGTCGCGGAAGCCGCCGCTGTCCGCCACCTCGTAGCGGAAGCCCACGCCGTCGTCGAAGGCGCGGAACACCACCGCGAAGCGCCGCCCCGGCGCCCGCGTCTCGGCCACCCGGACGCGCAGCTCGTTGTGCTGGTCGCGCACCCGCGCCACCTCCCCCCACGGCTGTGTCCACTCCTGGTCCCGCGATGCGCGCGACGATCCCGCGACGCGCAGCCCGGAGTACAGCGAGTCGCCGCCGCGGAAGGCGAAGCCCAGCCGCGAGGGGAGGAGCACGTTCCCGCCGTCGCGCCGCACGGCGTAGTACAGCCCGCCCTCGCGCACCGCCACCACCACCACGTTGCGCCCGTCCGGCGAGGCCACGCGCAGCGTGTCCTGCGCCGCCGCGGGAGCGGCGAGCACCGCCGCGAGCGCCAGCGCGCGGACCAGGGACCGCAGACTTCCGTGCATCGACGCTCTCCTCGTGTGTCTGTCGTTGCGGCGCGCGCCCCGGCGCGCATCACTCCAGATGCCGCCGAATGTAGCCCGTACCTCGAGAATGATCAGTTTATCGGTCGCGTCTGCATTGATCATGTTGATCTCACATCCTCCGAA
>JBEVLE010000142.1:0-3802 GCA_040509335.1 Longimicrobiaceae bacterium | reverse complement strand
CCGCTCCGCCCGCGGCGGCGCCATATTGGCGGAGCCCAGCGAACGCCGCTCCTCCCCCGCACCGAGCCGACGATGCCCCGACCCCGGTCCGCACCCCCGCAGCTCCTTGCCGCCTGCGCGCGCGCGCTCGCGGCGTGCTCCCCCGCGCCCGCCCCGGCCTCCGATCCCGGCGCCGCGGCGCCAGCCGGGTCCACGGCCGCCGCGCCGGCCGCGGCCGGGAGCACCCGCACCTCGCCGGACGACGTGCGGGCGCTGCTTTCCGCGCTCGCGGCGGACAGCATGGAGGGGCGGCGCGCCGCCACCCCGGGGAGCGCCCGCGCCGCGCGCTTCATCGCCGCGCAGCTCCAGCGCATCGGCATCCAGCCCGCGGGGGACAGCGCCTTCTTCCAGCGCGTCCCCATGGCGCTGGTGCCGCGCCCCAACGGCAGCAACGGGTACCGCCTGCTGAACACGCTGGCCGACGCCGACACCGTCCCCGCCGCCCGCCGCGCCCCCGACGTCAACGTGGTGGGCGTGCTCCCGGGGAGCGACCCCGCGCTGCGCGACCAGTACGTCGTCGTGGGCGCGCACTTCGACCACATCGGCGTCGGCAGGGCCGTGGACGGCGACTCCATCAACAACGGGGCGGACGACGACGGCTCCGGCACCGTGGCCGTGCTGGAGATCGCCCGGGCGCTGGCGAAGTCCCCGCCCCGGCGCAGCGTCGTGTTCCTGCTCACCACCGGCGAGGAGGTGGGCTTCACCGGCATCCGCTGGTACGTCCGCAACCCGCGCTACCCGCTGGAGCGCACCGTCGCCGACATCCAGATCGAGATGATCGGGCGCCCCGACTCGCTGGCCGGCGGCCCCGGGCGCGCCTGGCTCACCGGGTACGACCGCTCCACCATGGGCGAGATGCTGCGCGCCGCCGGCAACCCCATCGTTCCCGACCCGCGCCCCACGCAGAACTTCTTCGAGCGCAGCGACAACGTGGTGTTCGCCTGGAAGGGCGTCGTCGCGCACACCCTGTCGTCCTTCGGGCTGCACTCCGACTACCACGGCGTCGACGACGAGGTGGAGCGCGTGGACTTCCAGCACATGGCCAGCGTCGTGGACGCCGGCGTGCAGGCCGTGCGCATGCTCGCCGACGGCCCCGCCCCGCAGTGGAAGCCCGGCGGCCAGCCCACCCCGCCGCCCAACTTCCAGTAGGCGGAGAGGCCCGTGCACCGCGCCCTCCTCGCCTGCGCCCTCGCCCTGCCGGCGCTCGCGTCCTGCCGCCCGGGCGGCGACGCGGACGCCCCGCCCGCGGCGCTCGCCGCGCTGCGGGAGATCCCCTCGCCCGCCGCCCCCGGGAGCGCCGAGCCCAACCTGGCCGCGGGCGACGACGGGCGCGTGTACCTGAGCTGGGTGGAGCCCGCCCCCGACTCCGCGCACGCCCTGCGCTTCGCCGTGCTGGAGGGGGGGCGCTGGTCCGCGCCGCGCACCGTCGCCTCCGGGCGCGACTGGTTCGTCAACTGGGCCGACTTCCCCTCGCTGGCCGTTCTCCCGGGGGGGCGGCTGGCGGCCCACTGGCTCCAGCGCAGCGGCGACGGGCGCTACGCCTACGACGTGCGCATCGCCCGCTCCGCGGACGGCGGCGCCACCTGGAGCCCCGGCGTCGTCCCGCACCGCGACGGCGTGGCCGCCGAGCACGGCTTCGTGTCGCTGTGGCCCGAGGGGGGCGACTCGCTGGGCGCCGTGTGGCTGGACGGGCGCAAGTACGCCGCTGCCGAGGGGCACGGCGGCGGCGAGCACGGCGGCGGCGAGACCATGCTGCTGCACGCCGCGCTCGCCGCCGACGGCGGCGTGGGCGCCGAGCGTCCGCTGGACGCGCGCATCTGCGACTGCTGCCAGACCGGGCAGGCCATGACCTCCGCCGGGCCGCTGGTGGTGTACCGCGACCGCTCGCCCGACGAGGTCCGGGACGTGTACGTGGTGCGCCGCGTGGGCGGGCGCTGGACCGAGCCGCGCCCCGTGCACGCCGACGGCTGGAAGATCGCCGCGTGCCCGGTCAACGGCCCGCAGGTCGCCGCCCGGGGCGAGCGGGTGGCCGTGGCCTGGTTCAGCGGCGCGCGCGACACCGCCCGCGTGCTGGTGGCCTTTTCGCGCGACGCGGGCGCCACCTGGAGCCAGCCCGTGCGCGTGGACGACGGCGACCCCGCCGGGCGGGTGGACGTGGAGCTGCTGGACGGCGGCGCCGCGCTGGTGAGCTGGATCGAGCGGACGGGCGGCGAGGCCGCCGAGGTGCGCGCCCGCCGCGTGTCCCCGGACGGCGGGAGGGGCGCCGCCGCGACGGTCGCCGCCACCGGCGGCGAGCGCGCCAGCGGCTTCCCGCGCATGGTGCGCAGCGGTGGCGAGGTGGTCTTCGCGTGGACGGCGCCCGGCGACCCCTCCACCGTCCGCACCGCGCGGGCCTCGCTGGGGGGCGGGCGGTGAGGGCGCCGCGCGCCGCCGCCCGCGCCGCGCTCCTGCTGGCGCTCGCCGCCTGCGGCGCCGAGGGGCGCGTGGCCCCGCCCGAGGTGGGGAACCCCGCCCCCGCCTACGCCGCCACTGCCCTGGACGGCGACACCGTGTCGCTGGCCGGTCTCCGCGGGCGGGTGGTGCTGCTCAACGTGTGGGCCACCTGGTGCCACCCCTGCCGCGAGGAGATCCCCGCCTTGCAGCAGCTCCACGAGCTGTACGCGCCGCGCGGGCTTGCGCTGGTGGGCGTCAGCGTGGACAACCGCGCCGACCGCCCCGCCGTGGCCAGCTTCGCCCGCGAGTACGGGATGACCTACGCCGTGTGGCTGGACCCCGACGAGCGCGTTTCCTCCACCTTCCGCACCCTGGGCGTCCCCAGCACCTTCCTGCTGGGGCGCGACGGCACCATCCTGTGGAAGCACGTGGGGCCCGTGAACGCCCGGGACCCCGAGCTGGTCCGCCTGCTGGGCCAGGCGCTGTCCGCCCCCGGGGGAACTTCCGGCCCGCCAGATGCGTAGCTTCAGCGACGACGCGGGGCGTACCTGGGACGCCACGGTGGGCCGGGAGTCGTGGGGGGCCGCGGTCCTCCTCCTGGCTCCCCGCGCCGAGGGCGGGGTCCGGGTGGCCCCCCTCGCGTCCGAGACCGTCCGGGACGCCGAGCGCGAGCTCGCGGCAATGTCGGAACAGGGGCTGCGCGAGCAGCTCGCCGCGTCCCGGCCGTGGGAGGGGTGACCGTTCGGCGTCCCTCCGCGCAAACGAACCGTTCAAGGAGGTCCGCCGTGAGATCCCTTCGCCCTCTGCTCCTCCTCCTGCTCCCCGTGCTCCTGCTGGCCGGGTGCGCCGGCAACCGCAGCCGCGGCGGCGCGCCCGGCGACGGGCTGCGCACCACGGTGGAGGTGGAGAACCGGAGCTGGTCCGCCGTCAACGTGTACGCCATCCGCGGCGGCCAGCGCGTGCGGCTGGGTACCGTGCAGGCCGTCACGACCACCGTGCTCACCATTCCCGCGGCCATCGTGTCCGGCGTCACGTCCCTCAGCTTCCTGATCGACCCCATCGGGAGCAACCGCACCCCCATCTCGCAGGAGATCTCCGTGCACGAGGGGGACCAGATCACCCTGTACGTGCCCAACTCTTGAGCTGAGTTTTCTGCGTCGGGGCGGGCCGCTCCGGAGCCCGGCGGAAACTGCCCCGCCGGTCTCCTACGCGGGCTCCGGGAACCCCGCCAAACTGCCGGCGGGTTTCCCTCCGCCGGGGTGAGCCAGCCGAAACTGCCCGGCTGTCTCCCCCCGAACAGAATCTGGGGGATACAGCATGAACAGCAAAA
>JBEVLE010000141.1:0-10287 GCA_040509335.1 Longimicrobiaceae bacterium | reverse complement strand
CTCCCGGTCGGGCGCCTTCGCGTTGGCGCCGGCCGCGACACACCGCCCGCGCGAAACGCGCGGGGCAGGGGGCACGTAGGGAGGCCAGGCAGGGCGCCGTCCGGCGCCGTGCGCGAACCCCGCACCCGGGTGGCCTCCATGCCGTGTCTGGTCGTCCTCCTCGCGCTCCTCGTCCCCCGCGGGCTCATCCTGGGCCTCTGGTTCCTGACCGACTGGTTCCGGGGGATGTTCGACGGGCTGCTCTGGCCGGTGCTCGGCTTCGTGTTCCTCCCCACCACGCTCCTCTGGTATTCGGGGGTGCAGCACTGGTTCGGCGGGGAGTGGGGGCCGGCGGCGGTGGTGGGGCTGGTGATCGCGCTGCTGGTGGACACGTCCCCGGCGCGCGGGAAGCGCGGCCGCGGGCGCGGCAGGGACTGAGCCCGCGGCCGCGGGAGGCGCGGGCGCGCTTGCGGGGGCGGGGGGGCGGCGGTTGATTTGCGGGGGTCGCCGGTGCCGGCTCCCACCTCCTCCCGCCGCCTCCCATGCAAGCCCTCTGGAACGACCTCCTGGTTCCCGGCGTCCCGCTGCTGGAAAAGACGGTCCGCACCCTCGCCGTGTACCTGTTCCTGCTGCTGGGGCTGCGGCTGGCCGGCAAGCGGGAGCTGGGGCAGCTCAACCCGCTCGACCTGGTGGTCCTGCTCATGCTGTCCAACACCGTGCAGAACGCCATCATCGGCCCCGACGACTCGCTCACCGGCGGGATCTTCGGGGCCGTGGTGCTCCTGGTGGCGGACTACGCCGCGCTCCGCTTCCTGTACCGCCACCCGCGCCTGGAGCGCGCCCTGGAGGGCGACCCCGAGCTGCTGATCGACGGCGGCGTGGTGATCGACCGGGCGCTGGACCACAACCTCATCACCCGGGCCGAGCTGGAGTCCGCCGCGCGGCGGCAGGGCATCGAGGAATTGGGCGAGGTGCTGCGCTGCCGGCTGGAGGTGGGCGGCGCGCTCACCTTCGTGCCGCGCGAGCCCACCCCCGACGAGCGCCGCCACGCCGAGCTGGTGGCACGCCTCGACGCCCTGGAGCGGCAATTGGCCCGGCTGGCCGGGGCCGGCGGCGCGTAGCGCTCCGCCCGGTCCCGGCCGCGCGGCTCACAGCGGGTGGGGGGGCTGCTGCTCGTGCGGGATCATGGCCTTGTACACGCAGACCTTGTCCAGCCACAGTCCGGGCATGTCGGTGGAGGTGATGGGCTCCTCGCCGGCGCCGCCGACCCGCACGGAGTTCAGGTCGCCGTAGATCGTCACCTCGCCGCGGGTGGGAATGCCGGCGCGAAGGTCGAGGACCACGTCGTGCAGGATCATGCTCCTGACGATCGGGGTGGGCCAGGCCGCGACCTGTCCGATGTACACCGGGCTCCCGTCCACCGCCAGGTTCTCCACCGTGCTCCGGTCCACGAACCTGAAGGTGACGCGGTCGATCGCGAACTGGAAGGCGCTGAAGTCGAACACCACTCCGATCTTGTCCAGGAGCAGCGCGCGGTTGATGAGCACGTCCGGGTACGGTGCCGACCTGATCACCGCGTCCTGGTACCAGGCGGTTCCCGAGGCGGGGAGAAAGTCCGTCACCCACATGTCGATGTTGTTTTCCTTGTGGACGATCGAGCCCTTCGGCGTACCCACGCTCGCGCCCCACCGGGTTCCCACCGGTAGAGAATCGAAGCTCATGCACTGGCCCGGCGAGTCCGGCGGGATCGGCTCCTGGTAGACCGGCGTGGTGCCGGTGGCGAGCGACGGCGGCGCGGGGGCGAGCGCCTGGTCGGCCGAGCAGGCGGCCGCGGCGAGAGTGAGCGCGGCGAGCAGGGCGGGGCGGGCGAGCGCAGATGTCATGGTCCCTCCCGGGGTGTGGGTTGGAGCCTCCGGCCGGCAAGCACCCATCATGGATGCAGTGCGGGCTGTCCTGAAAGGTACGCCGTTCCCGCTCGCGGTCCAACGATGTTCGTGGGGCTTCCCGGGCGGCGCGGTTCTGGCCCATCCGCGCGCCGCGTCCTACCTTGCGATGCCCCGGAGCGCCGCACACCGAACCATCCGCCGAGGTGTCCATGACCCCGTCCCCCGCTCCCGCCCACACCGCCGGCGGCTGGCCCAGCCTCCCCCTGGCCGAGTGGGAAGACACCCGCGCCACCCTGCACATGTGGACGCAGGTGGTGGGCAAGGTGCGCATGGCGCAGACCCCGTGGATCAACCACTGGTGGCACGTGCCGCTGTACGTCACCCCGCGCGGCCTCACCACCGGCGCCATGGCGTACGGCGCCGGCAGCTTCGAGATCGCATTCGACTTCGTGGACCACCGGCTGGTGGTGGACGCCGGCGGCGGCGGCTCGCGCACCCTGCCGCTGGAGCCCCGCTCCGTCGCCGACTTCCACCGCGAAGTGATGGGCGCGCTCGCGTCGCTGGGGATCCGCCCGCGGATCTGGCCCGTGCCGGTGGAGGTGCCCGACCCGGTGCCCTTCCCGGAGGACCACGCCCACGCCTCCTACGACCCCGGGTACGCGCGCCGCTTCGGGGAGGCGCTGGTGCGGGCCGACCGCCTGCTGCGGGAGTTCCGCTCCGGCTTCACCGGCAAGTGCAGCCCCGTGCACTTCTTCTGGGGGAGCTTCGACCTGGCGGTGACCCGCTTCTCCGGGCGCGCCGCCCCGCCGCACCCCGGCGGCATCCCCGGCCTCGCCGACTGGGTGACCCGCGAAGCGTACTCGCACGAGGTGAGCAGCGCCGGCTGGTGGCCCGGCGGCGGCCCCTTCCCCGACGCCGCCTTCTACGCCTACATGTACCCGCAGCCCGCGGGCTACGCCGGCGCGCGCGTGCGCCCGCCCGAGGCCCGCTACCTCGCCGACGCCGGCGAGTGGATCCTCCCCCACGAGGCCGTCCGCGCCGCCCCCGACCCGGACGGCGCCGTGCGCGCCTTCCTGGAGGACACCTACGCCGCCGGCGCCGAGCTGGCCGGCTGGGACCGCGCCGCCCTGGAGCGCCCCGCGTGAGGCGCGCCGCCCGGAACCCCGGCGTCCCCGCCCGGTAACAGACAGTCCGTTCCCAACCCACCGTCATCCGTCCAGAGAATGGATCGCATGCACTCGAACAATCGTTGGTTCAGGCTCGCCGCCTCCGGCGTCCTGGGCGCCGGCCTGCTGCTCGGCGGCGCGGCGCCGCGCCTGGACGCCCAGGGCGGGCCGCAGGGCACCGCCGCGCCCGCGCCCCGCGAGTCGTACGGCCCGTGGGGGATCGACGTGCCCGGCATGGACCGCAGCGTCCGCCCGCAGGACGACTTCTTCCGCTTCGTCAACGGCGGCTGGCTCGACCGCACCGAGATCCCCGCGGACCGCTCCAACTACGGCTCCTTCACCTGGCTGGCCATGGAGGCCGACCTGGCGAACCGCCGGATCATCGAGGAGGCCGCCGCCTCCCGGAGCGCCGCGCCCGGCTCCGAGCAGCGCAAGGTGGGCGACTACTACCAGAGCTTCATGGACACCGCGCGCGTCCAGCAGCTGGGGATCCAGCCGCTCCGCGCCGAGCTGGCGCGCGTGGCCGCGGTGAGCGGCAAGGCGCAGCTCCCCACCGCCTTCGCGCACCTCCAGCGGCTGGGCGTGCAGACGCCCGTGGGCTTCATGATCTGGCAGGACGCCCGGCAGGCCGACCGCTACATCCTCAACGTGGCCCAGTCCGGGCTGGGGCTCCCCGAGCGCGACTACTACTCCGAGGCCAAGTTCGCCGGGCAGCGCGACGCGTACGTCCGCTACGTGGAAACGCTGCTGCGCCTGGCCGGCGAGCGCGACCCCGCCGGCGCGGCGCGCAACATCCTGGCGCTGGAGACCGAGCTGGCCAAGGGCCACTGGGAGGGCGCCCGCGCCCGCGACGCCGAAAAGACGTACAACCTGTACAGCCCCGCGAAGCTGGACTCGCTCACGCCCGGCTTCTCCTGGGCCGGGTACCTGCGGGGCACCGGCGCCCAGGCGACCCCCGCCGTGGTCGTCCGCATGCCCGACTACTTCCAGAACATGGACCGCGTGGTCCGGCAGGTGCCGCTGCAGACCTGGAAGCAGTACATGACCTTCAAGCTGGTGGACGCGTACGCCGACGAGCTGAGCCGTCCCTTCGAGGACGCCAAGTTCCAGTTCGCCGGGCGCACCCTCCAGGGCCTGCAGCAGCCGCGCCCCCGCTGGGCGCTGGGCGTGGCCGCGGTGGAGGGGGCCATGGGGCAGCTGGTGGGCAAGATGTACGTGGAGCGCAACTTCACGCCCGCGTCCAAGGCCCGCATGCAGGAGCTCATCACCAACCTCCTGGCCGCCTTCCGCCAGGGGATCGACGAGCTGGAGTGGATGACCCCCGAGACCCGGGCCCGGGCGCAGGAAAAGCTCGCCAAGTTCAACGTCAAGATCGCGTACCCCGACACGTGGCCCGACTACTCCGGGCTGGAGGTGCGCCGCGGCGACCTGGCCGGCAACGTGATGCGCGCCGCCGAGTTCGCCCACGAGCGGGCGGTGGGCAAGCTGGGCAGGCCCATCGACCGCGCCGAGTGGGGGATGACCCCGCAGACGGTGAACGCGTACTACAGCAGCACCATGAACGAGATCGTGTTCCCGGCCGCCATCCTCCAGCCGCCCTTCTTCAACCCCACCGCCGACGACGCGGTGAACTACGGGGCCATCGGCGCGGTGATCGGGCACGAGATCAGCCACGGATTCGACGACCAGGGCTCGCGCTCCGACGGCGACGGCAACCTGCGCAACTGGTGGTCCGAAAGCGACCTGCGCGAGTTCGGCAAGCGCACCGACGCGCTGGTGGCGCAGTACGACGCCTTCAGCCCCGCCACGGGGGTCAACGTCAACGGGCGCTTCACCCTGGGCGAGAACATCGGCGACCTGAGCGGGCTGGCCGTGGCGTACAAGGCGTACAAGATCGCCACGCGGGGCAGGGAGGTGCCGGTCATCGAGGGCTTCACCGGCGACCAGCGGTTCTTCCTGGGGTGGGGGCAGATCTGGCGGCGCGAGTACCGCGACGCCGACATCCGCCAGCGGATCCTGACCGACCCGCACTCGCCGAGCGAGTTCCGCACCAACGGGCCGCTGCGCAACTTCGAGCCGTTCTACACGGCGTTCGGGGTGAAGCAGGGGGACCGCATGTACCTGCCGCCGGAGCAGCGGGTGAAGATCTGGTGAGGTTTTTTATTCGATCGTTCTGACGTCCGGCCCGGGTCCGAGTTCATGGATCCGGGCCGGTCTTGCTTTACGGAACGGCGGACGGCGGGGTCGGGCGTGCCCCCCGCGGGGCGCGGGGGTCGGGCTTCGGCTCCGTAGCAGACGAAACGACCGTCTGCAACGGAGTCGAGCCCCGGCGGAAACTGCCCCGCCGGGTCTCGCCCCTTCGGGCCGTAATCCCTCACGCGGGGGGCAGGCTTTAACGCGCGGCGACTTGGGGGCGTCGTGGGTGCGTCGTCTTCCTTTCCCCTTTCCCGGAGCGTTCCATGAAGATTCGCCTGGTCCTCTGCCTCCCGGCCGTCCTCCTGGTTCTCGCGGGCGGGGCCCGCGCGCAGGTGGCGGGCGCCACGGACGCCGGGCGTCGCGCTGCGCACCGTCCCCGAGATCCACGAGATCCTGGTGTCCGGCGACCTGGCGGTGGTGCGGGTGACCTGGACCACCACCATCACGCAGGGGGATCCGCCGCGCGCCGCCACCCGGCTGGCCCGCGACCTCCAGGTGTGGCGCAGGGAGCCGGACGGGAGCTGGAAGTTCGCGCGGGGAATGCACTACCGCACCCCGCTCCCCGCCGATTCCGCGGCCCGGCGGCCGGAAGGGTGAAGTGGCGAGGGTTGCCCGCGAGCCTGTGACAAAGGCTTTGCGCGCGGCGGGGGCGCGCCCTAACTTGGGGGCCACCCCTTCTCGCGCCTCCCCGGCGCGTATGCCGTTCCCTTCCCCCGCCCGTTCCGGAGGCTTCCATGCTCAGGAGCATCGCCGCCGTACTCTTCGGCTTCGTCCTCATCGCCGCCCTTTCCTTCGGGGCGGACGTGGTGCTCAGGCAGGCCCTGCCCACCGCCTACGACGCCGCGGGGCGGGTGGACAGCGTCGCCGTCCTGCTGCTGATCATGGGCTACGTGGGATTGTTCGCCGTCACCGGGTGCTACCTCACCGCCCGTCTCGCCCCTAGCCGGCCCATGCTCCACGCGCTGGTCCTGGGCGTGCTCGGGCTCGCCTTTTCCGTGGCCGGCACCGTCGCCGAGTGGGACACCGCGCCGGCCTGGTACCACGTGGCGTCGCTCGTGCTGGTGATGCCCTACGCCTGGGTCGGCGGGCGCCTCCGCGAGGTGGAGCTGGAGCGCAACGGCGAAGGCGCCGCGGTCTCGGACCCGCACCCCGCCTGAGCCCCGCGCGTCGGCCGCCCCGACGAAGCCCCACGGTCCCCGCGGCCGCGGGGCTTCGCCGCTCCGCGCTCCCGCACTTTCCTCCCCCTTCCCACTCCATCGTCCGACACCATGAGCGATCGTCCGGCACCCCACGCGCGCGACCCGGGCAGGGAGCGGCAGGCGGGGATCTTCGTGGCGGGCGTGGGCGGGCGGCGCCCCGCCGTGCCCGTGGACCCGGCGCGGCTGGAGGCGGCGGCCCGCCGGGCTATGTCCCCGGAGGCCTTCGCGTACGTGGCGGGCGGCGCCGGCGCGGAAAGCACCCTGCGCGCCAACCGCGAGGCGTTCGAGCGCTGGCGCATCGTGCCGCGCATGCTGCGCGACGTGTCCGTGCGCGACGCCTCCGTGGAGCTGTTCGGCGCGCGGCTGCCGTCGCCCCTGCTGCTGGCGCCCATCGGCGTGCTGGAGATGGCGCACCCGGAGGCGGACCTGGCCGTGGCCCGCGCCGCCGCCGCCGAGGGCGTGCCGATGATCTTTTCCAGCCAGGCCTCCGTGCCCATGGAGGCGTGCGCCCGCGCCATGGGCGACGCCCCCCGCTGGTTCCAGCTGTACTGGAGCCGCTCCGACGACCTGGTCGCCAGCTTCGTGCGCCGCGCCGAGGCGTGCGGGTGCTCCGCCATCGTCCTCACCCTGGACACCACCATGCTGGGGTGGCGCCCGCGCGACCTGGAGCTGGGCTACCTCCCCTTCCTGCGGGGGATGGGGATCGCGCAGTACACCAGCGACCCCGTGTTCCGCGCCAGCCTCGCCGAGCCACTGGACGCGCCG
This sequence comes from Longimicrobiaceae bacterium, assembly GCA_040509335.1. Lineage (GTDB taxonomy): Bacteria > Gemmatimonadota > Gemmatimonadetes > Longimicrobiales > Longimicrobiaceae > JAFAYN01. Next base: position 3,096 of record JBEVLE010000141.1, on the reverse strand, counting down.
CCGGCCGCCAAGCCCGCCGTGAACCTGGCCTCGCTGCGCGCCTTCGCGGGGATGCTGCGCAGGTACCCCGGCGCCGGCCTGCGCGAGCGGCTCCGCAGCGGCGCGCCGCGGGCCGCCGTGCAGCGGTTCATCGCCACCTACTCGCGCCCCTCGCTCACCTGGGACGACCTGGGCTTCCTCCGCGACCGCACGCGCCTCCCCATCCTCCTCAAGGGGATCCTGCACCCCGAGGACGCGCGCATGGCCGTGGAGCGGGGGATGGACGGCGTGGTCGTTTCCAACCACGGCGGCCGGCAGGTGGATGGGGCCGTGGGCGCCCTCGACGCGCTCCCGGGGGTGGTGGCGGAGGTCGGCGGGCGGGTGCCGGTGCTCTTCGACAGCGGTGTGCGGGGCGGCGCGGACGTGTTCCGGGCGATGGCGCTGGGGGCCGCCGCCGTGTGCCTGGGGCGTCCGTACGCGTACGGGCTCGCGGTGGCCGGGGAGGCGGGCGCGCGCGAGGTGATCCGCAACGTCGCCGCGGAGTTCGACCTCACGATGGGGCTTGCCGGGTGTGCTTCTGTTGGTGCGATCGGGCCGGAGTGCCTGGTGCGGGCGGGGTGAACGGCTTTTGACGGCTACGGCGGGCTGGGGCGTGCCCCCGGCTGGCGCCGGGGTCGCGCTGGCGTCCGCGGGGGCTTGCTTCGCCCGGACGTTCTGCCTCCCGTCCACACCTCCCCGCCGCGGCTCGTCCCTCCCGCCGTCCGTTCGTCCCGGGCCGCTGTCCCGGCCGCGGCACCCTCCGGCATCGTTCGCGTGGAGCATCCCCGCTCCGGGAACCGCGGCGGACCACGGAGGGAACCCATGCGCATCGGCATCGTCGGGGCAGGGCTGAGCGGCCTGGTCACCGCGCGTACCCTGCTGGAGGAGGGGCACGAGGTGGTGGTGTTCGAAAAGGACGCGGAGGTGGGGGGCGTGTGGGCCCGCTCGCGCCGCTACCCCGGCATCGCCACCCAGAACCCGCGCGACACCTACGCCTTTTCCGACTTTCCCATGCCCGCCGCCTACCCGGAGTGGCCCAGCGGCGAGCAGGTGCAGGCGTACCTGGCCGCGTACGCGGACCGCTTCGGGGTGGCGCCCCACGTCCGCCTGGGGGCGCGCGTGGACGCGGCGCGCGAGCGGGGCGGCGCCGAGCCCGGGTGGACGGTGGAGACCACGCGCGTGCAGGGGCCGGACGCCGGGGCGCGGGCGGCGCACGAGCTGGACTGGCTGGTGGTGTGCAACGGCGTGTTCAGCGCCCCGCACGTCCCCCCGCTCCCCGGGCGCGAGGCGTTCGAGGCCGCGGGCGGCCGGGTGCTGCACACCACCGGGTTCCACGACGCGGCGGAGGTGGAGGGAAAGCGCGTGGTGGTGGTGGGCTTCGCCAAGTCCGCGTGCGACGTGGCGGCGGCCGCGGCCGGGCGGGCCGCGGAGTGCACCCTGCTGTACCGCCGCGCGCACTGGAAGATGCTCAAGCGCTGGTTCGGCTTCGTGCCCCTCCGGTACGTGCTGACCACGCGCGCCGCCGAATCGCTGTTCCGCTATCGCCGGCTGGCGGGGGTGGAGCGGGCGCTGCACACCGTGGGGCGGCCGGCGGTGTGGCTCTTCTGGCGGGGCGTGGAGCTCCACCTGCGGTGGGCGCAGCGGCTGGGCGCGTGCGCCCTGGTGCCCGGGGACCGCGTGGAGCGGGTGGTGGGGTGCTCGCTCAGCCTGGAAACCGACGGCTTCTTCCGGCTGGTGCGCGGCGGGCGGCTGCGCGCGGTGCGGGGCGAGCCGGCGCGCTTCGCGGCGGGCGGCGTGGAGCTGGCGTCCGGGGAGCGGCTGGACGCCGACGTGGTGGTCTTCGGGACGGGGTTCCGCCAGGAAGTCCCGTTCCTGGACGCGAGGGTGCGCGGCCGCGTCGTGGACGGGGAGGGCGTCTTCCGGCTCTTCCGCAACATCCTCCCGCCGGACGTGCCCCGCCTGGCCTTCATCGGCTACAATTCGTCGCTGTACTCGCAGCTCACCAGCGAGGTGGGCGCCCGCTGGCTGGCCGAGCACCTGCACGGCGGCCTGCGCCTCCCCCCGCCGGAGGAGATGCACCGGGAGATCGCGGAGCGCTGGGCGTGGATCCGCGCCGAGCGCCCGCGCGGCGCCGCCGGCGGCACCTGCCTCATCCCCTTCACCTTCCACTACCTCGACGACCTGCTTCGCGACATTGGCGCGCGCACCGTCCGCTCCCGCAACCCCGCCGCCGAGTTCCTGATGCCCGTGAACCCCGCGCTCTACGCCGGCCTGGGGGCGGAGCTGGCCGCCCGGCGGAAGCCCCGCGGTCCGGCGACAGTGTGGGCCGGCAGCATCGTCGGCGCCGATGCCAGGGAGGCGTCCACCGCCGCGGCACGCGGAGGGGGCGGGGACGCCTGAGGCGGGCAGGGTCGGCTCCCAACGCCGCGGGCGGGGGCGCTGTACATCCGGGGGAGGCCGCGCGGGTGCGCGGCCACGCGCCACGCACCACCCGGAGCATGCACATGAGACCCCGTCACCTGGCACTCGCCCTCGTCCTGCTCGCCGCGCCGCCCGCGCTCGCGGCCCAGCCGGCCACCCCCGCCGCGCAGCGCTGCGGCACCCGCTGGTGCGACCGCCTGGAGGACCGCCGGGACCGGCGCGAAGACCGCCGCGACCGGCGCGAGGACGTGCGCGACCGCAGGGAGGACGTGCGCGATCGCCGCGAGGACCGCAGGGACCGCCGCCACGTCGGCGGGGTGTGGGACCGGATCGAGGACCGACTGGACCGCAGGGAGGACGTGCGCGACCGGCGCGAGGACGTCCGCGACCGCCGGGAGGACCGGCGCGACCGCCGGAGCTGAGAGGGCGTAACGAACGACGGGCGGCGCCTCCAGATGGCGCCGCCCGTTGCATTTCACCCGCCGGATTGCAATTCCCGCACACCCCCAAACATCTGCGGAAACCGCGTGAGGGATTACGGCCCGAAGGGGCGAGACCCGGCGGCAGTTTGCCGGGGCTCGACTCCGTTACGCACGGTTGTTTCGTGCGTTACGGAGCCGAAGCCCGACCCCGGCGCCAGCCGGGGGCACGCCCGAA
>JBEVLE010000140.1:0-5036 GCA_040509335.1 Longimicrobiaceae bacterium | reverse complement strand
ACAGGCACCGGCCCCTTGGTTGCGGCCCTTGACAGCAATCAGGCAGTCGCGTATCACTATACGCACCTTAAACCTGCGACTGAAGACCGTAGCAACGCCGGGGCGGTCCCGGCGAACCCCCAGTCTCTGCCGGCGAACTCCGCGCCGGGCTTCACGATCCGGGAATTCCAATGTGCCGGCCGCGCACCCCTGCGGCCGCGTCGTTGTTTTCCGTCCGTTCCACCCGCGGAGCACCGCTCCGCATTCCCCCCCCCTCGCACGGAGGAACCCGTGAGACTTCGATCGTCGTTGAAGGGAGCGCTGCTGGCGTCGCTGCTGGCACTCGCTCCGGCCTGGGCCGACCCCCTGCTCGCGCAGGAGACGTCGGTCAGCGGCCAGGTAACCGACCAGAACACGGGCCGGCCGCTCGCCGGCGCGCAGGTGACGCTCGGCGGGACGTCGCTCCGCGCCGTGACGGGAGCAGACGGCCGGTACGGGATCGCCAACGTCCCCGCCGGGAGCTACAACATGACGGCCTCGCTCATCGGCTACGGCGAGGTGCGGCGCGACGGCACCCGCGTCGCCGCCGGCACGCCGACGACCGTCAACTTCCAGATGACCTCGCAGGCGCTCACGCTGGACGAGCTGGTGGTCACGGGCGTGACCGACCCCACCTCGCTCACGCGGGTCCCGTTCACCGTCGGCAAGATCAACGAGGACAAGCTGGTCGTCCCCGCCGCCGGCTCCCCCATCGCTTCGCTGCAGGGCAAGATGGCGGGCGTGCAGGTGGTGCGCGGCAGCGGCCAGCCCGGCTCCGACGTGGCCGTGCAGCTCCGCAGCCCCACCAGCATCCAGCGCTCCACCGCGCCGCTGCTGGTGGTGGACGGGGTGATCCTCGGCTCCAGCTCCGTCGACATCGAGTCGCTGGACGTGGAAAGCATCGAGGTGCTCAAGGGCGCCGCCGCCGCCGGCCTGTACGGCTCGCGCGCCGGCTCGGGCGTGATCCAGATCCGCACCCGCCGCGGGCGCAGCCTGCAGGACGGGTCGCTGCGACTCAACGCGCGCCAGGAGTTCGGCGTCAACTCGCTGATGCGTGACGTGCCGCTCTCCGGCAGCCACGAGTTCCAGATCAACGGCGCCGGCCAGTACCTGACCTCCACGGGCGCGGTCGCCGCCACCCGCGCGCAGCGCACCGCCACCGAGGCGCGCTTCCAGGACCAGGCGTACCCGGGGACCGTCTACAACCCCATCAAGCAGTTCTTCGATCCGGGCAACTTCTCCAACACCTCGGTGTCGCTGTCGCAGAACCTCACCAACACGAACTACTACGTGTCGGCGATCGCGGCTCGCGAGGCCGGCGTCCTGCTCGAGAACGAGGGGCTGCGCCGCTACGACTTCCGCATCAACCTGGACCAGCGGGCTTCCGACAAGCTCAACTTCCAGGTGTCGGCGTACCACATGCGGTCGCACCGCGACGATCTCTCCGGGTCTCCGTTCCAGGACCTGCTGCTGATGCCGCGCGACGTGGACCTGCTGTCCAAGAACGAGAACGGCGAGTACCTGTACCAGCCGGATCCCACCGCGCCGCTGGAGAACCCCATCTGGCGCCAGACCAGCCGGGACAACAACTCCAAGCGCGAGCGGACCACCGCCTCGGTCGCGGGCCGCTACCAGCCGCTCGGCTGGCTCTCCTTCGAGGGCGACTTCGCGTACGACCGGTCCAACCGCTTCTCGGACCAGTACGTCCCCAAGGGCACGCCCTTCCTCAGCGGGACGGACCCGCAGGGGACGCTGCAGAACGACCAGACGTCGGCGGACGCGATCAACGCCTCCTTCGGCGCCACCCTGCGCGGCGACGTCGGCGCGCTGAGCACGCGCACCGTGCTCCGCACGCAGGCGGAGAAGGAGGACGAGTACTTCTTCCGCGCCTACGGCGAGGGCTTCATCACGCGCGGCGTGCCGGACCTGGACCAGGCCCGCACCCGGACGGTGAGCTCGGCGTCGGAGGACATCCGCTCCAACGCGTACCTGCTCAACACCAACTTCGACTACGCGGGCCGCTACATCCTGGACCTGGCCGGGCGCCGCGAGGGCAGCTCGCTGTTCGGGCCGGACGAGCGCTGGCAGAACTACTACCGCGCGAGCGCCGCCTGGCGCATGGCGGAGGAGTCGTGGTGGCCGGTCTCCTGGATCCAGGAGTTCAAGCCGCGCTACTCCATCGGCACGGCCGGCGGCCGCCCCAACTACGCGGACCAGTACGAGACGTACGCGGTCACCAGCAGCGGCTCCATCTCGCTGGGTGACAAGGGCAACCGCGAGCTTCGCCCGGAGCACGCCCGCGAGCAGGAGGTCGGCGTCGACATGATCGGCTTCAACGGCCGCGTGTCGCTGCAGCTGTCCTACGCCAACGTGGTCACCACCGACCAGATCATCCAGCTCCCGCCCAAGGGCGCCACCGGGTTCTTCTCCCAGTGGGCCAACGGCGGCACCATGACGGGCAACACCCTGGAGGCCACCCTGGAGGCGCAGCTCCTCCAGCGCGGCGACATGAGCTGGAGCGTCGGGCTCATCGCCGACCGCTCCCGCCACAAGATCACGGAGTGGGACCGCAGCTGCTTCGTGTCGGGCGTGACCTACCGCTGCCTCAACGAGACGCTCGGCATCTACTACGGCCGCCGCTTCCTCACCGGGATGGACCAGCTGCCGGCCAACCTGCAGCCGTTCTCCGACCAGTTCGCGGTGAACGACGACGGCTACGTGGTGTGGGTCGGCCAGGGGAACAGCGTCGCGGACGGCACCAAGCGCAACACCAGCGGCCAGCTCCTGTGGAACACCTCCGGCACGGTCGCCGGGCGCGCGGTGCGCTGGGGCCACCCGCTGGTGCAGCTCGACTCGCTGGGCGCGCCGGCGCTGGTCCGCATCGGCGACGGGCTTCCCCGCTTCCACTGGGGCCTGACCAACTCGTTCCGCCTGGGCGGGCTGTCGGTGTTCGGCGTGCTGGACTCGCAGGTGGGCGCCGAGGTGTACAACAGCACCAAGCAGCGCATGTACCAGTACTTCCGCCATGCCGACGTGGACCAGGCCGGCAAGTCCGAGGCGGACAAGAAGCCGATCGACTACTACTTCACGGTCTACAACGGCAACAACCCCACGGAAAGCTTCGTGGAGGACGCCTCGTACGTGAAGCTGCGCGAGCTCTCGGTGCAGTACCAGATCTCGCCTCGCCGCTTCCGCATGCTCCGCGGCCTGGGTGCGGAAACCGCGACGATCGGGCTGGTGGGCCGGAACCTGTTCACGTGGACCAACTTCACCGGGTACGACCCCGAGGTTTCCGCGGGCAGCGACACGCAGCTGCTGGAGGACAACTTCGTGTACCCGAACTACCGGACCGTGACCGCCCTGATCGAGTTCAGCTTCTAGCCTTCACTCAACGAGACCAGAGCCGATGAGAAATAAATTGAAGAAGGGGCTGGCCGCCGCGGGTGCGGCGCTGCTCCTCGCCGGGTGCCAGGACCTCACGGTCCCCAACCCGAACGCTCCGGACATCGACCGGATCTACCAGGACCCGGTCGACGTGGAAGCGCTGGTGGCGAGCTCGTGGCGCCCCTACTGGAACTACACGCAGGGGATGATCGACGCGAGCCTGGGCGTGGCGGCCATGGGCGACGAGATGACCGCCACCTTCACCAACGTGGGGGTGCTGGACCTGAACACCGAGCCGCGCGGGACGTTCAACAACGACCCGGCGTACGCGAACCGCTTCGTCAACCAGGGCCCGTGGTACGCCTGGTACGGCGCGATCAACAACGCCAACAACGGGCTGCGCTACGTCAACGGCATCGGCGGCCCGGCGCAGAAGCTGATGATCGAAGGCGTGGACCGCACGGCGCGGGGACGTGCCTTCGCCAAGTTCACCCAGGGGCTGCTGCACGGCTACTACGCCATGTACTACGACAAGTCGTACGTGGTGTCCGAGGACCGTGACATGCAGGACCCGGAGGTGCTGCGCCAGCTTCAGCTCAAGCCGTACACCGAGGTCCGCGACTCGGCGGTGGCCATGCTCGCCGAGGCGGCGCGCCTGGCGGCGGCGGACACCTTCACGCTGCCGATCACGTGGATCAACGGGCTCACGCTCCGCAACACGGACCTGGTCCGGCTGGCCAACAGCTACGCGGCGCGCACCCTGGCGTACTCCGCCCGCAATCCCACGGAGCGCGCGGCGGTGAACTGGGCGGAGGTGGTCCGCCTGGTGGACGCGGGGATCACGGCGGACCACGCGCCCATCGGCGACGTGAACCTGCTGTCCAGCCTGTACAAGGCGTACACCCAGTGGTCGGTGAACACCGCCGCCGGGATCCGCGCCTGCGACGGCGGCACCACCATCTCCATGCGGATCGACACCAAGATCATCGGGCCGGCGGACACCACCGGGCAGTACCAGGCGTGGCTCGCCAAGCCGGTGGCGCAGCGGACCAAGATCTCGATCCGCACCCCGGACCGCCGCGTGGAGGGGGCGGCCGCCCCGGTGGCCGGCGTGCCGGCCAACGGGAGCTACTTCCGCTACTGCACCACCGACGGGCAGTTCAACACCGGGCGCGGACTCTACAACTTCTCCAACTACCAGTGGTTCCGCCTGGGCGGCAACTACCGGGCGGGCGCGCTTCCCATCGTGACACGGGCGGAGATGGACCTGCTCAAGGCCGAGGGGCTCCTGCGCCGGGGCGACGCGGCGGGTGCCGCGGTGGCCATCAACCGGAGCCGGGTGACCAACGGCCAGCTTCCGCCGGTGACCGCCGCCGGGGTCCCGGTGAGCAGCGGCTGCGCTCCGCGCAACGCCGCGGGCGCCTGCGGCAGCCTGATGGATGCGATCATGTACGAGAAGGGCATCGAGGGAGCCGGCGTCGATCCGTTCGTGCGCTGGTTCGACAACCGCGGGTGGGGGCAGCTCCCCAAGGGGACGCCGCTGCACTTCCCCGTCCCGGGCCGCGAGCTGGCCGCCATCCAGATCCCGTTCTACACGACGGGCGGCAGCAACCCCGGCAGCGCCGAGTAAGGCG